>NZ_CP107871.1:5373928-5674285 GCF_041432505.1 Streptomyces virginiae
GGAGGTGTCGATTCCATAGCGGATCCGGGGGCGGGGGTGACAGGTCGCTACGCGCGTAGATATGCTCATCTGGTGACCATGCCCACCACCCTCACCGCATTCGCTGACGTGACGACGTCCGACAGTGCGCTGCGCCGCTTCCTGCACGGGCTGCCCGGCGTCGACGCTGTCGGACTGGAGGCCCGCGCGGCCTCCCTCGGCACCCGTTCGATCAAGACGACGGCCAAGGCGTACGCCATCGACCTGGCCATCTCGATGATCGACCTGACGACGCTGGAAGGCGCGGACACCCCGGGCAAGGTCCGGGCGCTCTCCGCCAAGGCCGTCCATCCCGATCCGACCGACCGTACGACCCCGACGACGGCCGCCGTCTGTGTCTACCCCGACATGGTGGCCACGGCGAAGGCCGCGCTGAACGGCGCCGACGTCAAGATCGCCTCCGTCGCGACCGCCTTCCCGGCCGGCCGCGCCGCCCTGCCCGTCAAGCTCGCCGACACCCGTGACGCCGTCGCCGCCGGCGCCGACGAGATCGACATGGTCATCGACCGTGGCGCCTTCCTCGCCGGTCGCTACCTGGAGACGTACGAGCTGATCAAGGCCATCAAGGAGGCCTGCGTCCGCGAGGACGGCAGCGCCGCGCGCCTGAAGGTCATCTTCGAGACCGGCGAGCTGTCGACCTACGACAACATCCGCCGCGCCTCCTGGATCGGCATGCTCGCGGGCGCCGACTTCATCAAGACGTCGACCGGCAAGGTCGGGGTCAACGCCACGCCGGCGAACACCCTGCTCATGCTCGAAGCCGTACGCGACTTCCGCGCGCAGACCGGAATCCAGATCGGCGTGAAGCCGGCCGGCGGCATCCGCACCACCAAGGACGCGATCAAGTTCCTGGTCCTGGTCAACGAGACCGTGGGCGAGGACTGGCTGAGCAACCACTGGTTCCGTTTCGGCGCCTCCAGCCTGCTCAACGACCTGCTGATGCAGCGCCAGAAGCTGAGCACCGGCCGTTACTCCGGTCCCGACTACGTGACGGTGGACTGATCACCATGGCATCTGTATTCGAGTACGCACCGGCTCCCGAGTCCCGCTCGGTCGTCGACATCGCCCCCTCCTACGGGCTCTTCATCGACGGTGAGTTCACCGACGCCGCCGACGGCAAGGTCTTCAAGACCGTCTCGCCGAGCAGCGAGGAGGTGCTGGCCGAGGTCGCCCAGGCCGGCGCCGCCGATGTGGACCGCGCCGTGAAGGCCGCTCGCAAGGCCTTCGCCTCCTGGTCCGCGCTGCCGGGCTCCGAGCGCGCCAAGTACCTCTTCCGCATCGCCCGGATCATCCAGGAGCGCAGCCGCGAGCTCGCCGTCCTGGAGACCCTGGACAACGGCAAGCCGATCAAGGAGACCCGCGACGCGGACCTCCCGCTGGTCGCCGCGCACTTCTTCTACTACGCGGGCTGGGCCGACAAGCTCGACCACGCGGGCTACGGCCCGAACCCGCGTCCGCTGGGCGTGGCCGGCCAGGTCATCCCGTGGAACTTCCCGCTGCTGATGCTGGCCTGGAAGATCGCCCCGGCGCTCGCCACCGGCAACACCGTCGTGCTGAAGCCCGCCGAGACGACCCCGCTCTCCGCGCTGTTCTTCGCGGACATCTGCCGCCAGGCGGGCCTGCCCAAGGGCGTCGTCAACATCCTCACCGGCTACGGCGACGCGGGCGCGGCCCTCGTCGAGCACCCGGACGTCAACAAGGTCGCCTTCACCGGCTCGACCGCCGTGGGCAAGAAGATCGCCCGCCACGTCGCCGGCACCGACAAGAAGGTCACCCTGGAGCTGGGCGGCAAGGGCGCCAACATCGTCTTCGACGACGCCCCCATCGACCAGGCCGTCGAGGGCATCGTCAACGGCATCTTCTTCAACCAGGGCCAGGTCTGCTGCGCGGGCTCCCGCCTCCTGGTCCAGGAGTCGATCCACGACGAGCTGCTGGACTCCCTCAAGCGCCGCCTCTCCACGCTGCGCTTGGGCGACCCGCTCGACAAGAACACCGACATCGGCGCGATCAACTCCGCCGAGCAGCTCGCCCGGATCACCGCGCTCGCGGAGACCGGTGAGGCCGAGGGCGCCGAGCGCTGGTCCCCGGCGTGCGAGCTGCCGTCCTCCGGCTACTGGTTCGCCCCGACGCTCTTCACGAACGTCACCCAGGCGCACACCGTCGCCCGCGACGAGATCTTCGGCCCGGTGCTGTCCGTGCTGACCTTCCGTACGCCCGACGAGGCCGTCGCCAAGGCCAACAACAGCCAGTACGGCCTCTCCGCCGGCATCTGGACGGAGAAGGGCTCGCGCATCCTCGCGGTCGCGAACCAGCTCCGCGCCGGAGTCGTCTGGGCCAACACGTTCAACAAGTTCGACCCGACCTCGCCCTTCGGCGGCTACAAGGAGTCGGGCTTCGGCCGCGAGGGCGGCCGCCACGGCCTGGAGGGCTACCTCGATGTCTGATCAGTCAGCGGCGTCCCGCCTGCATGTCTTCAAGACCTACAAGCTGTACGTCGGGGGCAAGTTCCCCCGCTCCGAGAGCGGCCGGGTGTACGAAGTGACGGCGAAAACATCGTCGGGTGGCAAGGGCAAGTGGCTGGCCAACGCCCCCCTGTCCTCCCGCAAGGACGCGCGTGACGCCGTCGTCGCGGCCCGCAAGGCCTTCGGCGGCTGGTCCGGCGCGACCGCGTACAACCGCGGGCAGATCCTCTACCGCATCGCCGAGATGCTGGAGGGCCGCCGCGAGCAGTTCGTCCGTGAGGTCGGCGAGGCGGAGGGCCTGTCCAAGTCGAAGGCCGGCGCGGTCGTCGACGCGGCCATCGACCGCTGGGTCTGGTACGCGGGCTGGACCGACAAGATCGGCCAGATCGTGGGCGGGGCCAACCCGGTCGCGGGCCCGTTCTTCAACCTCTCCACCCCGGAGCCGACCGGTGTGGTCACGGTCGTCGCCCCGCAGGAGTCGTCCTTCCTGGGCCTCGTCTCGGTGATCGCCCCGGTGATCGCGACGGGCAACACCGTCGTCGTCATCGCGAGCGAGCGGTCCCCGCTGCCGGCGCTCTCCCTGGGCGAGGTGCTCGCCACCTCCGACCTGCCCGGCGGCGTGGTCAACATCCTGTCCGGCAAGGCCGGCGAGATGGGCCCGCACCTGGCCTCCCACCAGGACGTCAACGCGATCGACCTGGCCGGGGCCGACGCGGCGCTGGCCAAGGAGCTGGAGATCGCGGCGGCCGACAACCTCAAGCGCGTCCTGCGTCCACAGCCTGTGGACGACTGGAGCGCCGACCCGGGCACCTCCCGCATGACGGCGTTCCTGGAGACCAAGACCGTCTGGCACCCCACCGGGTCGCTGGGCGCGGGCGGCTCGTCCTACTAGTCCCCCGGGACAGGCCCCCGTACGAGACCGGCCCCGGCAGCGTCCCCCGCGCTGTCGGGGCCTCCTCATTTTTGGGCTCGGTTCGCCTCCGGCGGCGCTTCTGCCGGCTCCAGGCGTGCGTGCGTCCTCGAAACCGCTCGTTCCTCACGGTTCCTCCGGGCGCTCGCCCGCCTTCGCCGGCGCGCCGCCTTCGGCTCACTCGCCGGAGGTGTGGTGGGACTAGCGGGGGGTGAGGGGGCCCAGGAGGGACGAGGCCGCCGCCGCGGGGAGTTCGCCCACCGAGGGCCCCTGGGTGAGGATCCCCGTCACCATGCCGGTCCCGACGGAGGGGAAGTCGGCGACCTTCGTGGCGACGCCGTTGTCCAGCGGGTCCACACCGGTGTGGGCGAGCGGATTCACCTTGAGGTTCGCGATCGGGTCGGCGACCCCGGACAGGGCCGCCGGGATGTCGAGTTCACCGGCCTGCGCCCCGCCCGCGGCCATCGCCAGGGCCGCACCGGCCATCGAGACGGTCAGTCCCGCGCTGCGGAGCCGGTTCGGAAGGGAAGGGGCTGCGTGACGTGCCATGGGGATCCCGCCTGAGGTCGTGGTCGCGTGCGCACGCAGCGTAGTTGAGGTGTGTTCCTGGACACCAACCGGCCACCAGGAGGATCCCCTACCCGGGGGAATGGTTCAGACTGGTGTCCCGTGAGCTCCCCCTCTTCTTCGCCGACCCGCGTCGTCCTGCTGACCGGTCCGTCGGGCTCCGGAAAATCCTCGCTGGCCGCCCGCTCAGGGCTGCCCGTGCTGCGCCTCGACGACTTCTACAAGGAGGGTGTCGACCCCACCCTCCCGCTCGTCGACGGCAGCTCCGACATCGACTGGGACTCCCCGCTGTCCTGGGACGCGGACGCGGCGGTCGCCGCGATCGCCGACCTGTGCGCGGCGGGACGGACGAACGTCCCCGTCTACGACATCGCGACGAGTTCCCGCACGGGCACCGAGAGCCTCGACATCGCCCGCACCCCGCTGTTCATCGCGGAGGGCATCTTCGCCGCCGACGTGGCCGCCCGCTGCCAGGAGCTCGGTCTCCTCGCGGACGCCATCTGCCTGCGGGGGCGCCCCTCGACGACCTTCCGTCGCCGGCTCGCCCGCGACCTGCGGGAAGGCCGCAAGTCGGTGCCGTTCCTGCTGCGCAGGGGCCTGCGGCTGATGCGCGCCGAACGCGGCATCGTGGCCCGCCACGTCGCCCTGGGCGCGCACGCCTGCGCCGGCGACGAGGCCCTCGGCCGCCTGGCGGCGGCCGCAGCGGGCCGCCACCGCGCGACGACCCCCGCGTAGCCGCCGGACCGGTGCCGCGCCGGGGCCGTGGCCTCGGCGCGGCGCGGCGCGGCCGACATATGAAAAGGCGGGACCAGGCGGACCCCCGTCCGCTCGATCCCGCCTTTTCCCCCCGCGGCCCCCGCCCCACCCCCGTAGGACGGGCCCCCTGGCCCGATGGCTTCTGTGTGTGCCGCGTTACGCGACGAGCTCCTCGAAGGACTCCGCCTCGTCACGGCCGAAGCTGAGCGCCTCGTCCTCCCGCAGGCGGCGCAGCGAGCGCCAGATGCTCGACTTCACGGTGCCGACGCTGATGCCGAGGATCTCCGCGATCTCCGGGTCCGTGCGGCCCTCGTAGTAGCGGAGCACCAGCATCGTGCGCTGCGGCTCCGGGATCCGGGTCAGGGCCTGCCACAGCACCGCGCGCAGCTCCGTACCGCGCATCGCGTCCGTGTCGGAGGCCGTCTCCGGCAGCTCCTCCGTCGGGTACTCGTTGAGCTTGCGCCGACGCCACGCGCTGATGTGCAGGTTCGTCATCGTGCGACGCAGGTAGCCGCCGACGGCCGCCTTGTCGCTGATCCGGTCCCAGGCACGGTAGGTGGAGAACAGCGCGCTCTGCAGCAGGTCCTCCGCCTCGTACCGGTCGCCGGTGAGGTGGAAGGCCGTCGCGTACAGGGCGGCACGCCGCTCCTGGACGTACGCCGTGAACTCCGCCTCCGAGATGGAGGAAGGAGCCGCCTCGGTGGCGGGAACCGCCTGGTACTGGTTCGCGTCAATGGCTACGACGTGGGCCGGCCGGGGACGGGCGACCGCCACCGTACGGACACCCGCCCGGCGGTTCACATCGTGCAGCCGCGTGACAACCGCGCCGGTGCTGGTGCTGTGCAGCGTGTTCATCTCGCGCCCCCCGTCGTGGAGTGTCTGTGCTTCGGTCCGTTGTGCGTTGATGAAAAGATTGCCCCGCCGACTTAACCGGGGTGTCCGTCGACTGTCACAGCCGTGTCACAGCGACTTCTGACAGGACCCCGACAGGATCACGTCGCGCGACGGTCGAACTCCCGACTGCCGATGGGACAGAATGAGCCCGTGCCTTTCCTGTTGCTGATCGAGGACGACGACGCCATCCGCACGGCCCTCGAACTCTCCCTGTCTCGCCAGGGCCACCGTGTGGCCACCGCGGCGACGGGCGAGGACGGCCTGAAACTGCTGCGCGAGCAGCGGCCGGACCTGATCGTGCTGGACGTGATGCTGCCCGGGATCGACGGCTTCGAGGTGTGCCGGCGGATCCGCCGCACCGACCAGCTGCCGATCATCCTGCTCACCGCGCGCAGCGACGACATCGACGTGGTGGTCGGCCTGGAGTCCGGGGCCGACGACTACGTGGTCAAGCCCGTCCAGGGCCGGGTCCTCGACGCCCGGATCCGGGCGGTACTGCGCCGCGGCGAGCGCGAGTCGAGCGACTCGGCGAGCTTCGGCTCCCTGGTCATCGACCGGGCCGCCATGACGGTGACCAAGAACGGCGAGGACCTGCAGCTCACGCCGACCGAGCTGCGGCTGCTGCTCGAACTGAGCCGCCGGCCCGGGCAGGCGCTCTCGCGCCAGCAGCTGCTGCGGCTGGTCTGGGAGCACGACTACCTCGGTGACTCGCGGCTCGTCGACGCCTGCGTGCAGCGGCTGCGCGCCAAGGTCGAGGACGTGCCGTCCTCGCCCACCCTGATCCGTACCGTCCGAGGTGTGGGCTACCGCCTGGACTCACCGCAGTGATCCGGTCGTTGCTCGCGGGCCGGCGCTGGACCAGCCTGCGGCTGCGGCTCCTCATGGTGTTCTGCCTGGTCGCGCTCACGGCCGCGGTCTCGGCCTCCGGCATCGCCTACTGGCTCAACCGCGAGGCCGTCCTCACCCGCGTCCAGGACGCCGCCCTCGGCGACTTCCGGCAGGAGATGCAGAACCGGGCCGCCGCGCTGCCCGCCGATCCCACCGCCGAGGAACTGCAGCGCACCGCCGAACTGATGGCGGGCAGCAGCCCCGGATACAGCGTGCTGCTGGTGCAGGTGGGCAAGGACAACCGGCAGATCTTCGGCGCGGCGGGGCCCGACTCCTTCGGGCTGGCCAACGTACCGAAGTCCCTGCAGAACGCGGTGAACGACCGGCAGAAGACCACCGCCGCGAACGACTCCGAGTACCACGTCTACTGGCAGCGGACGAAGCCGCGCGGCAATCCGTACCTGGTCGGCGGGACGCGCGTCGTGGGTGGCGGGCTCACCGGCTACATGTACAAGTCCCTCGCGCAGGAGCGGGACGACCTGAACGCGCTCGGCTGGTCGCTGACCATCGCCACCTGCCTCGCGCTGCTCGGCTCCGCCCTGCTGGCGCAGGCCGCGGCCCGCACGGTGCTCAAGCCCGTGCAGCGGCTCGGGGACGCGGCGCGGCGGCTCGGCGAGGGCGAGCTGGACCACCGCCTCGACGTGTCGGGCACGGACGAACTCGCCGACCTGTCGCACACCTTCAACAAGACGGCCGAGGCGCTGGAGAAGAAGGTCGCCGACATGAGCGCGCGGGAGGAGTCGAGCCGGCGCTTCGTCGCGGACATGTCGCACGAGCTACGGACGCCGCTGACCGCGCTGACGGCGGTGGCCGAGGTCCTGGAGGAGGAGGTCGACGACCTCGATCCGATGATCGCACCGGCCGTCGCGCTCGTCGTCAGCGAGACGCGCCGCCTCAACGACCTGGTGGAGAACCTGATGGAGGTCACCCGCTTCGACGCGGGTACGGCCAAGCTCGTGCTGGACGACGTCAACGTCGCCGACCAGGTCACGGCCTGCATCGACGCCCGGGCCTGGCTCGACGCGGTCGAACTCGACGCCGAGCGGGGCATCGTGGCCCGCCTCGACCCGCGCCGCCTCGACGTCATCCTCGCCAACCTCATCGGCAACGCGCTCAAGCACGGCGGCTCGCCGGTACGGGTGTCGGTGACGGTGGAGGGGGAGTGGCTGGTCATCGCGGTGCAGGACAACGGTCCGGGCATTCCCGAGGAGGTCCTGCCGCACGTCTTCGACCGGTTCTACAAGGCGAGCGCGTCGCGGCCGAAGTCGGACGGCAGCGGGCTCGGCCTGTCGATCGCGATGGAGAACGCGCACATCCACGGCGGCGACATCACCGCCGCCAATGTGCCGGGCGGTGGGGCGCTGTTCACGCTGCGGCTGCCGGTGGACGTGGGAAAGGTGCTCGCGGGTGACGAGGATGCGTAGGACTCTGCCGATGGTCGCGGTCCTGTTGCTCGCGACGTCGGCCTGCGGGATCCGGGCCACGACCGTGCCGGTGGACGTCGGCCCGGCGCCGTCGCGGGTTTCCTGCGACACCCAGGAACAGCCGAGCGGGGTGCAGGGCTTCCGGGCCACGGTGGAGCTGATCTGCGGATCGCAGCTGGTGGGCGTGGAGCGCGTGGTTCCGGTGCCCGAGAAGAAGCCCGTACGGGACCCGCTGGCGATGGTCGCGCAGGCCCTGCTGGAAGCGCTGGAGCGGACGCCGACCACGGAGGAGCGGGACGCCGGCTTCACGAGCGAGGTCCCGGTCGGGCTGTCGGCGGGAGCGGCGAGGCCGGGCGACCCGGCGGGCACGGTGCGGCTCAGCCGCAAGCCGGAGGACCTGCCGCCGGTGGCGCTCTCGCAGATCGTGTGCACGCTGGCGGGCAGCGAGGCCCTGAAGGCGACCCCGGGCCCGGTGATCCTGGGCGGGCCGGACGCGGATCCGCCCCGGGCGTGGGAGTGCACGGACGCGGTCCGCTCCCGCCCGGAGTCGGTACCGACCCTGGGCGAACTCGCCACCCCCACCCCCACGCCTGCGCCTTCCTGACGCGCCGGCGGGGCCGGACATGCGAAGGCCCGGTCCCGCCGGACGGGGCGGGACCGGGCCGGGCGGGGGCCGAAGCCCCGGCCGCCGCGCCCGACGGACGGAGTCCGGCGCAGCGGCGCGAAGCCGGTGAGGCCCCCTGGGCCGAGGCGCGCGAGCGGCGCGGGGAAAACTAGATGCCCATGGCCGCCGAGAGGTCCTTCTTGATCGCGTCCAGGACCTCCTGGCCGCGCACGCGGGCCGGAGCCAGGTCGGAGGCCTCGGCCACCGGGACCACGACCTCCAGGTAGCACTTCAGCTTGGGCTCGGTACCCGACGGGCGGGCGATGACCCGGGCCTTGTACGCGCCGTCCAGGTAGTAGCGCAGGCCGTCCGTCGGCGGGAGCGTCTCCGTGCCCTTGGACAGGTCCTCCGCCGAGACCACCCGCAGACCCGCGAGCGACACCGGCGGCTGCGCGCGCAGCGCCGCCATCGCGTCGGCGATGATCGACAGGTCGGAGACGCGCACCGACAGCTGGTCCGTGGCGTGCAGGCCGTGGGCCATCGCCAGGTCGTCCAGCAGGTCGGTCAGCGTGCGGCCCTGCTCCTTGAGCACCGAGGCCAGCTCCGCCACCAGCAGGGCGGCGGTGACGCCGTCCTTGTCACGGACGCCCTCGGGGTCCACGCAGTAGCCGAGCGCCTCCTCGTAGCCGTAGCGCAGGCCCTCGACGCGGGCGATCCACTTGAAGCCGGTGAGGGTCTCCTCGTAACCGACGCCCGCCGCCTCCGCGATCCGGCCCAGGAGGCTGGAGGAGACGATGGACTCGGCGAAGACACCCCGCGCGCCCTTGTGGACCAGGTGCGCCGCCAGCAGCGCGCCGACCTCGTCGCCGCGCAGCATCCGCCAGCCGTCCGCCGTCGGCACGGCCACGGCGCAGCGGTCCGCGTCCGGGTCGTTGGCGATCACGATGTCGGGCCCGACCTCGGCGGCCTTCGCGAAGGCCAGGTCCATCGCACCCGGCTCCTCCGGGTTCGGGAACGCCACGGTCGGGAAGGCCGGGTCGGGCTCGGCCTGCTCGGCGACGAGCACCGGCTCCGGGAAGCCGTGCCGGGCGAAGGCCGCCATGACGACGTCCTTGCCGACGCCGTGCATGGCCGTGTAGACGGTCCGCACGCCCCGGGGGGAGCCGGGGGTCAGGACGGCGTCCGTACGCGCCAGGTAGGCCTCCAGGACCTCGTCGCCGAGTTCCTGCCAGCCCGACTCGGGGCGCGGTACGTCGGCCAGCTTCTCGACCGCCGCGATCTGCGCCGCGATCTCGGTGTCGGCCGGGGAGACGATCTGCGAGCCGTCGCCGAGGTAGACCTTGTAGCCGTTGTCCCGGGGAGGGTTGTGGCTCGCGGTCACCTCGACGCCGGCGACGGCGCCGAGGTGCCTTATCGCGTACGCGAGCACGGGCGTCGGCAGGGGGCGGGGCAGGAGGGCCGCGCGTAGCCCGGCGCCGGTCATGACGGCCGCGGTGTCACGGGCGAAGTCCGCCGACTTGTAGCGGGCGTCGTAGCCGACGACGACCAGGCCGCCGTCGTGGCCCTGGGCCTTCAGGTAGGCCGCGAGGCCCGCCGCGGCCCGGATGACCACGCCGCGGTTCATCCGCATCGGGCCGGCGCCGATCTCACCGCGCAGTCCGGCGGTGCCGAACTGCAGGGTGCCCGAGAAACGGTCCGCGAGCTCCGCCGTGTCGCCGGCCTCGATGAGCGCGGCCAGTTCCGCGGCCGTCTCCGGGTCCGGGTCCTCGGCCAGCCAGGCCTGCGCCCGGATGATCAGGTCGTCCTGTGCCTGTGCCTGTGCCTGTTCCTGCACTGCTTCCGCCTTAGCTCTCGTACGTCGATCAGATGCGGGCGAGGACCTGCGTCAGCAGCGTGCCCATGCGGGCGGCCGAGTCACGGCCGGCCTGGAGGACCTCTTCGTGGTTCAGCGGCTCGCCGGACAGGCCCGCCGCCAGGTTGGTGACCAGGGAGATGCCGAGCACCTCGGCGCCGGCCTCACGGGCGGCGATGGCCTCCAGCACGGTGGACATGCCGACCAGGTCGGCGCCCATGACGCGGATCATGTTGATCTCGGCCGGGGTCTCGTAGTGCGGGCCGGGGAACTGGACGTAGACGCCCTCTTCGAGGCTCGCGTCGATGTCCTTGCACATCGCGCGCAGGCGCGGCGAGTACAGGTCGGTGAGGTCGACGAAGTTCGCGCCGACGATCGGCGAGGTGGCCGTCAGGTTGAGGTGGTCGCTGATCAGGACGGGCTGGCCGGGCTTCATGCCCTCGCGCAGACCGCCGCAGCCGTTGGTCAGGACGACGGTCTTGCAGCCGGCGGCGACGGCGGTGCGCACGCCGTGGGCGACGGCGGCGACGCCGCGGCCCTCGTAGTAGTGGGTCCGGCCGAGGAAGACCAGGGCGCGCTTGTCGCCGATCTTGTACGAGCGGATCTTGCCGCCGTGGCCCTCGACGGCGGCGGGCGGGAAGCCGGGCAGCTCGGTGACGAGGAACTCGGCCTCGGGGGCGCCGAGCGCCTCTGCGGCGGGGGCCCATCCGGAGCCCATGACGAGGGCGACATCGTGGGTGTCCACGCCGGTCAGCTCACGCAGGCGGGCGGCTGCGGCGTCGGCGGCGGCGAAGGGGTCGGTAACAGATGCGTTCACGCGGACGAGCGTAACCGTTTTCCGGCTACGCGCGTAGATGGCACAGCTCACGGTGTTCGGATCGTTGCCTTGTCGTTTCCGCCGAATCGTCCCCGCGGGGTGGCGGGGGTGTGGGCGCGGGCCGCGCGCCGAGCCGTCGGCGGGGCCGAAGACCGGGGCTCCGCCCCGGACCCCGCGCCTCAAACGCAGGCGGGGCTGGGAGCGGGGGTCAGCAGGGGCGTTTGCGGATTTCCATCACGTAGTCGTGGGGGGCGCCCGCGGATTCGGCGGCGTCGGCGATCTCGCCGAGGTAGCGGGCCGAGGGCAGACCGCCCTCGTAGCCGTTCAGGACGTACACCCAGGCCGCCTCCTCGCCGTCCAGCGTGTGCACACGCACCCGCATCCGGCGGTAGATGTCGAGTCCGACACCCTCCCAGCGGTCCATCGAGTCCTCGTCCAGCGGCGCGATGTCGTACAGGGCGACGAAGACCTGGTGGCGCGGGGCTTCGACGATCGTGGCGAGAGCGCCCTCCCAGCCCATCTGCTCGCCGCCGAAGGTCAGCCGCCAGTCGTTGATCCAGCCCGTGCCGCGCAGCGGCGAATGCGGAGCGCGGCGCGTCATCAGCCGCGGGTCGAGGTTGCCGGCGTACGCGGCGTAGAGCGACATGTGGTCGAGAGTACGGGAGGGGTGCCGGTGCACGCGTGCCCGGATGGCGGGACCGGGCGCGAAGCACCTTGAAGCGTGCGGGACAATGGAGCACGGAATGCATCCCCCGGGGAGACCCCCCGGAACACCGGCCGGGGCGGCAGCCGGCCGGGTAGACGTGAGGCGGACTTTTCGTGACCCGGATCGTGATCATCGGCGGCGGACCCGGCGGGTATGAGGCAGCCCTGGTGGGGGCCCAGCTCGGCGCGGAGGTGACCGTCGTCGACTGCGACGGTCTGGGCGGGGCATCGGTGCTGACCGACTGCGTACCCTCCAAGACTCTGATCGCGACCGCCGAGGTGATGACGACCTTCGACTCCTCGTACGAGGAGCTCGGCATCGTCGTCGCGGACGACACCCCGCACATCGAGCAGGCCGCGCGCGTCGTCGGCGTGGACCTCGGCAAGGTGAACCGGCGCGTCAAGCGCCTCGCGCTCGCCCAGTCGCACGACATCACCGCCTCCGTCACCCGGGCCGGCGCCCGCGTGGTGCGCGGCCGCGCCAAGCTCGGCGGACCGCAGGGCATCGACGGCACCCGGGACGTCATCGTCACGGCCGCCGACGGCTCCGAGACGATCCTGACCGCGGACGCCGTCCTGATCGCGACCGGCGGCACCCCCCGCGAGATCCCCGACGCCATGCCCGACGGCGAGCGGATCCTGAACTGGACCCAGGTCTACGACCTCGACGAGCTCCCCGAGGAGCTCATCGTGGTCGGCTCCGGTGTGACCGGTGCCGAGTTCGCCGGCGCGTACCAGGCCCTCGGCTCCCGGGTGACCCTCGTGTCCTCCCGCGACCGCGTGCTGCCCGGCGAGGACCCGGACGCCGCCGCCGTGCTGGAGGACGTCTTCCGGCGTCGTGGCATGAACGTCGTCGGGCGCTCGCGCGCCGAGTCCGCCAAGCGGGTCGGCGACCGGGTCGAGGTCACCCTCTCCGACGGCCGCGTGCTGACCGGTACGCACTGCCTGATGGCGGTCGGCGCGATCCCGAACACCAAGAACATGAACCTGGAGGAGTCCGGGGTCCGGCTCAAGGACTCCGGGCACATCTGGACCGACAAGGTCTCGCGCACCTCCGCACCCGGCGTGTACGCCGCCGGTGACGTCACGGGCGTCTTCGCGCTCGCGTCGGTCGCGGCGATGCAGGGCCGCATCGCGATGTACCACTTCCTCGGTGACGCGGTGGCCCCGCTGAACCTCAAGACGGTCTCCTCCAACGTCTTCACCGACCCGGAGATCGCCACCGTCGGCTACACCCAGGCGGACGTGGACGCCGGCAAGATCGACGCCCGCGTGGTGAAGCTCCCGCTGCTGCGCAACCCGCGCGCCAAGATGCAGGGCATCCGGGACGGCTTCGTGAAGCTGTTCTGCCGTCCGGGCACCGGGATCGTCGTCGGCGGTGTGGTCGTCTCCCCGCGCGCGAGCGAGCTGATTCACCCCATCTCGATCGCGGTCGACAACAATCTGACGGTCGAGCAGATCGCAAAAGCGTTCACCGTGTACCCCTCGCTCTCGGGATCGATCGCCGAGGTGGCCCGTCAGCTGCACACGCGGAAGGCCGCCGGGGAGGCGTGATCCCCGCTAACCGCCGCACACCGTAAGGGGTTTGGGGCGGGGCGTCGTTTCGTGGCGAGATGTTCACGCAACTCTCGGTCTGCGTATACCACTAGTCGCCCCGCCTTATGGACAACTTCGGTATTCCGGCGCAAAGAGCTGAAAGCAGACGGTCGTTGGGGTTACTGTCAGTTTCGTGTTCGCTGCAGAACGTCGCCAATTGATCCTCGAAATGGTGCGGGCCAACGGAGCGGTTTCGCTCCGGGAGCTCGCCCGCGTCGTCCAGACCTCCGAAGTGACCGTACGGCGGGACGTGCGGGCACTGGAGGCAGAAGGACTCCTCGACCGCCGACACGGCGGTGCGGTATTGCCGGGCGGTTTCACGCGGGAGTCCGGCTTTCCGCAAAAGTCCCATCTCGCGACGGCGGAGAAGACCGCCATTGCCGATGTCGCCGCCTCCCTCGTCGAAGAGGGCGAGGCCGTCGTCGTCGGCGCGGGCACCACGACCCAGGAGCTGGCCCGTCGGCTCGCCCGCGTGCCCGGACTGACCGTCGTCACCAACTCGCTGCTCGTCGCCCAGGCCCTGGCCCACGCGAACCGGGTGGAGGTGGTCATGACCGGCGGCACCCTGCGCGGGTCCAACTACGCCCTCGTGGGCAGCGGAGCCGAACAGTCCCTCCAGGGGCTGCGGGTATCGCGGGCCTTCCTGTCGGGCAGCGGTCTGACCGCCGAGCGCGGGCTGTCCACGTCCAACATGCTGTCCGCCAGCGTGGACCGGGCGCTGGTGCAGGCGGCGGCGGAGGTGGTGGTGCTGGCCGACCACACGAAGCTCGGCACCGACACCATGTTCCAGACCGTGCCCACCGATGTGATGACACGTCTGGTGACGGACGAGCCGCCGCCGCACGACGACCGGGCGGGTACGGAGCTGCAGGCGCTGGCGGACCAGGGCGTGCAGATCACCGTAGCCGGCGGAGCCGTGCCCTCCGGGGGCGTGGACGGGATGCAGGGGCGGCGGCCGCGCCGCGAGTCGCCGCTGCCGGTGCAGCGGCGGGGCGGGCCGACCGCGCAGCTGCGCAGTGCCGCCGGTGGGATGCTGGAGCCGCAGGCGGAGCGGGCCCGCGTGGCCGACATGCGCCGCCGCTAGATCCCGCGGGCCGTGTGCCGGGGCTCCGCCCCGGACCCCGCGCCTCGAACGCCGGCGAGGCTGGATCTTCAGCCTCGCCGGCGTTCGAGGCGCGGGGCAGCGCCCCGGAACGGCGCCGCACATGCGAAACGGGGCTCCCGGGGCGGCAAGCCCCGGGAACCCCGTAGCGGGACGTCAGTCCTTGATCTCGCAGATGGTGGCGCCCGAGGTGACCGAGCCGCCGACCTCGGCGGTGAGGCCGACCACGGTGCCGGAGCGGTGCGCGTTCAGCGGCTGCTCCATCTTCATGGCTTCGAGTACGACGACCAGGTCGCCCTCGTTGACCTGCTGGCCCTCCTCGACCGCGACCTTGACGATCGTGCCCTGCATCGGGGAGGCGAGGGTGTCCCCGGAGGCGGCCGGGCCGGACTTCTTGGCCGCGCGGCGCTTCGGCTTCGCGCCACCGGCG
This sequence comes from Streptomyces virginiae, assembly GCF_041432505.1. Lineage (GTDB taxonomy): Bacteria > Actinomycetota > Actinomycetes > Streptomycetales > Streptomycetaceae > Streptomyces > Streptomyces virginiae_A. The sequence continues at coordinate 5,388,975 of NZ_CP107871.1, forward strand.
GCGGCCGTGCGGGCCAGGGTCATGCCCAGCGACGACGGGAGGGAGACCTCCAGGCGCTTGCCGCCGACCTCGACGACGACCGTCTCGCGGCCCGGCTCGTCCTCGATGTCATCCGCGGCCGGGGCCGTGAACGCCGGGATCTCGTTGACGAACTCGGTCTCGATCCACCGGGTGAAGACGGTGAAGGGGCTGCCGTCGGTGGGGGCGAACGCCGGGTCGGTGACGACCGCGCGGTGGAAGGGGATGGCCGTGGCCATGCCCTCGACCTCGAACTCGGCGAGCGCGCGGGCGGCGCGCTGCAGGGCCTGCTCGCGGGTGGCGCCGGTGACGATCAGCTTGGCCAGGAGCGAGTCCCAGGCCGGGCCGATCACGGAGCCGGACTCGACGCCCGCGTCGAGGCGGACGCCCGGGCCCGACGGCGGGGCGAACTTCGTCACCGTGCCGGGCGCCGGGAGGAAGCCGCGGCCCGGGTCCTCGCCGTTGATGCGGAACTCGATGGAGTGACCGCGCAGGACCGGGTCGCCGTAGCCGAGCTCCTCGCCGTCGGCGATGCGGAACATCTCGCGGACCAGGTCGATGCCGGAGACCTCTTCGGTGACCGGGTGCTCGACCTGGAGGCGGGTGTTGACCTCCAGGAAGGAGATCAGGCCGTCGGCGGAGACGAGGAACTCGACGGTGCCGGCGCCGACGTAGCCGGCTTCCTTCAGGATCGCCTTGGAGGCGGCGTACAGCTCCGCGTTCTGAGCCTCGGTCAGGAACGGTGCCGGGGCCTCCTCCACGAGCTTCTGGTGGCGGCGCTGGAGCGAGCAGTCACGGGTCGACACGACGACGACGTTGCCGTGCGAGTCGGCCAGGCACTGGGTCTCGACGTGGCGGGGCTTGTCGAGGTAGCGCTCGACGAAGCACTCGCCGCGGCCGAAGGCGGCGACGGCCTCACGGACGGCGGATTCGTAGAGCTCCGGCACCTCTTCGAGGGTGCGGGCGACCTTCAGACCGCGACCGCCACCACCGAAGGCGGCCTTGATGGCGATCGGCAGGCCGTGCTCCTTGGCGAAGGCGACGACCTCGTCGGATCCGGAGACCGGGTCCGGCGTGCCGGCGACCAGCGGCGCACCGGCGCGCTGGGCGATGTGGCGGGCGGCCACCTTGTCACCGAGGTCACGGATGGCCTGCGGCGGCGGACCGATCCAGGTCAGGCCGGCGTCGATCACGGCCTGCGCGAAGTCGGCGTTCTCGGACAGGAAGCCGTATCCGGGATGGATGGCGTCCGCACCGGAGTCGGCTGCGGCCTGGAGGACCTTGGAGATGTCCAGGTAGCTGGCGGCCGGGGTGTCACCGCCCAACGCGAAAGCTTCGTCGGCCGCGCGGACATGCAGAGCGTCCCGGTCCGGATCGGCGTAGACGGCTACGCTCCCGATCCCGGCGTCCCGGCAGGCCCGAGCAACGCGGACAGCGATTTCGCCACGGTTGGCGATGAGCACCTTGCGCACGATGGCTCCCTCCTTGAAACAAGCTGAGTTTAGGGACAGCCCACACGGCCTTTCGACCCTTCCCCGGTGGTGACCTTGCCCACACAGAGTGTGATGCGGAGGTCGAACCGGCGGAGAACCCTTGTGGCGCCCCAGGTCAGGGGGATCCCCGACTGCACAGTAACCCCGTCGTGTATCCAAGGTCTCTGTCCCCCGGGTCAGCGGCCCCGGGTGATTCTTTGTCGAGTCCCTACGAACGGCCCACAGTTTCTTTGCGGTCGTGAGAGGAGTTGTCCCCTTGTTTACTGATTGGTAGCCCGGTCGTCCCGCGGGGCGAACAGGGACAACACCGTACCCACAGCGCTGCGGCCCGCCCGGGCCCGGGCGGGCCGCAGCGCGCCGGGCGTGTCCTACGGATGGACGACAGCGGGTCCCGCGATCGCGCGGCGGCGGTGCCACCGGCGAGTTGACAACCGACGCGGGCCGAACGGCGTCCTACGGACGGCGTGGAAGAACGACGACAGCGAGACGAGGGCGAGACGATGGCCTTGGCAGGCTTCTTACCGGGGCCCCTCCCCGGCCGATCCGACGTGGCAGAGGTCGGGTGCAGCTCACCGGCCGTCGAAGCGTGAGCGCCGGGACGAAGGCGCCCGCGGATCCGGCCGGGCGCCGGGTCCTGTCGGCGGCGCTGTGCGCGAGCGCCCCGGCGGAGGTGCTCGACTTCCTGCTGCCGCTGTGGGCGGGGTCGACGCTGCGGGCCGGGGCCTCCGTGGTCGGCGCGCTGATCGCCTTCGAGGCGGTGCTGTCGCTGATCGTGCGCCCGTTGGCCGGGGAGCTGGCCGACCGCTTCGACCAGCGGCGGGTGGCGGCGGCCGGTGCGGGTCTGTACGCCCTGTCGTTCGCGGGCTACGCGCTCGCCGACTCCCTGGTCGTGGCCTTCGCCGCGGCGGGCCTGGGAGGCGCCGGTGGGGCCCTGTTCTGGGTCGCGCTGCGGGCCTGGACCGGGCAGCGGTCGCAGGACGGTGACGGCGCCTCCGCCTACGGCAGGCTGCTGTCCGCGGAGGGTCAGGGCGCCTTCGTCGGCTACCTGGTGGCGTTCTCCCTGCTGGAACGCGGTGGCTACGCACTGCTGTTCTGGCTGGGCAGCGCCGCCTGCGCGGTGGCCATGGCCTCCCTGCTGCGCGGGCCCCGGCAGGACCCGGCCCGGGCCGGGTCCGGGCGCCGGGAGCGGTGGGGCGCGGCGGAGCGCCGGCTGGTGCCGCTGATGGTGGTGTCCGCGGTGACGGCCGCGGCCGAGGCTGGGCTGTGGATGCTCCTGCTGCTGCGGTTGCAGGCGGAGTCGGCGCTGTCCCCGAACGAGATCGCGCTGGTCTTCGCGCCCGGCTTCGTGGTGTTCGTCCTGCTGCCGGCGCACGCGCACCACCTCACCGGCAGGTTAGGGCGGACGCCGACCATGGTCGCCTCGTTCGTGGCGAGCGCGCTGTTCGCCGCGGGGCTCGCGGTGGTCTCCACACCGCCCGCCGTCGCCGTCCTGTGGGCCGTGGCCGCCGCCTGTTTCGCCGCGCAGATCCCGGTGGAGCAGGCGACCGTGGCCGCCGCCTCCGGGGGGCGGATCGGCCGGGCCATGGGCCTGTACGAGAGCGCCCGCCTGGCCGGTGTGGTGGTCGGCCCGCTGGTGATGGGCGTGCTCTACGAGGAGGCGGGCTGGGTCGCCGCCTGCGGGGCGGCCGCGGCCACCTCGGCCCTGGGCGCGCTCGTGGCGCCGTACGCGGTCCGCACCCTGGGCCTGCCGCCGGAGCGGAGGAAGCCCGGGCCGAAGTCCGCCGACGTGGCGGCGGACCGTAGGGCCGGAGCGGACCGGGCGGACGGCGGCGACACCGACAACGACAACGACACCGACATCCACAGGGGTGGGGGCACGGACATGGGGGAGCGGCAAGGGGCGGGGCGGTCGTCGGCGGGGGCCGTCCTCGGGCCGAAGGAGCACGCCCGCAACGAGCGGCGGGACTGGTACATCCACACGGTCGCGTTCGCGCTCGGGCAACTGGTCCTGTGGGCCCTGGACTCCAGCTGGCTCGCCTGGCAGCTCACGGACGGCGCCGTGCCCGACGAGCAGCGCGGACCGCTGGTCTGGGCCGGCCGGATCTGGCTGACCATCTGGGTGATCGACACCATCTGGTCCTGGTCGTACACCTTCTGGCCACGGGAGAAGAAGCCGAAGTCGTCGTCCTAGCGGTGCCGTACGGCGGTCCGTGGGGCGGCAGGCGTCCGCAAGCCGGGTGTGCGGATGTCTTGCCCGCCGGGCTACCCGTTAGTAGCCTCCAGGCGTCGAACGGGCTTGTGACACGTGGGGGGTGGCGGCATCGTGCTGCGAAGACTCGTGGCCGGACTGGCCGCGATCGTGCTCGTCGTGGAAGCGGCGCTGCTCGTGCTCGTCCACATCGTGCTGGGCCGGACCACGGCGAACCAGTCGATGTCGATAGCCGGCAGCGATCCGGACGTCATGTCCAAGGCGACCTACGTCATGGGCGCGGGCATGGGCGCCTTCCTCGTCCTGTGCGCCGTGCTCGCCGCCGTCACCGCGATCCGCGACCGCGGCCCGGGTCGCTTCGGCCGCGTCGTGCTCATCAGCGGCGCCGTCACCCACGGGGTGCTCGGCATCCTCTCCGTCGCGCTGGTCGGCTGGGCCGCCTTCGCGACGATGATGCTGATCCTGTGTCTGCTCGTCCTGACCCTGACGTCCTACGCCCCCCGGTCCGGCGACGGCAGCGGGGGCGGCGCGGGCGAGGACACCCCGCCGCTGCCGCCCACGCCGCCGTTCGGGGAACTCAAGCCCACAAGTCCGTGATGGACACGTCCAGTTCGCCCAGCAGGGAACGCAGCAGCGGCAGCGACAGTCCGATGACGTTGCTGTGATCCCCGTCGATGCCGTCGATGAACGGCGCCGACAGCCCGTCCAGGGTGAACGCCCCCGCCACGTGCAGGGGCTCCCCGCTCGCCACGTACGCGGCCACCTCGGCGTCCGTGGGCTCACCGAAGCGGACCGTCGTCGAGGCCGTGGCGGAGACCTGCCGGCCGTCCGCCGTGTCGATGACGCAGTGGCCGGTGCGCAGCACGCCCGCCCGCCCGCGCATCGACTTCCAGCGCGCGGTGGCCTCCTCGGCGTCCGCCGGCTTGCCCAGCGCCTCGCCGTCCAGCTCCAGCACCGAGTCGCAGCCGATCACCAGGGCGCCCGCGGCCTCGTCGAGCCCCGCCACGACGGCGGCCTTCGCCTCGGCCAGCGCCAGCGCCAGGGAGGCCGGCTCGTCGTGGTTCAGGGTGTCCTCGTCGAAGCCGCTGACGATCACGTGCGGGGCGAGCCCGGCCTGTCGCAGCAGGTTCAGCCGGGCGGGGGAGGCGGAGGCGAGGACGAGCTTGCGCCCGGTCGCCCGGGGCTCTGGTGTCGCAGTCATGGTGGCCATCGTAGGCGCGGCCCGCACCCCCGTCACCGGGCCTAGAAGTGGCCCACACCCAGGACGTACACCACCACGAGCATGGCGAGGGCGAGCACCACGGTCAGCCGCCGGATCATCGCCTGCGCGTCGCGCATGTCCTTGGGCGGCTCGTTCTTCGGGTCGGACCAGAGCATGCCCCGATCCTGGCCCGGGAAAGGGGTGTGGCGCCTGAGTACGGGTACTCAGGCGCCACCGCCCGTTCGCACCGGTTCGGCTACGCGGGCCAGTAGGTACGGCCCCAGGCGCGCGGCCCGGGATACGGAACCCGCCGCCGGCCCACCCGGGCCGGCGCCGACCACTCGTCCGTGACCTGAGGGGCGGGCGACGGTGCCATGGCCAGCATCGCCGCGCGCGCCTGAACCACCGCCAGTGCGGCGGCCAGCTCCTCCGGGGTCGGGTTGCCCTTGACGACCTTGATCACCACAGAGTCCTCCTGGAGGGGCTAGAGCGGAATGTTGCCGTGCTTCTTCGGGGGCAGGGACTCCCGCTTGGTACGCAGCTGCCGCAGCCCCTTCACCACGTGCGCCCGGGTCTCGGACGGCATGGTCACCGCGTCGATGTACCCGCGCTCGGCCGCCGTGTACGGGTTGAGGAGCGCGTCCTCGTACTCGGCGATGAGCCGGGCCCGGGTCTCCTCCACCTCCTCGGGAGCGGCCTCCGCGATGGTGCGGCGATGCAGGATGTTCACCGCACCCTGCGCGCCCATGACGGCGATCTGCGCGGTCGGCCAGGCCAGGTTCAGGTCGGCGCCGAGGTGCTTGGAACCCATGACGTCGTACGCGCCGCCGAAGGCCTTGCGGGTGATGACGGTGATCAGCGGAACGGTGGCCTCGGCGTACGCGTAGATCAGCTTCGCGCCGCGTCGGATGATTCCGTTGTACTCCTGGTCGGTGCCCGGGAGGAAGCCCGGGACGTCCACGAAGGTCAGCACCGGGATGTTGAAGGCGTCGCAGGTCCGCACGAACCGCGCCGCCTTCTCGGAGGCGTCGATGTCCAGGCAGCCGGCGAACTGCATCGGCTGGTTGGCGACGACACCCACCGGGTGGCCCTCGACCCGACCGAAGCCGGTCAGGATGTTCGGCGCGAACAGCGACTGCGTCTCCAGGAACTCCGCGTCGTCGAGCACGTGCTCGATCACGGTGTGCATGTCGTACGGCTGGTTGGCGCTGTCCGGGATCAGCACGTCGAGCTCGCGGTCGACGTCGGAGACCTCGGTGTCCGCCTCCTCCGGGAAGGAGGGCGGCTCGGAGAGGTTGTTCGACGGCAGGTACGCGAGCAGTGACTTCACGTACTCGATGGCGTCCTTCTCGTCGCCCGCCATGTGGTGCGCGACGCCGGACGTGCTGTTGTGCGTGCGCGCCCCGCCCAGCTCCTCGAAGCCGACGTCCTCGCCGGTGACCGTCTTGATGACGTCCGGGCCGGTGATGAACATGTGCGAGGTCTGGTCGACCATGACCGTGAAGTCGGTGATGGCGGGGGAGTACACGGCGCCGCCCGCGCAGGGCCCGACGACCAGGCTGATCTGCGGGATCACGCCGGACGCGTGGACGTTGCGGCGGAAGATCTCGCCGTACATGCCCAGGGCGCTGACGCCCTCCTGGATCCGGGCGCCGCCGGAGTCGTTGATGCCGACGAGGGGGCATCCGGTCTTCAGCGCGAAGTCCATGACCTTCATGATCTTCTGGCCGTAGGTCTCGCCGAGGGCCCCGCCGAAGACGGTGAAGTCCTGCGAGAACACGGCCACCGGGCGGCCGTCCACCGTGCCGTAGCCGGTGACGACGCCGTCGCCGTAGGGCCGGGTCTTCTCCAACCCGAAGTTGGTGGAACGGTGCCGGGCGAACTCGTCGAGCTCGACGAAGGATCCCTCGTCCAGCAGGAGGGCAACCCGCTCACGCGCCGTCAGCTTGCCCTTGGCGTGCTGCTTCTCCACGGCGCGGGCGGACCCGGCGTGGGTGGCTTCGTCGATGCGGCGCTGCAGATCCGCGATCTTGCCCGCGGTGGTGTGCATGTCGATCGGCTCTGACGGATGTGACATCGGGGTCGCGGCTCCCTGCGTGGTGTCAACTGCCTGGTCAATTGATTGACTACTGCTGGCTACTGGTGCGTAGCGTATCGGCGGGCATGGCGCTCGGCAGTGCGGCGTTTGACACACCTACATTGGGTTGCATGACGCCATCAGATGCCTCAGCAGGAGCTTCCTCCGGTCGCTGGTCGAGCCTGGACCGCCCGCCCCTCAATGCCGCCGCCCTCACGAAGGCGCTCGTCACCGGGGACGGGCTGTGGACCTCGCTGGAGGTCGTGGGCAGTACCGGGTCCACCAATACCGACCTTGCCACTCGGGCGGCGCGGCTGCCCGAGGGAGCCGTGCTCGTCGCCGAGGAGCAGAGCGCCGGGCGCGGGCGGCTGGACCGGAGCTGGGTCGCGCCCGCCCGGTCCGGGCTGTTCTTCTCCGTCCTGCTCAAGCCGGGCGACGCGGTGCCGCAGGAGCGGTGGGGCTGGCTGACGCTGCTGGCCGGGGTGGCGACCGCGACCGGGCTGTCCCGGGCGGCCGGCGTGGACACCGCCCTCAAGTGGCCCAACGACCTGCTGGTCGGCGTGGACGGCGAGGAACGCAAGACCGGCGGAATCCTCGCCGAGCGGGTCGAGGACGGCGTGATCCTCGGGATCGGGCTCAACGTCAGCCTGACGGAGGACGAGCTGCCGGTACCGGCCGCGGGGTCGCTGTTCCTGGCCAAGGCCTCCGTGACCGACCGGGACCCGCTCCTGCGGGCCGTCCTGCGGTCCCTGGAGGAGTGGTACGGCAGGTGGCGCGCGGCCGGTGGCGATCCGGCGGCCAGCGGCCTCCAGGAGACCTACGCGGCGGGCTGCGCGACCCTGGGCCGGCACGTCCGCGCGGAGCTGCCCGGCGGGCGCACCCTCACCGGAACGGCCGAAGCGGTGGACACCGATGGCCGCCTGGTGATCCGTACGGCCGAGGGCCTGCACGAGACGGTGGGCGCGGGCGACGTCATCCACCTGCGTTCCGTGCACTGACACGGGACAGGGGCGCCGGGTGCGGCGTCGTACCGGGGCCGGGGCCCCGGACCCCGCACCCAGGTCGCGGGCGGCCCGGAAGTGGGGAGGGGGAGTGAGCTACGGCACACCTGCCGTATGGTTTAGGCGATCCCGGTGCTCGTGGTGATCAACCGGTTCGCAGGGCAGTGCGCACGGAATGGACAGGAGGCGGCCCTTGACCGTCGACGACCCTACGGCCGGCGCGTCCGCCGGTGGCGGCTCCGCGTCCGGCCCGGGCACCCCGATCGGCCGTGACCAGCACACCCCGCACCACGAGGTCGATCACACGGCCCAGCCGACGGCGGATCCGCTCGCCATCCGGCTGGAGCAGCTGATCCTCGGTGCCGAGCGCCGGTACACGCCGTTCCAGGCCGCCCGGAGCGCCGGTGTGTCCATGGAGCTGGCCTCGCGCTTCTGGCGGGCCATGGGCTTCGCCGACATCGGGCAGGCCCGGGCGCTGACCGAGGCCGACGTGCTGGCCCTGCGCCGGCTGGCCGGTCTGGTGGAGGCCGGGCTGTTGTCCGAGCCGATGGCCGTGCAGGTGGCGCGGTCCACCGGGCAGACCACCGCCCGGCTGGCCGAGTGGCAGATCGACTCGTTCCTGGAGGGGCTGACGGAGCCGCCGGAGCCGGGCATGACCCGTACGGAGGTCACGTACCCCCTGGTGGAGCTGCTGCTGCCCGAGCTGGAGGAGTTCCTCGTCTACGTGTGGCGGCGCCAGCTGGCGGCCGCGACCGGGCGCGTGGTGCAGGTGGCCGACGACGACGAGATGGTCGACCGGCGGCTCGCGGTGGGCTTCGCCGACCTGGTGGGCTTCACCCGCCTGACGCGACGGCTGGAGGAGGAGGAGCTCGGCGAGCTGGTCGAGTCCTTCGAGACGACGGCGGCCGACCTGGTGGCCGCGCACGGCGGCCGGCTGATCAAGACCCTCGGTGACGAGGTGCTGTACTGCGCCGACGACGCGGCGACGGCGGCCGAGATCGCGCTGCGGTTGATCGAGACGATGGAGCTCGACGCGCAGATGCCGGAGCTGCGGGTCGGGATCGCCTTCGGCACGGTGACCACCCGGATGGGCGATGTCTTCGGGACCACGGTGAACCTGGCCAGCCGGCTGACCTCCATAGCCCCCAAGGACGCGGTCCTGGTGGACGGGGCGATGGCCGAGGAACTCTCCCGTACCGGGGCCGCCCCGGTATCGGAGAAGGAGGCCGAGACGGCGCCCGACGAGGGCGCGTCCTACCGCTTCGCGCTGCAGCCGATGTGGCAGCGGCCGGTCCGCGGGCTCGGCGTCGTGGAGCCCTGGTCGCTGACGCGACGGAAGCCCAAGAACCCCGCCTGACGCGGCCGTGGGCCCTGGGGGGTGTCTCGGGGTGCCTCCCGCCCGCGGGCCGGGCGCAGCCGTGCCCCGTGGCGGCGCAGCCTTGACCCGGTGGCCTCCCCGCGCACTAGAGTGCGGCGATAACGCTCGTTAACCGGGAGGGTCGCAGGCATGTCTGAGCAGCGCTTCGGAGAGTTCGTCGCGGTACGTCGGGAGGGTGACGGGCACGTCGCGGAGCTGGCGATGGACCGCCCCAAGGCGATGAACGCGGTGTCGACGGAGATGGCCCGGTCGATCGGCGCCGCCTGCGCGGCGCTCGCGGCGGACCCGTCGGTGCGGGTGGTGGTGCTGACCTCCACCGCGGAGCGGGCCTTCTGCGTCGGGGCGGACCTCAAGGAGCGGAACTCCTTCTCGGACACCGAGCTGGTCCGGCAGCGGCCGACCACGCGGGGGGCGTACGGGGGCGTGCTGGCGCTGCCGATGCCCACGATCGCGGCGGTGCACGGGTTCGCGCTGGGCGGCGGCTTCGAGCTGGCCCTGGCCTGTGACGTGATCGTCGCCGACGAGACCTCGGTGGTGGGCCTGCCCGAGGTGTCGGTGGGCGTGATTCCCGGCGGTGGGGGTACGCAGCTGCTGCCGCGCCGGGTGGGTGCGGCGCGGGCCGCGGAGCTGATCTTCACGGCGCGCCGGGTGGAGGCGGCCGAGGCGCTGTCCCTGGGGCTGGTGGACTCGCTGGTCCCGGCCGGCCAGGACACGGCGGAGGCGCTGGCGCTGGCGTCCCGGATGGCGGCGAACTCCCCGGTGGGCCTGCGGGCGGCCAAGCGGGCGCTGCGGCTGGGCCACGGGATGGACCTGGAGGCCGGTCTGGAGATCGAGGACGCGGCCTGGCGGACGGTGGCCTTCTCCGGTGACCGGGTGGAGGGCGTCGCGGCGTTCAACGAGAAGCGCAAGCCGAACTGGCCGGGGGAGTAGCCGGCCCGGCGACGGTGCCGCCGATCACCCTTGGTGATCTTGGCGGCACCGAAAGTCGTGCCAATTGTCTCCAAATCTGACAAAAGTCCCTAGCCTGGGGTGATGGGAGTTGACGGGCGGCTACGGGCCGTGGTGGAACTCGCCCAGGCGATGGCCGCGGCCTGCGCGCCGCGGGACAGTGTGCGGGCGGCCGCGCGGGGCGCGCGCGTGGCGCTGGACGGCTCGTTCGCCGCGATCTCCGCGTGGGAGCGGGAGCGGGGGCGCCTGCGGGTGCTCGTGAACGAGGGCGAGCGGCGGGCGGGCGAGGAGGAGTTCCCCGAGGACGAGTCCTACCCGGTGCACGACTTCCCCGAGATCACCGAGTTCCTGCACGAGCTCTGGGTGGGCGGCGGCGGCCCGCACGCCTGGGTGGAGAGCGCCGTCGGCGACCGCCCGGGGCGGCGCGGGGACGCCCTGCGCCGCCGCGGCCGCGGGACCTGCGTGGTCGCGCCCATCGTGCTCAGCGGCCGCGCCTGGGGCGAGCTGTACGTCGCGCGGGACGAGGGACTGCCCGACTTCGACGAGGACGACGCCGACTTCGCCACCGTGCTCGCCGCCGTGGTCGCGGCCGGTCTCGCGCAGAACGAGCGGCTGGAGGAGGCCCGGCGGCTCGCCTTCACCGACCCGCTGACCGGGCTCGCGAACCGGCGGGCGGTCGACATGCGCCTCGACGAGGCCCTGGAGGAGCACCGCCGGACCGGGGTGGTCGTCAGCCTCGTCGTCTGCGACCTGAACGGCCTGAAGAAGGTCAACGACACCCTCGGGCACGCCATGGGCGACCGACTCCTGGAGCGGTTCGGGTCGGTGCTGAGCCTGTGCGGGGCGATGCTGCCCGGATCGCTGGTGGCGCGCCTGGGCGGCGACGAGTTCTGCCTGGTCGGGGTCGGCCCGACGGCGGACGAGATCGTCCGCGTCACCGAGGAGGTGTGCACCCGGGCGGCCGAGCTGGAGCTGGGCGAGGGAGTGGCCTGCGGGGTGGCCTCCACCGGCGACCCGATCGGGCTGGTGAAGTCCTCCCGGCGGCTGTTCCGGCTCGCGGACGCGGCCCAGTACAAGGCGAAGGCCGCGCGCTCGCCGAAGCCCGTCGTGGCGGGCCGGGACACCGCGGTGGTACGGCTCGCGGACGCCGCGGCCGAGGAGGCTCCCGGGGAGCGGCGCCGGTTCCGGGGCCGCCAGTGATCGGCCGCCCGCGGCGTCGGTCCGTAAGGGGTCCAGCAGCGTCGCGATCGTGACAGTTCAAGCTAGTGACATGAAGCGATTCAATCCGTAGGGTGCTGAATATGGATATGCACACTGTCGTGGTGGGGACGTCCGGGACCACCGCCGAGGACGTCATCGCCGTAGCCCGCGGCAACGCGCGCGTCGAGCTCTCCGCCGAGGCCCAGGGCGCCCTCGCCCGGGCCCGCGAGATCGTCGACGCCCTGGCCGCCAAGCCCGAGCCCGTCTACGGCGTGTCCACCGGGTTCGGTGCGCTCGCCTCCCGGCACATCAGCCCCGAGCTGCGTGCCCAGCTCCAGCGCAACATCGTCCGCTCGCACGCCGCCGGCATGGGCCCGCGCGTCGAGCGGGAGGTCGTCCGCGCGCTGATGTTCCTCCGCCTCAAGACCGTCGCCTCCGGTCACACCGGCGTCCGCCCCTCCGTCGCGCAGACCATGGCCGACGTGCTCAACGCCGGGATCACCCCCGTCGTCCACGAGTACGGCTCCCTGGGCTGCTCCGGCGACCTCGCGCCGCTGTCCCACTGCGCGCTCGCCCTGATGGGCGAGGGCGACGCCGAGGGCCCGGACGGCACCGTCCGCCCCGCCGGTGAGCTGCTCGCCGAAGCCGGCATCGAGCCCGTCGTGCTCCGCGAGAAGGAGGGCCTCGCCCTCCTCAACGGCACCGACGGCATGCTCGGCATGCTGATCATGGCGCTCGCCGACCTCGGCAAGCTCTACACCTCCGCCGACATCACCGCCGCGCTGACGCTGGAGGCGCTGCTCGGCACCGAGAAGGTGCTCCAGCCCGAGCTGCACGCCATCCGCCCGCACCCGGGCCAGGGCGCCTCCGCCGCGAACATGGCCGCCGTCCTCAAGGGCTCCGGGCTCGTGCGGCACTACCAGGAGGAGACCGCCCCGCGCGTGCAGGACGCCTACTCCGTGCGCTGCGCCCCGCAGGTCGCCGGCGCGGGCCGCGACACCATGGCACACGCCGCCCTGGTGGCCTCCCGTGAGCTGGCCGCCGCCGTCGACAACCCGGTGGTCCTGCCCGACGGGCGCGTGGAGTCCAACGGCAACTTCCACGGGGCCCCGGTCGCCTACGTGCTGGACTTCCTCGCCATCGCGGCCGCCGACCTCGGTTCCATCGCCGAGCGCCGCACCGACCGGCTGCTCGACAAGAACCGCTCGCACGGCCTGCCGCCGTTCCTCGCGGACGACGCCGGTGTCGACTCCGGTCTGATGATCGCCCAGTACACGCAGGCCGCTCTGGTCAGCGAGATGAAGCGGCTCGCGGTGCCGGCCTCGGCCGACTCGATCCCCTCCTCCGCCATGCAGGAGGACCACGTCTCGATGGGCTGGTCGGCCGCGCGCAAGCTCCGTACCGCCGTCGACAACCTGACGCGGATCATCGCCATCGAGCTGTACGCCGCCACCCGCGCCATCGAGCTGCGCCACGGGCTGACCCCGGCCCCGGCCAGCCAGGCCGCGATCGCCGGCGCCCGCGCGGCGGGTGTGCAGGGTCCTGGGCCGGATCGTTTCCTCGCCCCTGACCTGGCCGCCGCCGACGAGTTCGTCCGTACGGGCGGCCTGCTGGCCGCGGTGGAGCCGGTGACGGGTCCGCTCGCCTGACGCCAGGCCGCGTACGCGCCGAAGGGCCGCCCCGGGATACGTCCCCGGGGCGGCCCTTCGCCGTGTCTACGGCGCGTGCGAGCGGCGGACGGAGAAGGCCACGAAGCCCGCCCCGACGCCGAGGAACAGGGTGCCGCCCAGGAGATAGGGGGTGGTGTCCACGGACCCGGTGGCGGCGAGCAGGGGCTGCGGGCGCGAGCCCGGCCCGGAGACCGTTCCCGTGACCGTCCCGGGGGCGTCGGAAACGGAACCGGAGTCGATGGAGCCGGCCGGGTCGGTGGCCGCCCGGGCGGCATTCGCGCCCGTGGGCACAGCGGAACGGGTCTCCTCGACACCGGCGGAGGTGGCACCCGCCGATGGTACGAACCACAGGGCGGCGAGGAGGGTGGTCGCTCCGAGAGCGGTGAGCAGCGGTCGGCGTGCGGACACGGTGCGATCCCCCTTGTGGCAGCAGCGAATTGGCCGTGTGCGGTGATGCTACGGAAAGGGGCGGGTCGTGGGAAAGTCGGGGCTTCCGCGGGCTTACTCTCCGTCGTATGAACTCTTCTGAGACATCACGTTACGTACGACTTCGGGTGGATTTGGTCCTTGAGGTGCCCGACGTCCAGGCACTCACAGGAGCCGCACTCGCGCACATCAAGGCCGACGAGTTCATGCCGGACGAGGAGCGCGGCCACGCCGAGTCCGCCGTCCGCGAGGACGAGTCCGAGGCCCTCGCCTACCTCGTCGACCCCACTGACCTGGTCGTGGACATCCCCGGCGTGGAACTCGCGCAGGCCTCCTGGAGCAGCGAGCCCGTCGAATACGACCCCGAGTCCATGGAGTGGGACCTGGACGAGGAAGATGGGGACTTCGACGAGGAACCCGACAACGCCTGACCGTGTGGTGGACCACATCCGAACGGAATGTGGAACCGGCCGGTGCCGTTAACGCGTTGTCAGGACCAGGCAGGGGGTGCGCCCCCTGCCCGGCCAACCCCGGGGACGGCCAGCCTCCGGGGTATCCGGCAACGATGGAGTGGCGTGTGAGGACGGACAGTATGCGGCGGAGAAGGTCCCTGGTGGCCATATCCGCGGTGCTCGGTGGGGTACTGATGCTCACGGCGTGCGGCGGCGGAGACGACGCGAAGCCGAAGAGCTCCGAGGCGGGCAAGTCCCAGGCGGACGCCGACGCGGCAGCCGCCAAGGACGCCTCCAAGGCCAAGATAACCATCACGCCCAAGGACGGGGCCACGAACGTCGGCCTCAACGACGCGGCGAACGTCGCCGTCGCCGACGGCACCCTCACCCTGGTCGAGCTGAAGACCAGCGAGGGCACCGCCGTGGCCGGCAAGATCGCCGCCGACGGCAAGAGCTGGAAGCCCGACGCCGCCCTGAAGCGCTCCACGAAGTACGCCCTGGCGGCGACCGCCAAGGACGCCGACGGCAAGGAGGCGCACGAGAACGCCTCCTTCACCACCGTCTCCCCGGAGAACAGCTTCATCGGCTCGTTCGTCCCGGACGAGGGCCAGACGGTCGGCGTGGGCATGCCGGTCTCGATCACCTTCAACAAGCCGATCCAGGACAAGAAGGCCGTCCAGGCGGCGATCTCGGTCAGCTCCAGCAGCGGCCAGGAAGTCGTCGGCCACTGGTTCGGCGCGCAGCGCCTGGACTTCCGCCCCGAGAAGTACTGGCAGGCGAACTCCACCGTCACGATGAAGCTGGCGCTGGAGGGCGTCCAGGGCGCTCCCGGCGTCCAGGGCGTGCAGAACAAGACCGTCACCTTCAAGATCGGCCGCAGCCAGACCTCGCAGGTCGACGTGAAGACCAAGAAGATGACGGTCACCCGGGACGGCGCGGTCCTCAAGACCATCCCGATCTCGGCGGGCTCCCCGGAGAACCCGACCTACAACGGTCAGATGGTGATCTCCGAGAAGTTCAAGGAGACCCGGATGGACGGCTCCACCGTCGGCTTCAAGGACAGTGAGGGCAAGGGCGAGTACGACATCAAGGACGTCCCGCACGCCATGCGCCTGTCCCAGTCCGGCACCTTCCTCCACGGCAACTACTGGGGAGCCGACTCGGTCTTCGGCAGTGCCAACACCAGCCACGGCTGTGTCGGCCTGAACGACGTCAAGGGCGCGGGCGACCCGAACCAGCCCGCCGCCTGGTTCTACGACAACTCGCTCATCGGCGACGTCGTCGAGGTGATCAACTCCCCCGACAAGGTCATCAAGCCCGAGAACGGCCTCAACGGCTGGAACATGGGCTGGGCGGAGTGGAAGGCCGGCTCGGCCGCCTGACATCCCGCACCGCACGCGACGACGGCGGGGATCCCTCACGGGGTCCCCGCCGTCCGTCGTTCCGCCGGAGAACAGCCCGGTGCCGCCCGAGTGGATCATCTAGGGTCCCCGGTATGACCATCCGCGCCCTGTCGCTGCCCCCGACCGACACCGAGATCGACGACTGGATCGCGGTCCTCGCCGCCGCCCGGGCCGCCGACCTGCCGCAGGGGCCGCCACCCGCCCGGACCGAGGTGGCCGGCCGGCTGCGGGTCACCCCGGCGCGCGGCCGCGCCGCGCTCTGGACCGCCGACGAGGGAGCGGGCGTGGCCGCGCTGCTCCTGTTCACGGACGAGGCCAACGCCCACACCGCCTTCCTCGACGTGCTCGCCGTACGCCCGGACGCCCGCCGCCGGGGCCTGGGCCGGGCCCTGTGGGAGCAGGTCCGCGCCGAGCTCCTCGCCCACGGCCGGACCTCGGTCTCGACCCTGGTGGACCTGGGCGGGCCGGGGCAGGCGTTCGCGGAGTCCCTCGGCTTCGAGAACGTCCTGCCCATGGCCTGGTACGAGCAGGACGTGACCCGGCAGCGACCCGCCACCGCCACCGTCGCCCCGGGGTACGAACTGCGCTCCTGGCACGGCCTGGTGCCCGACGAGTGGGCCGCGCCGCTCGCCACGGCCCACGGCGCCATGCAGGACGCGCCCATGGGGGACATCGACGAGAAGATCGAACCCTGGACCCCGCAGCGGCTGCACGTCGCGCACCGGCTCATCCTCGACCGGGGCGGCGAGATCACCACGGCCGCCGCGGTGACCCCGCGGGGCGAGGTGGCCGCGTACACGGAACTGGTCCTGCCCGACCCGGTCGGCCCGCGCGCCCTCCAGTACGACACGGTGGTGGCCCCCGCCCACCGGAGCCACGGCCTGGGCCGCGCGGTCAAGCTGCACATGCTGGAGCTGGCCCGCGACCGGTATCCCGCCCTGCGCCGGATCGCCACCACGGTGGCGGACGAGAACACCCCGATGCGAGCGGTGAACGAGAGCCTGGGCTACCGCCCGGACCGCCCCGCCGCGTACTACCAGCTCAGCCTGTAGCCGCCGGGTTCCGCGACCCGGCCCCCTCCGACGGGGCCGACCACGACGCCAGCAGACGCAGGGCGTCCGCCGACGGGGAGCCGGGGGCCGCGTGGAAGGTCACCAGGGACTGCGCCGGGTCGTCCGGCAGCTTCAGCGTCTCGAAGGACAGCCGCAGTTCACCCACGATCGGATGCCGCAGCAGCTTCTCCCCGTGCGTCTTGTCCGCGACCGTGTGCGCCGCCCACAGCCGCCGGAACTCCTCGTTCTTCACCGACAGCTCCCCGACCAAGGCCGACAGCCGCTCGTCGTCCGGGTGCTGGCCCGCGTACATGCGTAGGTTGCTCACCACCTCGCACGCCCGGCACTCCCACTCCCCGTACAGCTCCGCCGTCGCCGGATCCAGGAACACCAGCCGCACCAGGTTCCGCTCCGCGGCCGGCAGCGCACCGAAGTCCCCGAAGACCGCCGCCGCCAGCCGGTTCCAGCCGATGACGTCCTGCCGGTGCCCCACCAGGTACGCCGGTACCCCGCACATCGCGTCCATCAGCGTGCGCAGCTCCGGACGCACCTGCTGCGGGCGCCGACTGTGGCGGCGCCGATGCGCCTTCGGCCGCGCCAGGTCCATCAGGTGCGCCCGCTCGCTCCCGTCGAGGCGCAGGGCCCGCGCGAGCGCCTCCAGGACCTCCACCGACACGTTGTGCCCGTCGCGCTGCTCCAGCCGCGTGTAGTACGCGACCGACACCCCCGCCAACTGCGCCAGTTCCTCCCGGCGCAGCCCCGGTACGCGCCGGCGGCGCCCGTGGTCGGGCAGGCCCACGTCCTCGGGGCGCAGCCGCGCACGGCGGGAGCGGAGGAACTCACCGAGGCAGGCGCGCTGATCAAGCTGGTCCATCCCGTGATTATCCCCGGGCGGCGTGCCACGGGGCAGCCGTGAGCCTGACCCCACCAGGCGTAGGTTCGCCGGTCGTAGGCAGGACAGGTGGCTGGCTGTCCGCCGGGCGAGGCGGCAGCGTAGGGGTCACCGCAGATCAGACCCACGCCGTTGCGAGGAGCACCCCCATGTCCGTCACCCAGGGCACCCCGGCCACCCAGGCCACGCAGAGCACTCGGAGCGCCCGGGGCACCCGGGTGGCCGCGTACGCCGCCCCCGCCGCCAAGGCCCCGCTGGAGCGCACCACCATCACGCGCCGCCCCGTCGGCGAGCACGACGTCCTCATCGACATCAAGTACTCCGGCATCTGCCACTCCGACATCCACCAGGTCCGCGACGGCTGGGGCGAGGGCATCTACCCGATGGTCCCCGGCCACGAGATCGCCGGCGTCGTGTCCGAAGTCGGCCCGGCCGTCACCCGGTTCGCCGTCGGGGACCGGGTGGGCGTCGGCTGCTTCGTCGACTCCTGCCGCCGTTGCGCCTACTGCCTGCGCGGCCAGGAGCAGTACTGCGTCGAGGGGATGACCGGCACCTACAACGCCCTCGACCGCAACGGCGAGCCCACGTACGGCGGCTACTCCACCCACCTCGTCGTCGACGAGAAGTACACCG
The DNA here is from genome assembly GCF_041432505.1 of Streptomyces virginiae. Taxonomy (GTDB): domain Bacteria; phylum Actinomycetota; class Actinomycetes; order Streptomycetales; family Streptomycetaceae; genus Streptomyces; species Streptomyces virginiae_A. The sequence continues at coordinate 5,407,028 of NZ_CP107871.1, forward strand.
TCCGCATCCCCGACGGTCTGGGCCTCGACGTCGCCGCCCCGCTGCTGTGCGCCGGCATCACCCTCTACTCCCCGCTCCGGCACTGGCAGGCGGGCCCCGGCAAGCAGGTCGCGATCGTCGGCCTGGGCGGCCTCGGCCACCTCGGCGTGAAGATCGCGCACGCGCTCGGCGCCGAGGTCACCGTCCTGTCGCAGACCCTGCGCAAGCGGGAGGACGGCCTGAAGCTGGGCGCCTCCCACTTCCACGCCACCGCCGACGAGGCCACCTTCGAGGAGCTGGCCGGCCGCTTCGACCTGATCCTGTCCACCGTCTCCGCGCCGATCGGCCTGGACGCGTACCTGGGCCTGCTGAAGGTCGACGGCGCGCTGGTGAACGTCGGCGCCCCGGAGGAGCCCGTCGCGCTCAACCTCTTCTCCGTCATCGGCGGCCGCAAGACCCTCGCCGGATCGATGATCGGCGGAATCGCCGAGACGCAGGAGATGCTGGACTTCTGCGCCGAGCACGGACTCGGATCGGAGATCGAACTGATCGCCGCCGGGCAGATCAACGAGGCGTACGAGCGGGTCCTGGCGAGCGACGTGCGCTACCGCTTCGTGATCGACGCGGCCACCATCTGACCCGGGCGGGCCCGCGGTCGGCGGCGGCCGTCACACGTTCTTCATGCCGCGTGCATGGCCCCGGTGGCGCACGGCCGCCGATGATCACCACATCGACCGCCACCCCCGATCGTGCAGGAGTCCGCCATGCCCAGCCGCCGCCACTTCCTCGCCGGATCGGCGGCGGCCGCCGCCGGCCTCACGGCCCTGCCCCAACTCCTCCAGCCCGCACCGGCGTCCGCCGCCGAGAGCGCGACGCCACCGCCCCACTTCGTGGTGATCCTGGCCGACGACCTCGGCCGCGGCGACCTCGGCGCCTACGGCCAGAAACTGATCACCACCCCGCACATCGACCGACTCGCCGCCGAGGGGCTGAAGTTCACCGACGCCTACTCCGCGGCCGCCGTCTGCGCCCCGTCCCGCGCCGCGTTCCTCACCGGCCTGCACACCGGCCACGCCGCCGTCCGCGCCAACCCGGCCGCCGGCGGCCAGGGCAGCCTCGCCGCCGGGGACACCACCTTCGCGGAGGTGCTGCGCGCGCGGGGCTACCGTACGGGCCTGTTCGGCAAATGGGGCTTCGGACCCGAGGCCGCGGACCAGCCCAGCCACCCGGGCGCACGCGGCTTCGAGGAGTTCTACGGATACATCGACCACAGCCACGCCCACCAGTACCGCCCCGCGTACCTGTGGCACGACGACACCAAGGAGACCCTCCCCACGGGCACCTACGCCCCCGACGCGATCGCCGCGCGCGCCCTCGACTTCATCGACACGCACGCGGCCGGCCCCGACCCCTTCCTGCTCCTCCTCGCCCCCAACCTCCCGCACGCGCCCAGCGAGATCCCCGACGTCGGCGCCTACGCCACCCGGCCCTGGACCCAGGCGAACAAGGCGCACGCCGCGCAGATCAGCCTCCTCGACGCGCAGGTCGGCGCCGTCGTGGACCGGCTACGGGCCCGCGGGATCGCGCAGCGCACCGTGGTCCTGGTGGCCTCCGACAACGGACCGCACGAGGAGGGCGGGGTCGATCCCGACCTGTTCGACGCCAACGGCCCGCTGCGGGGCTACAAGCGCAACCTCTACGAGGGCGGCGTCCGCGTCCCGCTGATCGCCTGGTCCCCGGGCCGCATCGCCCCCGGCACCACCAGCACCCGCCCCACCCCGCTGTACGACCTCCTGCCCACCCTCGCCGACCTCGCCACGGCCCCCGCGCCCGCCGACATCGACGGCCTCTCCGCCGCCCCGGTCCTGAACGGCGCGCCCGCCCTCGCCCCCCTCCACGGCCACCTGTACTGGTACCGCGACGAGCAGGGCGTCACCGGCAGGGCCGACACGCAGGACGCGGGCCGGGCCAAGCAGGTCGCCGAGGCCATCCGCAAGGACCGGTGGAAGGCCGTACGCTTCGCGCCCGGGCGGGACCGGACGGTCGCCGACTCCGCGTGGGCCTTCGAGCTGTACGACCTGACCGTCGACCCCGGCGAGAAGAACGACGTGGCGGCCGGGAACCCGTCGGTGGTCGCCTCGCTGACCACCTTGCTGCGCGCCTCGTGGACGGACACGTACGTACGCCGCCCCTGGGGTCTGACCGCGGTCGCCGACCCGTCGGCCTCGACGCTCACCACCACCGTCTCGAACGGCGGCGCCCGCCCCTGGCCCGACGTACGGGTGACCCTCCCGCTCCCGGCCGGCTGGACGGCCACCCCCACGGGACCTGCGACCACCGCCTCCCTCGCCCCCGGCCAGGCCCTGACCACCACCTGGCGGGTGAGCGCACCCTCCTCGGCCCCGGCCGTGCTCACCCCGCAGGCGACCACGTCCGCGCCCGCCCGCTTCACGGCGGCGACGCGGTTCACCCCGCTTCCGGCGCCGCCCACGCAGGACAGCCACCTCAGCGACCTCCCGTGGGTCTCGGCCACCAACGGCTGGGGCCCGGTGGAGATCGACCGCTCCAACGGCAAGCAGGCGGCGGGCGACGGCACCCCGATCGCCTTCGGCGGCGTGACCCACGCCAAGGGCCTCGGCGTCCACGCCCCCTCGGAGATCGTCTACCACCTGGGCGGGCGCGCGTCCCGCTTCACGGCCCTGGTCGGCATCGACGACTTCTCCACGCACCAGTCCTCGACCGGCGCCACCCGGGCGATCGTCCGCGCCGACGGCCGGACCCTGCTGACCACGGCCACCCTGAGTGGAGCCACCGGCCCCACCGCGATCGACCTGGACGTCCGCGGCGTCCGCCTCCTCCACCTCGTGGTCGAGGACGCGAACGCCCGCTCCTCCTTCGACCACACCTCCTGGGCCCGCCCCTACGTGACCCTGGCCTGACCCGCCCCGGCCGGTCTCAGTGGCCCGTGGGGTGCGCGGACAGCCAGTCGGTGTGCCGCTCGCGCATCCGGTCCCGCTCCTGCCGCGTGGGCAGGATGACATCGGCGCCGCCGTCGTACGGGTGGTACATGCGGGTGAGCCCGGGGTCCGTGACGAACACGCCGGACAGCACGTCGTCGGCCACCGCGCGCAGCAGCCGGTCGAGGCAGCCCCGCCGCAGGCGGCGGCGGTCGGCGTAGAAGTACCAGCGCAGGTGGAAGAGAGGATCCGGGTCGTAGGTGTCGTCCACCGTGGTCCACAGCGTGCCCTCCGGGTGGAAGGCACGCCGCTCCACCGACCGGTCCGTGTGCTCGGACACCTCGGACCGGCCGGTGGTCACCACATACACCTCGTCACCGGCGAAGAGCTCGTCCAGGACCGTGTTGTACCGGTCCAGGAGCACCGCGTACTCCGCCTCGTCCTGCGCGTACCGCTTCGATTCCGGCAGGCTGTGGAAACGCACCCACCGGTGGGCGTACACCGTCTTCAGCTCGTGCGGGAACAGCGGGCCGGGAGGCCTCTGCTCCCGCCACAGACGGGTCAGCCCCTCGTGCGCGGGGTCGGCGAGGGGAGCGGTCACGCCCCAGGAGCCTTGGCCACGCCGATCGGGCAGGACACGCCCGTGCCGCCGATGCCGCAGTAGCCGCCCGGGTTCTTGTCCAGGTACTGCTGGTGGTGCGCTTCGGCGGGCCAGAAGGGGCGCTCCGCCGCCGGCAGCACCGCCGTGGTGATCGGGCCGTAGCCCGAGGAGGCCAGGACCTGCTGGTAGGCCGTACGGGAGGCCTCCGCCGTCTCCTGCTGCTCGGGGGAGTGGGTGTAGACCGCCGAGCGGTACTGGGTACCCACGTCGTTGCCCTGGCGGAAGCCCTGGGTGGGGTCGTGGGACTCCCAGAACAGCTTCAGCAGCGCGGCGTAGGAGACCTGGGACGGGTCGAAGACGACGCGGACCACCTCGGTGTGGCCGGTCAGACCCGAGCAGACCTCCTCGTAGGTCGGATTCTCGGTGAAGCCGCCCTGGTAGCCGGCCAGCGTGGTCCACACCCCTGGGGTCTGCCAGAACTTGCGCTCCGCACCCCAGAAACAGCCCAGACCGAAGTCGGCGACTTCCAGGTGCGCGGGGTAGGGGCCGGACAGCGGGTTGCCCAGCACGGTGTGCCGGTCGGGCACGGCGAACAGCGGCTCCGCGCGGCCCGTCAGGGCCTCCTCGCGGGTGGGGAGCTCGGGCGTACGGCGGTACGAGAACATGGATTCCCTCCTTGTGGGAGTGACAACGTGCGGAGGGCGGGCCGGGATTCCCCGACCCGCCCTCCGCCGCCCCACGGGTCAGAGACCCGGCGTGGTCACGCTCACCGCCCAGTCACGGGCGTACAGGTACCGGCTCTTCGGCGAGCCCGCGTAGGACCAGGGCAGGGCACCGATGTACCCGTCGATGTACCGGAACTGCTCGACTGCCTCCGCGTCGCGGTCCTGCCAGAACAGCAGGTACGCCAGGATGTGCCGCATCCCGACCGTCCCCGGGTGGTCGTCGCCCGCCGCCGCCAGGTCCAGCAGCGCCGCGTCGACCGCCGCGACGATCTCCGGCTCCTTGAAGAACGTCTCCGCGGCCAGGTCGTCCTCGTGCGTCTCCTGCTCGAAGTACGCGATCAGAGGCAGTCGCGAGAACAGCTCACCGGGCGCCCCGGCAGCCGCCGACCCACGCGCGAAGGCCAGCGCCAGCTCGTGCGAGCCGCGCCACTTCTGGCACCAGTACTGCAGTGCGCTGACGTGCGCGCACAGCACCTTCGGATCGCGCTCGACGATCTTCGCCCACAGCTCGCGGTACCGCTCGTGCGAGTAGCCCAGGCCCTGCCCGATCGGCTGTTCCACGATGTACGGGGTCGGGTCCGCCGGGTCGGCGAGGCTCTGGGCCGCGTGGGCGGCCTCCTGCGCCTTGACCAGCAGGTCGCGGAAGAGCCGGAACTGCTCCTGCGTGGTGTGGCGGCCCGACTGGGAGCCGCGTACGTTCCACGCCACCTGGATCGCGGTGTCGGCGTCGACCAGGGCCGCCGTCGGGTCCGTGGGGCGCGCCGCACGCCAGGCCAGCAGCCACGCGTCGTCCTCGGCGGCCGCCTCGGCCAGCGGGCGGACCCGCTCCATGCGCTCGTGCCAGTTCTTCCCGGCCGCCTCGATGTACGCGGCTCCGGCCTCCCAGTCGCCCGACCGGACCGCTTCCAGGACGGCCGTCCGCTCCGGCGGCACCGGAGCGGGGTTCTCGGTGTCGAGGTCGGCCTCGGCCACGAACCCGAGCGCGACGACCGCCGCCGCCTTCTCGGCCTTCTGCGCGGCCTTGACGGCCGCGGTGTCGGCGTTCAGGGATTCGGTCCGGCCCTCGATGCCGGCGATCTCCGCCTCCAGCCGCTTCGCCTTGCGGATGTAGTGGACGCCGCGCAGGAACTTGAACGCGCCGAACAGCAGCACGGCGCCCAGGATGTAGAGGCCGATCACGGGGCAAGCACCAGCTTTCGCAGCGGTTCGGTGTCGGGCAGGTCGGCGACGGCCGCTTCCAGGGCCTGGCCCAGGCGGTCCTCGAAGCCGTCGGCCGGGTAGCGCAGGGAGGCCGAGTCGGACCAGGACAGCTGCCAGCGGGCGGCGCCGCGGGCCGTCAGCTCGACGGTGACCAGCTGGTTCAGGGCGCGCCGGACGACCGGTCGGGCGAACTCGCGGGCCGTGCGGCCGGTGGCGGCCTGCGCCTCCTCGGACTTCGGGAACCGGTCGGCGATGCGCCAGCGCACCGCCGGGTCGGCGTCGAACGCGTCGAGCACGGCCGCCAGATCGGGGCCGGCGCCCTCGGCGGCGAAGGCCTCGCGGAGGTCCTCCGCGCCCTGGCCGACGTACAGGGTCATCGACTCGTGGACGAGGTCCTCCCAGTCGACCCGCTTCAGCGCGAGCGCCTCCGGGGTGAGGACGACCTGCTCCAGCGCGGCCAGCGCCGCGTCGGCGTCGGCCAGCAGTTCCAGGGCCGGCCGGGCGGCCTGCCCGCCGCGGCCGTCGTCGGGCAGGGCCTCGATGCGGGCCACGCGCTCGGCGAGCGCGGGGTGGGAGTCGTAGGGCGAGGTGGGCTCGGTCGACAGTTCCTGGCGCAGGTCGTCCAGGTCGGCCGAGCGCGCGTCCAGGAGCCGGCGCAGGCCGCCGAAGACCTCACCGGGACGGGGCAGCAGGCCGGCGTTGACGCCGAGGGTGGCGTACGAGCCCATGTAGAAGTCGTGCGCCGAGTCCAGGGCGTTCAGCTCGCGCAGCGCGGACGCGGCCGAGTCGCGGCCGGCGACCCGGACCGAGGCGAGGTCGGCGGCGAGCTCCTGGCGGCGGGAGGTCGAGCGGGTGGCGCGCATGTAGAAGTTGCCGTACGCGATGTAGATCTTGGCCATGGCGCGGTACATCGCGCCCTCGCCCGCGGTGTCGACGCCCTTGGCCTTCTTGCCCTTGGCGATCCGCTTCTCGTCCCGGCGTTCCTGCTTGGCGCGCTCCTTGGCGACCTTCTTGTCGGCGCGGTCGTGGAAGTAGCCGACGGTGCGGATCAGCTGGGCCCGGCCGCGGGCGATCAGCGGCGTGAGACGGGTGTCGAAGTTCGCGTAGTGACCCATCTCGTGCGCGAGCACCGCGCGCATCTGCATCTCGTCCAGGCCCGTCATCAGCGGCAGGCCGAGGTAGAGGCGGCGGGTGCCGGGCCGCAGGCCCAGCAGCTTCGCGTCCTCGGCGACGGCCGCGTTCACCTCGTCGATCAGCACGATCTCGTCGGGGGCGCGGGTGCCGACCTGCTGCGCGATGTCGCGTACGACCGCCCACAGCTCGGGCTCCTGCGCCTCGGTGACGGTGACGCCGGCCAGGGGCTCGCCCTTGGGGGTGCGCAGCATGAACATGCCGCGCACGATCGGGACGGTGAGGACGACGGAGGCGATGAGCAGCTTGGCCACGATCGGGCCGTGCAGCGTGGTGACGAGGGCGTAGTCGATGCCGCCGAGGGCGGCCAGCAGGAACACGCCGAGCAGGTAGAAGCCTGCGAGCAGGACGAGAGCGCGCAAGGCGCGCAGTGAAGCGCCCATTTGGACAGATCCCCCCACGGGAACGGAAAAGAGTGGGTGGCACGGCAGAACGCCGCCACCGCCGCATCATGCGGCCTGCGATTACTTACAGCAACTTTATTGGCCGAAGCTTCGGCCCGTCCCGTGAGGGTGGGGACACTCCGGGGCACCACCCGAGCCCCGGCCAAGCCGTCCGCTACGGCCGCAGCGTCGCCGGCGACCCGCCGTTCGCCTCGTACCCCGCGACCGCCATCGCCCGGTACACCGTGTACGCCGCCGCCGGGTCCGACGCCTCCGTCCACGGCAGCGCGCCCACGTACCCGTCCACGTGCCGCACCTGCTCCAGCGCCTCCGCCCAGCGCTCCATGCAGACCAGGAACATCAACAGCAGGTGCCGTACGTGCGCCACCATCGGGTCGTCCTGCCGCGCCGTGTGCACCGCGTACAGCGCGCCCTCCACCGCCCGCGTCACCGTCGCGCCCCGGTAGAAGCTCGGGCTCAGCACGACGTCCGGCTGGTTCTCGCGCAGCGCGAACATCGGCAGGGCCGCCAGCAGCGAGCCCTGCGGAGCGCGCGCCGCGGCCGCGTGCGCGAAGGCGTCGGCCTTCTCCCGCGAGCCGTGCCACTTCGCGCCCCAGTAGTGCAGCGCCGCCAGGTGGGCGCCCATGTGGTCCGGGGCCCGGTCGATGACCTTCGCCCACAGCTCGTCGAACTCCGCCTCCGGGTACGCCAGTCCGCGCGCGATCGCCAGCTCCGTGATGTACGGGACCGGGTCCCCCGGAGCCTGCAGCGCGGCCTTGCGGCACGCCTCCCGGGCCTCCTCCAGGATGATCCGGTGGTCCTCGGAGCCGACGCCGCCCGAGTGCCGCCACGCCTGCTGCACCAGCAGCTCCGCGTGCACCTGCGCGCCGCCCGGGTCCTTCTCCGCCTCCAGGCGCCACGCCTTCAGCCACTGCGCGCCCGTGCCGGGCTGCGCCATCAGTTCCAGGGCGGCGGCCCCGCCGAAGGCCTGCACGCGCTGCCAGCGCCGCTCACCCTCCCGCGGGGTCCCGGCGAGCAGCTGCGAGGCCGCCTGCCACCGGCCGGTGAGACGCACGTTGTCGAGGGCGTCCATCAGGTCCTGGTCGGGCCCGGGGACGCGGATGTCGAGCTCTTCCTGCCGTTCGAATCCGTAGTTCGCCGGGTCGGCGGCGTCCGGGCTGTCCGGCGAGACCAGGCGGATACCGCCGCGCCGGCGCCGGATGTACGGACCGAGAATGAACACGATCATGAGCATCGCGAACACGAACCACAGAATCTCCATGCCTCCAGCGAACCAGACCGAGGGGGGAGCAGGCCAATAGGGGGCCATGCCCCGGGCGGGCATAGCATCGGACCATGAGCGACGACAGCCACGAGCACCAGAGCTTCGAGACCCGCGCGATCCACGCGGGCAATACGGCGGACCCGCAGACCGGTGCGGTCGTTCCCCCGATCTACCAGGTTTCCACCTACAAGCAGGACGGCGTCGGAGGACTCCGCGGCGGCTACGAGTACAGCCGCAGCGCGAACCCGACCCGCACCGCGCTGGAGGAGAACCTCGCGGCCCTGGAGGGCGGCCGGCGCGGTCTCGCCTTCGCGTCCGGGCTCGCCGCCGAGGACTGCCTGCTGCGTACGCTGCTCGCCCCGGGCGACCACGTGGTCATCCCGAACGACGCGTACGGCGGCACCTTCCGCCTCTTCGCGAAGGTCGTCTCCCGCTGGGGCGTGGAGTGGTCGGTGGCCGACACCTCCGACCCCGAGTCGGTACGGGCGGCCCTCACCCCGAAGACGAAGGTCATCTGGGTCGAGACCCCCTCCAACCCGCTGCTCGGCATCACCGACATCGCCGTCGTCGCGGACATCGCGCGGTCGGCCGGCGCCAAGCTGGTCGTGGACAACACCTTCGCCTCGCCGTACCTCCAGCAGCCCCTGGCGCTGGGCGCGGACGTGGTCGTGCACTCGCTGACCAAGTACATGGGCGGGCACTCCGACGTGGTCGGCGGCGCGCTGGTCGCCGCGGACGCGGCGCTGGGCGAGGAACTGGCCTACCACCAGAACGCGATGGGCGCGGTGGCCGGTCCGTTCGACTCCTGGATCGTGCTGCGGGGCATCAAGACCCTGGCCGTGCGCATGGACCGGCACGCGGAGAACGCGGGCAAGATCGTCGAGCTGCTGAAGCGCCACCCGAAGGTCACCAACGTGCTGTACCCGGGCCTGCCCGAGCACCCGGGGCACGAGGTCGCCGCCAAGCAGATGCGCAACTTCGGCGGCATGATCTCCTTCCAGGTCGCCGGTGGCGAGGAAGAGGCGGTCGCGGTCTGCGGCCGCACCAAGATCTTCACCCTGGCCGAGTCGCTGGGCGGCGTCGAGTCCCTGATCGAGCACCCGGGCCGGATGACGCACGCGTCGGTGGCCGGCTCGGCGCTGGAGGTCCCGGCGGACCTGATCCGCCTGTCGGTCGGCATCGAGAACGCCGACGACCTCCTCGCGGACCTCACCCAGGCCCTGGGCTAGCCCCGGCCCCCGCCGGGCCCACCCGGGCCCGGCGGGGCCGATCCCGTTCCGACCGAACCGGCCCCTTCCGGCTTCGCTGGCCACAACCAGCCTCGCCGGCGTTTGAGGCGCGGGTCCGGGCGGAGCCCGGTGCCCGGCGGAGCCGGGTTCCTGGGGCTCCGCCCCAGACCCCGCGCCTCAAACGCCGGCGAGGCTGGATGCGGCCCCGGCCGTGCACAAGGGGGCCAGCGAGGCTGAAGATGGCCGGCCGAGGCCGGATGTGGCGCCGACCGTGCAAAAGAAAAGGGGGCCGGCGGGGCTGGATGGTGCCCGGCAGGGCTGGATGGGCTCGCCGGGGTCGGGGCTACCAGCCCTGTAGGGGTGGGGATACGTCCGTCGGTGGGGTGGTCCAGGGGTGGGTCAGGGACGCCCACACCACGAAGGCCACCGCGGCAGCGAAGAGCACGGCCCACCCCAACCGCCGCACCGCCCGCCGCCGCCGCAGGAGGCGACCGCCCCGGGCCGCCGCCCCCGCCGCCAGCCCCGTCGGCACCGGCGGGTAAGGGCCCTCCAGGAGCTGCCTGACCTGGGCTTCCTTCCGGTCCGGGATCCCGCTCACGCCGCCTCCCGCCTCCGCAGCGCCTCCACGGCCCGATTGCACAGCACCCGTACCCGCTCCACCGGCATCCCGAGCTGCGCCGCCGTGACCTCCTCCGCGACCCCTTCGTAGAGCCGCAGGACGAGGACGAGCCGTTCCGGCGGGCTCAGTCGGGCGAGCAGCCCGGCGCCGCCGTGGTGGCGCCGGCCGGTCCGGGCGAAGGCGGCGCACAGTTCCTGGCGGGTGAAGTCGTACGGGTCGTTCCCGCGCAGCCGCCGCCAGTTCGCGTAGGTGCGGGCCAGCGCGCCTGCCAGCAGCCGCCGGGCCGACTCCGGTTCACCGGTCAGCAGGACCGCGACATGCAGGAGACGCCCGGCCGCACCCGCGACGAAGGCCTCGAACTCCGCGTAGGAGCCCGCCTGTTGATCAACCACCCGCATAGTCCACATAGTGCGGGCAGCGGGGCCGCCCAGGTCAAGAGGACGGACGGACTCCGCTCAGGAGGCGGGACCGGCTTCGGCCACGGCCGCCATGAGCTCCGACAGCGACAGGTTGAAGCGCGTCAGCAGGCCCGTGAAGGATTCCCGCTCGCCCTCGCTCCAGCCGTCCGTCACCCGGGCCATCAGCTCGCGCCGCGAGGAGCGGACCTCCTCCAGCCGGGCCAGCCCCCGCGGGGACAGCGCGAGCACCACGGCCCGCCCGTCCTCGGGGTGCGAGGTCCGCTTGACCAGACCGCTGTCGACCAGCGGCGCGACCTGCCGGGTCACCGTGGAGGAGTCGATCCCCATGCCGCCGGCGAGCGCCTTCACCCCCATCGGGCCTTCCAGGTCGAGCCGGTTCAACAGCAGGTAGGCGGCGCGGTCCATCGAGTTGCGGGCCTGGCCCACACCGCCCAGACGGGTCTGCTCGGCACGGCGGGCGAAGACCGCCACCTGATGCTGGAGCGCGTCGAGGAGACCGGCTCCGGCGGGCGCGTCGGGCGCCGCGGGCAGATCGGAATTGGCCGGGGTGGAAGGCATGGCCGTGGGCTCTCTTCGCGTGGGTCCGACAAGGTTGGGGGACAGAGTACGCGGCCGTGCGGCGGCTCGTACGCCTCGTACGAGAACTGATACGGCCGGTTCGGGCACCCGCCCCGCAGGTGTCCCGGATGGCGAGATATCGCCCCTCCCGCACGCCCTGCGAGACTGGCGGCATGAACTACCGCGTGCCCCAGCCCGTCCCCCAGGTCATCCTCGACGACATCCGGGGGGCCCAGAAGATGCTCTCCGGCGTCTCGCGGGTCACCGCCATGGAGGGCAGCCGGCACCTTTCCGCACTCACCGGCTCCCCGGTCCACCTCAAGTGCGAGAACCTCCAGCGCACCGGCTCCTTCAAGCTCCGCGGCGCCTACGTACGCATCGCCGGCCTGCGCCCCGAGCAGCGGGCCGCCGGTGTCGTCGCCGCGAGCGCGGGCAACCACGCGCAGGGCGTGGCGCTGGCCTCCTCCCTCCTCGGGGTCCGCTCAACCGTGTTCATGCCGGTCGGGGCGCCCCTGCCGAAGGTGGCCGCGACCCAGGAGTACGGCGCCGACGTGCGCCTGCACGGGCAGGTCGTCGACGAGACCTTCCTGGCCGCCCAGGAGTACGCGGACCGCACCGGCGCGGTGTTCATCCACCCCTTCGACCACCGCGACATCATCGCGGGCCAGGGCACCGTCGGCCTGGAGATCCTGGAGCAGTGCCCGGAGGTGCGGACCATCCTCGTCGGGATCGGCGGCGGCGGGCTCGCGGCCGGTGTCGCGGTCGCCGTGAAGGCGCTGCGGCCGGACGTCCGGGTCATCGGGGTGCAGGCGGCGGGCGCGGCCGCGTACCCGCCCTCGCTCAAGGTCGGGCACCCGATCTCGATCGACGAACCGATGACGATGGCCGACGGGATCAAGGTCGGCCGCCCCGGCGACGTCCCCTTCAAAATCATCGGCGAACTCGTCGACGACGTGCGCACGGTCTCCGAGGACGCCCTCTCCAGTGCCCTGCTGCTGTGCCTGGAGCGGGCCAAGCTGGTGGTCGAACCGGCCGGGTGCAGCACGGTCGCGGCCCTGCTCAGCGAGCCCGAACTGTACGGCGGCGGCCCGGTGGTGGCCGTCCTGTCCGGCGGGAACGTCGATCCGCTGCTGCTGCAGCGGATCCTGCGCCACGGTATGGCGGCGGCGGGCCGGTACCTGTCCCTGCGGCTGCGCGTGGCCGACCGGCCGGGCGCCCTGGCCGGGCTCCTGGCGGTGTTGTCAGTGGTGGATGCGAACGTGTTGGACGTGAGCCACGTGCGGACGGACCCGCGGTTGGGGCTCACGGAGGTGGAGGTGGAGCTGCACCTGGAGACGAAGGGCCCCGAGCACTGCGCGGAAGTCGCGCGTTCCCTGCACGGCGCGGGATACAAGGTGATGAGCTAGAGACGTCCTGCGGTCCCGCCCGCCCGTCGCTCGGGCCGGACACATCCCCCGTTCGGCCGAGCAGGACCCGCCCGGCGCCCATAGGATTTGCGTAGAAATGCCCTGAATATCCTGATTCTACTGGCCCGATTCACTGGGAGAATCCCTATGCCAGGCGCTATCTACGCCGAAGGTCTGGTCAAGACCTTCGGCGATGTACGGGCTCTCGACGGCGTGGACCTCGATGTCCCCGAAGGCACCGTCCTGGGTCTGCTCGGCCCGAACGGCGCGGGCAAGACCACGACCGTACGCGTCCTGACCACCCTCCTCCGGCCCGACAGCGGCAAGGCGGTCGTCGCCGGCCTGGACGTGCTCAAGCACCCCAACGAAGTCCGCCGCGCCATAGGCCTCTCCGGCCAGTTCGCGGCCGTCGACGAATACCTGACCGGCCGCGAGAACCTCCAGATGGTCGGCCAGCTCTACCAGATGAAAGCCAAGGCGGCCAAAGCCCGGGCCGCCGAACTCCTCGAACGCTTCAACCTCTCCGACGCCGCCGACCGCACGGCGAAGACCTACTCCGGCGGTATGCGCAGGCGCCTGGACCTCGCGGCCGCCCTCGTCGTCAGCCCGCCCGTGATGTTCATGGACGAGCCGACCACCGGACTCGACCCCCGCAACCGCCAGCAGCTGTGGGGCATCATCCAGGAACTGGTCGCCGGCGGTACGACCTTGCTCCTCACCACCCAGTACCTGGAGGAGGCCGACCACCTCGCGCACGACATCTGCGTGGTCGACCACGGCAAGGTCATCGCCCGCGGCACCTCCGACCAGCTCAAGGCCCGCACCGGCGGCGAGCGCGTGGAGGTCGTCGTCCACGAGCGGCAGCACATCCCCACCGCGCGCGAGGTGCTCGCCGGCTTCGGCAAGGGCGAGACCACGGTCGAGGAACACACCCGCAAACTGACCGTGCCCGTGTCGGGCGGCGCCAAGCTGCTCGCCGAGGTCATCCGCGAACTCGACGGCCGGGGCATCGAGATCGACGACATCGGCCTGCGCCGCCCCACCCTCGACGACGTGTTCATCTCCCTGACCGGGCACGCGGCCGAACGGGCCGCGGAGGACAACGGCGACACGCCGGCCGATCCCGGGGCCAAGGGCCGCAAGGCGGCCCGGAAGGAGGCGGCGAAGTGACCCTCACGTCCCCGAACCCGGGCGCCTCCCCGCACGGCGAACTCGCGGCGCCCCGTCCGCGCGGCGGCGTCGTCCAGTCCGTCAACGACTCCCTCGTCATCGCCAAGCGGAACGTCATCCGCCTCAGCCGGATCCCCGAGATGGTCATCTTCGGGCTGATCCAGCCGGTCATGTTCGTGGTGCTGTTCAGCTTCGTCTTCGGCGGCTCGATGATGATCGGCGGCTCGACCAGCGCCAGTGACTACCGGAACTTCCTGATGGCCGGCATCTTCGCCCAGACCGTCACCTTCGCCACGGCGGGCGCCGGCGCGGGCATCGCGGACGACATGCACAAGGGCCTGATCGACCGCTTCCGCTCGCTGCCCATGGCCCGCGGCGCCGTCCTGACCGGCCGCACCCTGGCCGACCTGATGCAGACCGCGCTGACCTTGGTGGTCCTGGCGATCGTCGCCCTCCTCGTCGGCTGGCGCACCCACACGAGCGTCGGCGAGGTGCTGTCCGGCTTCGGCCTGCTGCTCCTGCTCGGGTACGCGTTCTCCTGGATCGGCGCCCTGATCGGGCTGTCCGTACGGACCCCGGAGGCGGCCACCTCGGGCGGGCTGATCTGGCTGTTCCCCGTCACGTTCATCTCCAACGCGTTCGTCCCCACGGAGAACATGGCGAGCTGGCTCCAGCCGATCGCCGAATGGAACCCGTTCAGCGCCACCGTCCAGGCCTGCCGCGAGCTCTTCGGCAACCCGGGCGTGTCCCCGTCCGACGCGTGGCCGATGGTCCACCCCGTCTGGGCCTCACTGATCTGGTCGGCCCTGATCATCCTGGTCTTCCGCACCCTCGCGGTCCGCAAGTACCGCGGCGCGGACGGCTGAGCCCCACAGCCCGAGCCCCACAGCCTCCTACCAGCAGCAACGCGCGATGCCCGGCCGGAAGGGTCCGGCCGGGCATCGCGCGTCGTCGGTCAGGAAGAAAACGGTGACCGAGGGTGATCAGCCGGTGAAGGGCTTGACGTCGAGGATCTTGACCGAGGCCTTCTTGCCGTTCGGCAGCTCGTACTCGGCGTCCTCACCGATCGCCTTGCCCAGCACGCCGCTGCCCAGCGGGGACTGGGGGGAGTACGTCTCGAAGTCCGAGGACGCGTACTCGCGCGAGGCCAGCAGGAACTCCATGGTGTCGTCCTCGTCGCCGTCGAAGGCGATCTTGACGAGCGTGCCGGGGGCCACCACGCCGTCGGACGCGGGCGCGGTGCCGACCTTGGCGTTCTCCAGGAGCTGCGTGAGCTGGCGGACCCGAAGCTCCTGCTTGCCCTGCTCCTCCTTCGCCGCGTGGTAGCCACCGTTCTCACGCAGGTCGCCCTCCTCGCGGGCGGCTGCGATCTTCGTGGCGATCTCCGTGCGGGCGGGACCAGAGAGGTAGTCCAGCTCCGCCTTCAGCTGGTCGTACGCCGCCTGGGTCAGCCAGGTGACGCTTTCGCTCGTCTGGGTCACGGGTGCTCCTCGTCGGTACAGGGGACTACTGCCGCCAGCGGCGGACGAAACCACGAGCCTAACAATTCGGGAAGAAAAGAGGGAGGACCCCACAGGCTCATTGCCTCGCGGGGCGGGACTTCAATCCTTTTCGGACCTCAGCGGGCGGAAGCCGCCGGCCGGCAGCCGACCAGCTCGATCATCGCGGCCCTGCCGGTGGTCTTCAGGGTGACGATCTCGTCCACCCGCGACCGTCCTTGCGCGAAGGCGAAGTCGGCCCGACCCACCTCGGCGTGCTCCTTGTCCTGGGAGCTCAGGGAACAGACACCGGTGACCGAGGACTCCTTGCGGACCTCCAGGTGCACCTTCACCTCGGTGTCCGAAATCACCTGGAACTTGATCACCTCGGCGCTCACGCTCTGTCCCGCGACGTAGTCCCAGCCGATCCAGCCGACCATGCCCAGCAGCGCCGCACCCAGCACCGATCCGATGATCTTGAGCTTCCGGTCCGCACGCTCGTCCGCCGACCGGCCGTACCGGCCCTCGGGCAGTCCTTCGCGCACCGCGCTCATGATCGTTCCTCTCGCCGGGGACGGCTCGGTCACCCCTGGAATTTTCCGCCCCCCGGTTCGGTCACTATAGGAGCTGAGTGTCGCGCCGAATCGCAGAGGATCCTGTTTTGACCGAGCAGCTTCGACTGATGGCCGTCCACGCCCACCCCGACGACGAGTCGAGCAAGGGCGCGGCCACCATGGCCAAGTACGTGTCCGAGGGGGTTCCCGTGCTGGTCGTCACCTGCACCGGTGGCGAGCGCGGCTCGGTCCTGAACCCCAAGCTCCAGGGCGACAAGTACATCGAGGAGAACATCCACGAGGTCCGCGCCAAGGAGATGGACGAGGCCCGCGACATCCTCGGCGTCCAGCAGGAATGGCTCGGATACGTCGACTCCGGCCTCCCCGAGGGCGACCCGCTGCCCCCGCTGCCCGAGGGCTGCTTCGCGCTCGCGGACGTCCACGAGGCCGCCGGCGAGCTGGTGAAGAAGATCCGCGCCTTCAAGCCGCAGGTCGTCACCACCTACGACGAGAACGGGGGCTACCCGCACCCCGACCACATCATGACCCACACGATCTCCATGCTGGCCTTCGACAGCGCGGCCGACACCGAGAAGTACCCGGAGAGCGAGTACGGCCCGGCCCACCAGCCGCAGAAGCTCTACTACAACCAGGGCTTCAACAAGCCGCGCACCATCGCCCTCCACGAGGCGCTCCTCGCGCGCGGCCTGGAGTCCCCCTACGGGGAGTGGCTGGAGCGGTGGAAGGAGTTCGAGCGCAAGGAGCGGAACCTGACCACCCACGTGCCCTGCGCCGACTTCTTCGAGATCCGTGACAAGGCGCTCATCGCGCACGCCACGCAGATCGACCCGGACGGCGGCTGGTTCCGCGTCCCGATGGACATCCAGAAGGAGGTCTGGCCCACCGAGGAGTACGAGCTCGCGAAGTCGCTCGTCGACACTTCCCTCCCCGAGTCCGACCTCTTCGCGGGCATCCGGGAGAATGCGTAGCTATGAGCGCTACGCAGGCAGCACTGACCCAGCTCCTTCCGCTGGCGGGTGACACCTTCGACAAGAACAAGGTGACGCCCGGCCTCCTCGGCTTCCTCGTCTTCGCGGCCCTCGCCGTCGGCGTGTGGGCCCTGATGAAGTCCATGAACCGGCACATGGGCCGGGTGAACTTCGAGGAGGCCCCGGACCCGGCGGCCTCGGCCGCCCCCGCCGCGGAAGGCACCCGGGCCCCGTAAGGCACGGCTCGGTACGGCCCGCAGGACCGCACGCCGGCGCCCCAGCCGGGAGAACCGGCGGGGCGACGGCTCCGGCGCGCGCCCGCAGCCGAGGCCGCCCCGGGGACCCGTAGAGGCCCCGAGGCCCGTTGGGACCCGCCCCGAGGCCGGCCGGGACCCCCCCGGGGCCCACTGGGACCCTTCCAGGCTCATCGAGGCCGTCCAGGCCCGCCGAGGCCGTCCAGGCCCACTGGGACCCATCAAGGCCCACCGAGCCGCCCAGGGCCCGCCGAGCCGCCCCAGACCCCAGGCTCGTCGAAGCCGCCCGGGCCCGCTGGGGCCCACCCGAGCCCGCCGTGGCCACCCGGGCCCTGGGACCTACCTGGCCCGCCGAGACCGTCCGAGGCCCCCCGGGACGTGGTCGGTGTCAGCCCCGCGGGACTCCCATGACCTCCCGCGCATGCAGGTTCGGCACCAGGCCGAGCCGCCACGCCTGCCAGCCCTCCGTCGGATCCACCCCCCGGCCCAGGATCACCCCGTACGTCTCCAGGCAGTCCTCCAGCCGGCCGTCCCGCGCCGGATGCGGCGCCTGCGCGAGGCGCCCCAGCTCCGCCCGCGCCTCCTCCGGCGCCGCCGGCACCGCGTACGGCAGCATCGTGCACCGCAGGAACCGCGCCCAGTCCTCCCCGCGCCGGTCCCCGTACGCGATGAACAGCCGCACCGCCTCCTCGCACAGCCCCAGCGCCTGCGACAGCCGGCCGTTGCCCGCGTCGATCACCGCCAGCTCCAGACACGTCCACGCCTCGCCGTGCGCCAGCCCGATCCGCCGGAAATCCGCCCGCGCGTCCACCAGCAGCTGACGGGCGAAGCCGGAGTTGCGCAGGTTCCCCGTCTGGGCCGCCCGCTGGTCCCGCGTCACCCGGCCCGAATGGTGGCGGGCGTACGCCAGCCCGTACACGTCCCGCATCCGCGAGAACATCGTCCGCGCCCGCTCCAGCTCCCGTACCGCCTCGTCGCGCTCGCCGCCCACCTCCAGCGCCTGCCCGAGGTAGTACTGCGTCCACGCCTCCCCGCGCGCGTCCTCCGCCTCCCGGTGCCGGGCCAACGCCTCCCGGAGCTTGTCCACCGCCGGCCCCGGATCCCCGTCCACCACCCGGGCCCGGCCCAGCTGCGTCAGTGCCCAGGCCTCACCGCGGTCGTCGCGGGTACGCCCGTACAGGTCCAGGGCCCGCCGCAGCTCCACCTCCGCCCGCTCCACGTCCCCGAACCGCAGGTGCACCTGCCCCAGTTGGAAATGCGCCCACGCCTCGCCGTGCACGCTCTCGCTCTCCCGGTGCAACGCCAGCGAGGTCTCCAGCAGCCGCGCCGCCTCCGCCAGCCGGGCCCGGTCCCGCTCCACCGCCGCCAGCGCGTGCAGCCCCCAGGCCCGGTCGCCGGCCAGTTCCGGCGGCTCCTGCAGCTCCAGCGCCTCCCGGATCCGCACCGCCGCCTCCGGGAGATTGCCCTGGTGGTGCAAGGTGATCCCGAGCGAGATCAGGGCCATCGCCGCAGCGGCCTCCTGATCGGCCTCCATGTACTGGTCCACCACCGAGGCCAGCGTGGTGCGGGCCTTGTCCAGCTCGCCCAGCTGACGCGCGGCGATACCCGTACGCCACTGCACCGACCGCACCAGCCGTCCCTGCTGCCCCTTCAGCCCGTTCTGGCCCGCCGCGACCACCTGCGTCAGCTCATCGATCTCACCCAGCCGGTACAGGTCCCCGCGCAACAGACAGAAATCGCACAGCGCGCCCAACAGATCCAGCACCGCCTGCTGGTCCACGCCCTCCGAATGCCGCAGCGCCGCCGTGATGAAGCTCGACTCGTCGTCCAGCCAGCGCAGCGCCGCGTCCAGGGAGGTGAAGCCGTGGACCCCGAACTGATGGGCCCGCGTCGACATCTTCCCGTCGACCATCCGGATCACCGCGTCCGCGAGCCCCGCGTAGGCACGGATCAGCCGCTCGTGCGCCGCCGCGGCCTGCGCCCGGTCCTCCTCCGCCGCCGCCCGCGCCGCCGCGTACGAGCGCACCGCGTCGTGCATCCGGAACCGCTGGCCGCGCACCCGCTCGATGAGCCCGGCCTCCCACAGTTCCTCCAGCGTGCGCAGCGCCGCCGCCTCCGGTACGTCGGCCAGCGCGGCCGCCGCCGCGCCACCGAGCGAGGCCCGCCCGGCCAGCGGCAGCCGCCGCAGCAACCGCCGGGCGGGCTCGGCCAGCCGCGCGTCCGCCGCCCGCAGCGCCGCCTCCACCGGGTGCGCGGCCGCGCCGTCCGTCAGGGTCCGGCCCTCGCGCGCCGGCGGAGCCAGCAGCCGCAGCGCGAGCGGGAGCCCGCCGCTCAGCTCCACCACCGCGGCCGCGTCCTCCTCCGTCAGGTCCGCCGCCCCCGCGGGGCCCGCCGTGCCACCCGTCCACGCCGTCCGGAGCAGCTCCGCCGCCTCCTCCCGCGCCAACCGCTCCACCGGCAGCTGGTACACCCACGCCGCCAGATCGGCGGGCAGCTCCAACGGCTCCCGCGCCGTCACCAGCACCAGGCTCTCGGAACGCTCCGGAACCAGGACCCGCACCTGCGCCGCGTCCACCGCGTCGTCCAGCAGCACCGTCACCGGCAGCCCCTGCAGATGCTGGTGGTACAGCTCGCCCAGGCGCCGCACCTGCTGCTCCGCCGAAGCGCCCTCACGGAACAACAACTGCTCGCGCGGCGCACCGAGCCGGTTCATCAGGTGCAGCAGCGCCTCCCGCGTGGCCAGCGGCGCCTCCCCGGACGCCTCCCCGGCCGAACCGCCCCGCAGGTCCACCACGCACGCACCCCGGAACTGGTCCTTCAGCGCGTGCGCCGCCCGCAGCGCCAGCGTCGTACGCCCCACCCCCGGCTCACCGTGCAGCACGACCACCACCGGCCGGGTCTCCGTACTGGCCCGCGCCGCCTGCACCCACTGCGCGATCCGCGTCAGCTCCGACCGCCGCCCCGCGAACACCTCCGCCGGAGCGGGCAGCTGCCCGAAGGAATGCTCCAGCGCGCTGCGCCGCCGCGCCTCCGCACTGCGGTCCGTGCCCCGCAACCGCGGCGCGGGCCGCGCCGCCGCCGGTCGTGCCACGGGCCGGGCCGCCCGGGCCGCCGCGGCCACCGCACGCTGCTGCTCCAGGAACGGCCGTATCCCGCGCACCTCCAGCGCCGACAGCCACTGCAGCTTCAACTGCTCGGGCCCGCCCGGCCGGCCCCGCTCCCCGGCCCGCCGGTTCGCGGCCGGCAGGTGCAGCGCCGTCACCTTCACCACCGTCGCCACCGCCCCGGAGATCCCCACCACGGCCCCCGCGGTCAGCGCCGTACCGGCGGCGACACCCAGCGACAGGTCCGCGCCCACGGCCGTGGCCGCCGCCACCGCCGTCACCAGTAACGCCGTGGAAGGGTTGCCCCGCCGGAAGGCCTCGCCGAGCGACTGGTCCCCGGCCGCCGCCTCGTCCAGAGCCCGTACGTACGCCTCGTACTCCGGCGCCGCACTCGCGGCGAGCGCGTCCAGCGCCTCCCGCCCCCGGGCCAGCAGCGTCGCCCGGTCGATGCCCGCACCCGCGCCCGTTCCCCGCTGCGCCGCCTCGTCCACGGCCCGCTCCAACAGCC
This sequence comes from Streptomyces virginiae, assembly GCF_041432505.1. Classification (GTDB taxonomy): domain Bacteria; phylum Actinomycetota; class Actinomycetes; order Streptomycetales; family Streptomycetaceae; genus Streptomyces; species Streptomyces virginiae_A. The sequence continues at coordinate 5,427,637 of NZ_CP107871.1, forward strand.
GCTCGGCCTCACCGCGATGGCTGTCCCGCATCGGCATCCCCCTCAGAGAGCTCCGGCAACGAGCCCCAAGTGTCCTGCGGGACTCCTCCGAGCGCGAGGGAATCTGAGCTAGTTCAGAGGGAAGTGCGCACTCTCTCCTACAGTCGGGTCGAAATCAGTCAACTGGCATATCCTGAGGGCAACATGACGCCACGTCGCTCACGCACCGCGCTGGCTTCGACCCTGTGCGCGACAGCCCTGCTGTGGGCCCTCCCCGGGTGTGAACCCCCGCCGCCCGCACGGGGATTCGTGGCGCGCCACGAGAAACCGGCCGAAGCCGACCGCGCCAACGCCGCCCTGCTCGATCGACTCCACCTCGTCGAGCTCGTCACCGCCGACCTCAACGCCTACCTCGGCGTCCCCCACCGCATCACGGTCGTCGCCCGCTCCTGTGGGGGCGAGGGCAGCGGTTACGACCCCGAGACCCGCCGGATCGAGCTCTGCTACGACGACCTGACGGAGGATCGGCAACGGTTCGAGGAGGCCGACCGCCACCCGGCCGACGAACCCCTCGCCGACATCGTCCGGGAGACCCTCCACCACGAGGCGGGCCACGCCCTCGTCGACGCCCTCGACCTCCCGGTCCGCGACCAGGGCCGCGCCGAGGAGGACGCGGCCGACCGCTTCGCCCAGCTGATGCTCCTGCGCACCCCGGAAGGCGACCGCACCCTGCTGACCGCCGCCCGCGCCTACGACCTCGCGGCTGCCGCCGACCCGACCCCGGATCCGGACGACGAACACGCCCCGGACCAGGCCCGCGCGGAATCCCACCGCTGCGCGGCCTACGGCGCGGCCCCCGCCCGCCACCCGGACCTCGCGACACCCGCCCGCGCGCACTGCGCCGCCACCTGGACCACCACCCGCGACCGCTGGACCGCCGACCTGACCCCGCTACTGCGGTGAAGCCCGCGGCGCTCTCGGCGTCGTTCAGCGGTCGACGCTGCCTGGCGGCACGACCCACTCGGTGGGTTGGCCGGTGAGAGAGGCGATCATGTCGAAGCCGCCGTCGTGGTGGAGGACGGTCAGTCGGTTCAGTTCCGCTGTGGCGGCGATGAGAAGGTCCGGGAGTGACGGTGCCCGATGGAATCCCGCGTTGAGAGCGTGGCGCTGCACTTCCAGTGCGCGGGTGAAGATGTCGTCGTCACTGGAAAAGTAGTCGAAGGCGTGCAGCCAGATGCTGATTCGTGTCGCCTCGGCGGCATCCCGGGCCGAGTGGATCATCTCGTACTCGGTGGGTCGGCGGACTGCAAGAAGGTAGCGCTCGTGGAGAGGCTTCAGTACCTCTCTCACACCGGGCTTCGTCCAGCGGGCCAGAGCTGATTTGTCGATCAGGAAGCGGCCCCGCATCAGGCGGCCCGGCCGCCATCGCGCTTCAGGGTGCCGTCGGCGTTGCGAGGGCCGGTGCTCTCGATGATCTCGCTGAAGTCGAAGTCGCCGGCGTCCATGGCGTCGAAGCCCTCTTGCCGAAGGTGCCGTTTGACGGCGTCCTCCATGGCGAGCCGTACGGCCTGGGCTTTGGTCTTGGTGCCGAAGATGCGCATCGCCTCGGCGACCATGGCCTCATCGAGGTCGATGCCCGCGACCTGGCCGGCGTCCTTCGGCGCCGATCCGTTCCCGTGCGGCAGGATGGGCCCATGCCGAACCGCCTCGCGAACGAGACCTCCCCCTACCTCCTCCAGCACGCCGACAATCCCGTCGACTGGTGGCCGTGGTCGCCCGAGGCCTTCGCGGAGGCACGTGAGCGCGGGGTGCCCGTGCACCTCAGCGTCGGCTATTCGAGCTGCCACTGGTGTCATGTGCTCGCCGGCGAGAGCTTCGAGGACGAACTGACCGCCGCCTACATGAACGAGCACTTCGTCAACATCAAGGTGGACCGCGAGGAACGCCCCGACGTCGACGCCGTCTACATGGAAGCCGTCCAGGCGGCCACCGGGCAGGGCGGGTGGCCCATGACCGTCTTCATGACCGCCGACGCCGAACCCTTCTACTTCGGGACCTACTTCCCGCCCGAGCCCCGCCAGGGCATGCCCTCCTTCATGCAGGTGCTCGAAGGGGTACGGACCGCCTGGGTGGGACGCCCCGAGGAGGTCGCCGAGGTCGCGCAGCGGATCGTACGGGACCTGGCCGGACGGGAGTTGGACTACGGGAAGGCCGGGACACCCGGACCCGAGGAGCTCGCCAAGGCCTTGCTCGGACTGACCCGGGAGTACGACGCCGCGCACGGCGGATTCGGCGGCGCGCCGAAGTTCCCGCCGTCCATGGCCTTGGAGTTCCTGCTGCGCCACCACGCGCGCACCGGATCCGAAGGCGCCCTCCAGATGGCCGCGGACACCTGCGAGGCGATGGCGCGCGGCGGGATCTACGACCAGCTCGGAGGCGGTTTCGCGCGGTACTCCGTGGACCGCGATTGGGTGGTCCCGCACTTCGAGAAGATGCTCTACGACAACGCGCTGCTGTGCCGGGTCTACGCCCACCTGTGGCGCGCCACCGGATCCGATCTCGCGCGCCGGGTCGCTTTGGAGACCGCCGACTTCATGGTCCGGGAGCTGCGCACCGACCAGGGCGGCTTCGCCTCCGCGCTCGACGCCGACAGCGAGGATCCGCTGACCGGGGAGCACGTCGAGGGGGCCTACTACGCCTGGACGCCGGCCCAGCTGCGCGAGGTGCTCGGCGAGGCCGACGGGGATCTGGCCGCCGGGTACTTCGGGGTGACCGAGGAGGGGACCTTCGAGCACGGGACGTCCGTACTGCAACTGCCCCAGGACGGGCCCGCGGTGGAGGCGGGCCGGCTCGCCGGGATCAAGGAGCGGCTGCTTGCCGCGCGGGGGCGGCGCCCCGCGCCCGGCCGGGACGACAAGATCGTCGCCGCGTGGAACGGGCTGGCGATCGCCGCGCTCGCCGAGTGCGGGGCGTACTTCGAGCGGCCCGACCTGGTGGAACGGGCGACCGAGGCGGCCGATCTGCTGGTGCGCGTGCACATGGACGGCCGGGCGCGGCTGTCGCGCACCAGCAAGGACGGCCAGGTCGGCACCAACGACGGGGTGTTGGAGGACTACGGCGATGTGGCGGAGGGCTTCCTCGCTCTGGCGTCCGTGACCGGCGAGGGGGTCTGGTTGGAGTTCGCCGGGTTCCTCGTCGACCTGGTCCTGGACCGGTTCACCGCCGAGGACGGGTCGCTGTACGACACGGCGCACGACGCCGAGAAGCTCATCCGCCGGCCGCAGGACCCGACGGACACGGCCGCCCCGTCGGGGTGGACGGCCGCCGCGGGCGCGCTGCTCTCCTACGCGGCGCACACCGGGTCCCAGGCGCACCGTACGGCGGCGGAGCGGGCGCTCGGGGTGGTCCACGCGCTCGGGCCGCGCGTGCCGCGCTACATCGGGCACGGGCTGTCGGTGGCCGAGGCGCTCCTCGACGGTCCGCGTGAGGTGGCGGTCGTGGGTCATCCGGAGGATCCGGCGCTGGCGCTGCTGCACCGGACCGCGCTGCTGGGGACGGCTCCCGGGGCGGTGGTGGCGGCCGGACTTGCGGGTGCGACGGACGGCGGTGGCGCAGAGTTCCCCCTGCTCGCCGAGCGCACCCTCGTGGACGACCTTCCGACGGCGTACGTGTGCCGGCATTTCGTCTGCGCGCGGCCGACGACGGATCCCGCCGAGTTGGCCGAGCAGTTGGGTACGGTCGGCTCCTGATCCGCCCGCTTCTGGTTGCAGGCCCCTTCGATCCGCGCACACTGGGGAGGGATGTGGCCACTGTCACCCGAGCCGGGAGGTCGAACCATGGGAAGTCCGGTCAGCGCATCGCAGACCGCGCGGATCGTGCGGCTGGCGGCCCGGGTCAGGCCCGAGATGTGGGACGCGATCAATCCGCACGGTCCGGTGTTCGCCACCGCGGTGGCAGCGGTCCGCTCCCCGGAGCGTTCCTCCGAGGTCGCCCTCAACCCCCAGCCGCTCCCGCCGCGTGAGCAGTTGCGGCTCGCCGTCCTGCAGACGGTCAAGGGTGTGGCCGAGACGGCGATCGGGGCGCACCAAGGAGGCCGTGACGCCCGGGAGATCCTGCAGGCGGTCGGCGAGGACTGGTGCCCGCCGCCGCCGCATCCGAAGATCCCCTGGCCCAAGTACTGGCCGGGACCGTGGCCGCCCGGGGAGCCCTACCCCATCGACCTCGTGGACCCCGGGTACGCGACGGCCGGCGTCCAGGCGGTGGCCGGGCTGGCGTTCCAGGGGTACGCCGACGGCATCGCGGACGAGAAGCTGAGCACCTTCTTCGGCGAGCTGGCCGACCGGCTCTTCGGTGCGGCCCTGGCGGCGCCCGGCTGACTCAGTGCTGGTACGCGGCGAGCGAGATGCCGACGTAGTGGGCCACGAAGGCCGCGAGGGTCAGCGAGTGGAAGACCTCGTGGAAGCCGAAGAAGCGGGGGGAGGGGTTCGGGCGCTTCATGCCGTAGATGACCCCGCCCACGCTGTACAGGAGACCGCCGACGATCACCAGGACCAGGACGGCGATCCCGCCGGTGCGCATGAAGTCGGGCAGGAAGAAGACCGCCGCCCAGCCCATGGCGATGTAGCAGGGCGTGTAGAGCCAGCGCGGGGCGCCGACCCAGAAGACCCGGAAGGCGATGCCGGCGGCCGCCGCGATCCACACCGCCCACAGCAGGGTCCGCCCGGTGGAGGGCGGCAGCAGCAGGACGGTCAGCGGGGTGTAGGTGCCCGCGATGATCAGGAAGATGTTGGCGTGGTCGAGCCGCCGCAGGATGGCCTCGCCGCGCGGTCCCCAGGTGCCGCGGTGGTAGACCGCGCTGACGCCGAAGAGCAGGCAGGCCGTGAGGACGTAGACGCCGCAGGCGACCCGTGCCGGGGTGGAGTCGGTGAAGGCCATCAGCACCAGGCCCGCGATGACCACGGCGGGGAACATCCCGGTGTGCAGCCAGCCGCGCATCAGCGGCTTTTCCTCCAGGGCGGTCTCGACCGCCTCCAGGGCCTCGACGACCGGTGTGGCCTCGGCGGCCGGGACGGCGGCGGCATCAGAAGTCATGCGCGCCATGCTACCTACGGGTCCGTAGGTTTCCGTTAGTGGTCTTTACGGAAGATTGACGGACGTGGCAATGCTCACGTGAGAGGCCCTCTGGACATATGCGCACATCCACCGGATGATCAGATGAGTGCGGTCGACACCGGATGAGCGGAGCGCGAAGCGTCCGGGTCGCAGCCCCCACGGGGCCTACACCAAACAAACCCCTCAACAAGGAGCAATCGTGGCGCGCGACAACGCGGCTCCCACCATCCCGACGACTCACCAGGAGCTCATCTCCTGGGTGGACGAGATCGCAGCCCTCACCCAGCCGGACCGCGTCGTCTGGTGCGACGGCTCCGAGGCCGAGTACGAGCGCCTGTGCGAAGAGCTCGTCACCAAGGGAACGTTCAAGAAGCTCGACGAGACGAAGCGCCCGAACTCCTACTACGCCGCCTCCGACCCCTCCGACGTCGCGCGCGTCGAGGACCGGACCTTCATCTGCTCCGAGAAGGAGGAGGACGCGGGCCCGACCAACCACTGGAAGGCCCCCGCCGAGATGAAGGACATCTTCGCGGGCGAGAAGGGGATCTTCCGCGGCTCCATGAAGGGCCGGACGATGTACGTCGTCCCGTTCTGCATGGGCCCCCTCGGCTCCGAGCTCTCCGCCATCGGCGTCGAGATCACCGACTCCGCCTACGTCGCCGTCGCCATGCGCACCATGACCCGCATGGGCAAGGCCGTCCTCGACGAGCTCGGCACCGACGGGTTCTTCGTCAAGGCCGTCCACACCCTCGGCGCTCCGCTCGCCGAGGGCGAGGCCGACGTGCCGTGGCCCTGCAACACCACCAAGTACATCTCGCACTTCCCGGAGAGCCGCGAGATCTGGTCCTACGGATCCGGCTACGGCGGCAACGCCCTCCTCGGCAAGAAGTGCTACGCCCTGCGCATCGCGTCCGTCATGGCCCGCGACGAGGGCTGGCTCGCCGAGCACATGCTGATCCTCAAGCTCACCCCGCCGGCCGGCGAGGGCGAAACGAAGTACGTCGCCGCCGCCTTCCCCTCCGCCTGCGGCAAGACCAACCTGGCCATGCTGGAGCCCACGATCTCCGGCTGGACCGTCGAGACCATCGGCGACGACATCGCCTGGATGCGCTTCGGCGAGGACGGTCGCCTCTACGCGATCAACCCCGAGGCCGGCTTCTTCGGCGTCGCCCCCGGCACCGGCGAGCACACCAACGCCAACGCCATGAAGACCATGTACGCGAACACCGTCTTCACCAACGTCGCGCTCACCGACGACGGCGACGTGTGGTGGGAGGGCATGACCGAAGAGGCGCCCGCGCACCTCATCGACTGGAAGGGCAACGACTGGACTCCGGCCTCGGAGACCCCGGCCGCCCACCCCAACGCCCGCTTCGCCGTCCCGGCCTCCCAGTGCCCGACGATCGCCCCCGAGTGGGAGGACCCCAAGGGCGTCCCGATCTCCGCGATCCTCTTCGGCGGCCGCCGCGCCTCCGCCGTGCCGCTGGTCACCGAGTCCTTCGACTGGAACCACGGCGTCTTCATCGGCTCGAACATCGCCTCCGAGAAGACCGCCGCCGCCGAGGGCAAGGTCGGCGAACTGCGCCGCGACCCCTTCGCCATGCTGCCGTTCTGCGGCTACAACATGGGCGACTACATGGGCCACTGGGTCAAGGTCGGCGCCGACAAGGACCAGGCCAAGCTCCCGAAGATCTACTACGTGAACTGGTTCCGCAAGAACGACGCGGGCAAGTTCGTGTGGCCCGGCTTCGGCGAGAACAGCCGCGTCCTGAAGTGGATCGTCGGCCGCCTCGACGGCACCGCCGAAGGCGTCGAGACCCCCATCGGCATCCTGCCGACCAAGGAGTCCCTCGACCTCGACGGCCTGGACCTCCCGGCCGAGGACCTCGACTTCCTCCTCACCGTCGACAAGGAGGTCTGGCGCGAGGAGGCCGCCCTGGTCCCCGAGCACCTCAACACCTACGGCGACCACACTCCCAAGGAGCTGTGGGACCAGTACCACGCACTCGTGGAGCGCCTGGGCTGAGCCAGGACACGCCCTGAAGAAGGGCCGATGAACGTGGGAGCCCCCGACCAAGCGGCGCCCACCGCTGTGGGAGCCCCCGACCAAGCGGCGCCCACCGCAGCACATGACCGACCTCAGGAGCGTCCGCGCTCCTCCAGGTAGGCCGTGTGCGTCTGCTGACGGCGGACCTCTGCTTCGCGGAGGTCCGCCGTCACTCTTTCCGCCTCCGCGTACAGCAGGTCCAGCTGACGCTCCAGATGGAGCTCCGGGGACTCCCCGCCCGGAGTCAGCCGACTCCACCAACGCGTCCGCTTGTACGTGTCCACGCACTCCGGCACGTCCCGCCGGATCGCCCGGGACAACGCGTGCACCGCCTCCGGCTCGGTGGCCAGGACCTCCGCCACCCAACCCGGCTCCAGCAAGGCCCCGTACAGCCCCGACAGCCCGACCCACCGGCCCTCCGCCGTCCCCGGCAGCTCCACCTCGCCCAGGTACTCACCGAGCCGCGTGAAGTCCGCCCGCAGCGCGCCCACCTCCTCGCTCGGGTCGAAGGGCGGCGGAGCCACCCGCTCCGGCGGGGCGATCAGCGCGCCCGCCCCGTACAGCCCGGCGACCACCAGCGGCCAGTACGCCCCCGCCACCCCGGCGACGGTCAGGCCCAACCCGACCAGGCCGCAGGCGGAGCCCGCCAGGTTCTTGCGCGACTCCAGATACCCCAGCATCCGGCGCGCCCTATTGATAGCCACGGATCTCCTCGAAGGCTCCGGCCAGCGAACCGGTCCCGCCGGTGGCGTCGAAGAGCCGCCCGCCGGTCAGCTCCGTGATGTGGGTGAGCTCCTTGCGGTCCGAATCCCCGAACAGCACCGCGAAGACCGGCGTCCGCCGCTGCGCCGGCGGCAGGGCCGCGTAGAAGGAATCGAAGTGCCCCGCCTTGACCCCCTCGGTGTTCTCGCCGTCCGTCATCAGCACGATCGAGGTGAAGGCGTCCGCGCCGCCCTGACCCAGGTGCTGGTACGCCGCCTCCAGACTGCCGTAGACCGCCGTACCCCCGTCCGGCTCCAGCGACTTCACGTCCCCCCGGATCGCGTCCAGCGCCGGCCCCGGATTACCGGGCTCCACGACGTGCGTCCGTACCTTCTTCACCTTGGACCCGAAGGGCAGCAACGTCACCTCCTCACGGTCACGGAACCGCTGCCCGGTGCCCGAACTCCCCGAACCCGTCAGATCGGTGAGCGCCGACTTCAGCCGCCCGATCCGGTCCTCCTCACTCATCGAACCCGACGTGTCCAGCACGTACACCGTCCGCGACGGCCGGCGCAGCTCGTTCTCGTACGAAGCCAGCAAACCGTCCGCCACCGAACGCGAGCCCGGGAACGGCAACTCGCGCCGCTTCTCCGCGTCCAACCCGGCAGCCGGCGCCACCCCGGCCGCCACCGGACGGCGCAACGTCCGCTCCGTGATCGCCTTCTGCGCCTCCGGGCCCCGCAGGTACTCCGTCAGCGCCCGCCCCGCATCACGGGCCCCGGCCGGCGCCGAGGTCAACAACGTCAGCGGATAGTGCGCGGTGACCACACCGTCGCGCGGCCGGATCACCGTCAGCGGAGCCGCGGCCCCCTTCGCCTCCCGGTTCATGGACAGCAGCACCGACTCGTAGTTCACCAACGCGTCCACGTCCCCGCGCTTGGCGTACGCGGTCACCAGCCAGCCCGAGGAGCCCGAGGTCAGCTTCTGCCCGGCGAAGAACTCCTTCAGCCGGGGCGTCGCCGCCTTCACGTCCGCGTCGCTCAGCGCCGCCTGCGCGCCCGACAGCCCCGAGGCCACCGACACCAGCGCCGAGAAACCGGAGTTGGAACGCACCGGATCCGTCATCCCGTACGTCAGCTTCCCGGCGGCCACGGCCTCGTGCACCGCCGGCCAGGTGACCTCCCCGGGCTGCCAGCCGAGCCGGGCCAGAGCCTCCGGCCGCACCCCGAGCGCGACCGGCGAGGACATCACCGGCGTCTCGCTGGAGAGCTTCCCCGCCGCCTCCGGCCGCAGCCGCAGGTAGTCGTTGGAGGAGAGCCAGACCGCGTCGTACTTGCCGTCCGCCGTCCCCGAGGCGACCTGCTCGGCGGCGTCCAACGTCCCGGACCAGGTCAGCTCGACCTCGACGCCGGTGGCGGCCTTCGCGTCCTTCAGGATCGGTTCCATGTCGCTGAGCTCGCTGGAGGCCAGCACCCGCAGCCGGCCCTCCTGATACGTCGACCCGTCCCGCTCGGCGGGCCCGCCCGCGGTGCAGGCCGTCACGGCCATCAGCCCGGCGAGGGCGAAGCCGATCCAGCCTCGCCGGCGCAGGCCCGGCCCGCGCGCGGCGCTCACTGCGCACCGCCTTCCAGGGCAGCTCCGCCACGGGCCCGCGCGAGGTGCGCCGAGGCGCTCTGCAGCTCTCCGGCCAGCGACTCCACCGTCGCCGCCATGTTCTGCGTCGCCTGCACCTTGAACGTGTCGATCGCGTCCAACGTCCGGTAGATCTGCGCGAACGCCGTCCGCAGCGTCTCGACGCCGACCGCCGGATCGGCCGCGATCCGCTGGATCTCGCCGCTCTGCGTGGACAGCATCTCCGCGTTGCCCCGGATCAGCTCCTCCGTGGTCCCCCTCAGGGCGCCGACCTGCTCGATCACCTTGCGCTGGTTGTCGAGGGCCGAGGCCAGCATCACGGCGATCCGCAGCGCGGACACGGTGGTGGTGGCGGCCCGGTCGACGCCCTTGATCAGCTCGTCGTTGTTGCGCCGGACCACGTCCATGGCCAGGTAGCCCTGCGCGCACACGGCCAGCTGCGTCAACAGGTCCTGGTGCTTCTGCCGGACCGGGAAGAGCAGGTCCGCGCGCAGCGCGTCGGCCGCACCGGGATCGGTGTGCTCCACCTCGGCGATCCGCTGCTCGACGGCGCCGTCCAGGGCCTCGGTCAGGACCGCGTACTCCTGGAGCTTGCCCATGGTCTCCCACAGGCGCGAGCGCTCGGTGTGCAGCGCCGCGTTGTCGCGGCGCAGTTCGTCCTGGCCGCTGCGCAACGAGCCCACGATCTTGTTGAGGGTGGCCTGCGAGGAGGCGTACTTCGCCACGTGATCGCGGAACCTGTTGCCGCCCGGCAGCTTCGCGAGCAGCTTGCGGGCACCCTTGGCGGGCGCGTCCCGCGGGTCGAGGTCCTCGACGGTGCGCCGCAGCTCCACGAGGGAGCCGGCGACCCGGGCCTGGGCGTCACCACCGCCGTCGGAGCCCAGCGAACGTACGGCCCGCTCCAGCATCCGGTTGGACTGCTGGGCGGCACTACGGATGTCGCCGGCCCCGAGGCCGGTCATCTCGCCGATGCGCTGCGCGAACTCGGGGGAGCGGGCGTCGATCCCGGCGAGCGAGCCGACGTACTCCCCGGCCCGGCGGGCCATCTCCTCGCGGACGCCGTCCTGCAGCGGGACCAGCCCGGAGGCCTGCTCCCTGCGTACGGGGGCGACGGGCTCCGGCGGGCTCAGGCGGAAGGACGTGTCCTCGGGCGTTGTCGGTGTCATGGCGTGTCCCCCTGGCCCTTGGCGCGCTGGGCCAGCGCCATCAGGATCTTGACGGTGGGTGTGCCGACCTGGCGGATGCCGGTCAGCCCCGTGTTGAGGTAGGCGGTGTGCGGCGCCGTGGCGGCGGTGAACTCGGCCACGCCCTCCTGCGGGCGGAACCCGCGGAGCACGGCCAGTTCGCGCAGCTTCGGATCGGTGGCGAGGAGGGTGCCCAACTCCCTCGCCTTCTCGGTCAGCGGCACGAAGGTGTGCGCCGAGTTGACGGTGGTGTCCGGGTAGAGCACGACCATGTCGCCCGGATCCTGCTTCTGCAGCAGCAACGAGGCCACCTGGGACTCGTACACCAGGATCAGCGGCTCGCCGCTGCCGCTGATGAACGCCCGGAAGGGGTCGTCGGTGCTCGGCTCCAGCGCGCCCTGGACGGAGATCAGCTTGTGCATCAAGGACGCGGTGCGGGCGATGCCGGCGTCGTCGGCGACGACGGTGTTGCCGTTCGCCACGTTGGAGGTGGCGGCGAGGAAGAGGGCGCCGGAGTTGGAGGAGGACGGGTCGGTGGTCTTGATGAACACCGTGCCGGTCAGTTCGGCGTGGGCGGCGGAGCCGGGCAGCTGCTGCCAGGTACGGTCCTCGCCGGAGCCCTTGAGGAAGGGACCCATGAGCAGGGTCCCGGAGTTCTTGCCGGTCATCCTGGCGAGGCCGTTGTCGGCCAGCACCTTGGCGGCGCCCTGACGGGCGATGACGACGAGAGGGGAGTAGAACGGCTTGGTCTCCTGGACTCCCTTGAGCCCTGCGGCGGCCGCGACCTCCTTGGCAGGTTCACTGCTGCTGGGGAAGGCGAAGTCGAATTCCTTGAGGGCGAGTCGGTCCATCGCCCAGGAGCCCGAGGTCTCCGTCTTCACGATGTAGCCCTTGGCGGCAAGGGCCTTGACGACATCGGGGTCGCGGAAGAATTCGGACTTCTCCGAGCCGATGACGCCACGCACGGTCTTCGTTGCCGTGGTTTCTGGGTGACCCTGCCCCTGGAACGCGACGACGTAGAGCACGCCGCCGATCAGGAGGAGGCCCAGGACGATTCCTAGGATGCGTCTCACGGGTGCAGCGTGCTCGCGGAAACCCACATTCCGCGCCAGGTCGAATGAACGTCAGGTGTCCAGGCGGTCCCACTTCGAAATGCTGTGTGAGCCCTCGGGTGCTGGTGGGCGGGGCGGCGGCCCGGGAGGATCAGGACATGGCTGTGAGCACCTTGAAATGGCAGGGCTGGCTGGTCGGTTTGGTGACGGTGGCCGGGCTGCTGGTGTTCGCCCCGCTGGGTCTGTACGTGTGGGCGAGCGGCGGCGACGCGCCGCAAGCGCCACCGCGGGCGGCGGTGGAGGACGTACGGGTCACCGGGTGCCGCATCGATCCGGCCAGCCGCCGGGTGGTGGCCGCGGTGGAGGCGACGGGGCGGGCCGAGGGCCCCGGCGCGTACGTCGTCACGGTGGAGTTCCGCGACCGCGCCGAACCGGACCCGCAGGGGCGGGCCGCGCAGGCGCTGGTGAAGATCCCGGGTGTGGCCCCGGGCGCGACCGAGTACGCGGAGGCGGTCGGCCCGGTGTGGCCGGTGGCGACGGTGCCCTGGTGCGGGGTCGCCGGCGCGGAGTTCGCGCGGACGACCTAGGCGTCCCGCCGATCAGGGCGGATGCCGTATGCGGGAAGTCGCCACCGGTCCTCACCGTGGGGCGATCAGCCGTTCTTGTTCACCTTGATGACGACGGTGCTGCACACCTTGTCGGCGAAGGTCTGCTTCTTGGCGTCCCACAGCGGCCACAGGTAGCCGATGTAGCAGGCGATGCCGTCGAGGAAGTGCGCCAGCCGGCGGACGAACGCCATACCGAAGCCGAGCGTGGCCCCGTCGATCTCACGGTGCACGCTGGTGCCGACGATCTTCTTGCCGATCGTCTGACCGGTGGTGCCTTCCTTGTACAGCTGGAAGATGCCCATGCCGAGGGCGTACAGCATGCCGATCAGGCTGAGGATGCCGGCGATCGTCTCACCCGTCTCGTCGGTGGCGACGGCCGCCCCGACACCGACGAGCGCGTACATCGGACCCGCGATGATCAGCGCGTCGAGCACGGTCGCGCCCACGCGCAGACCCCAGTGGGCGAGCGGCGGCATGCCCGGTGCGGGCGTCCCCGGCGGCGGGTAGGCGCCGTACGGCGACGGGGCCTGCTGCGGGTAGCCGTACTGCGGGGCGCCGCCCTGCGGGGGCTGCTGGGGGTAGCCGTACTGCGGGGGCACGCCCTGCGGGGCCTGCTGCGGGTAGCCGGGCTGGCCCTGCGGAGGCTGCTGGCCGTAGGGGTTGTTCGGGTCGCCGAAGCTCATGGGCGAGTCTCTCCAGAATGCTCGAACGGGGACGAAGCGGAGTGGAGGAGATCGACCATGCGGAGCGGCCTCCCCCGTGCTGCCGCGATCTTTCAGCCATCATCGTGTTCGGAGCACCGGGTTCTGTCCAATTTCCGTCCCTGCCGCAAGCCCTCGCGCGAGGAACATGGCACCCGGTCCGGAGCCTCCGCGGCCCCGGACCGGGGCCGTCTAGAGGGCGCCGGCCAGGTCCGAGGACTTCAGGGCGGCGGCGTGCGCGTCCATGCGCTCGGCGGCGAGGATCGCGACGGTGGTGTCGGCGCGGGACGCGGCGACGAGGAGCGCGCGGGCGGCGAGGTCGTGCGCGCGCCGGTGGAGAGCGGCGGTGTCCTCGGGCGAGTGGCGCGGCGCACGGGCGGGCTGGTCCCCGCGCAGTCGTGCGACCTGGGCGGCGATCTCGGCGGCGCCTTCGTCCAGCCCGAGCTCGTCGGTGACGGCGAGCAGGGCCGCGAGGTGCCCGGCGAGCTGGATGTCCAGCGCTTCGCCGCGGCTGCTGTGCGGGTACTCGGCCGGAGTGGCGCCCATGCGGTGGACGACCGGCTTCGTGCGGATCGGCTCATACATGAGGTGGCCTCCTGCGTGGTCAGGAGACCATCCTACATTGGATTGGTTCTAAAGTTGAGCTGGATCCTGTTGTCGGGGGTGCGTCTCGCCGGCTGGACTCCGGCGAGCCGCACCGTTCGCGCCTACAGCTGGCTGTAACCGTCGAGGAAGTTCCCGATCCGGGTCACCGCGTCCGCCAGATCCTTGGCGTTCGGCAGCGTCACGATCCGGAAGTGGTCGGGCTCGGGCCAGTTGAAGCCCGTACCGTGCACCACCATGATCTTCTCGGCCCGCAGCAGGTCCAGGACCATCTGCCGGTCGTCCTTGATCTTGTAGACGGACGGGTCCAGCCGCGGGAAGGCGTACAGCGCGCCCTTCGGCTTGACGCACGTGACGCCCGGGATCTGGGTGAGCAGGTCGTACGCGACGTTGCGCTGCTCCAGGATCCGCCCGCCGGGCAGGACCAGGTCCTCGATCGACTGCCGACCACCGAGCGCGGTGGCCACGGCGTACTGCGAGGGCATGTTCGCGCACAGGCGCATGTTCGCCAGGACCGTGAGGCCCTCGATGTAGCAGGAGGCGTGCTTCTTGGGGCCGCAGACCGCCATCCAGCCGGCCCGGTAGCCGGCGACGCGGTAGTTCTTCGAGAGCCCGTTGAAGGTCAGGGTCAGCAGGTCGGGGGCGATCGCGGCGGTGTTGTGGTGCACGGCGCCGTCGTAGAGGATCCGGTCGTAGATCTCGTCCGAGCAGACGACCAGGTTGTGGCGGCGCGCGATGTCGGTGAGCCCGCGCAGCATCTCTTCGTCGTAGACGGCGCCGGTCGGGTTGTTCGGGTTGATGATGACGATCGCCTTGGTGCGATCGGTGACCTTGCGCTCGATGTCGGCGAGGTCGGGCATCCAGTCGGACTGCTCGTCGCAGCGGTAGTGCACGGCCGTACCGCCGGCGAGGGACACGGAGGCGGTCCACAACGGGTAGTCCGGTGCGGGGACCAGGACCTCGTCGCCGTCGTCGAGCAGCGCCTGCATCGACATCTGGATCAGCTCGGAGACGCCGTTGCCGAGGTAGATGTCCTCGACGTCCAGGTCGATGCCCTTGGTCTGGTAGTGCTGCATGACCGCGCGGCGCGCGGAGAGCAGACCCTTCGCGTCGCCGTAACCGTGGGCGGTGCCCAGGTTGCGGAGCATGTCCTCAAGGATCTCCGGAGGGCACTCGAAGCCGAAGGCCGCGGGGTTGCCCGTGTTGAGCTTGAGGATGCGATGACCTGCTGCTTCGAGCCGCATCGCCTCTTCGAGCACGGGGCCGCGGATCTCGTAACAGACATTGGCGAGTTTGGTTGACTGGATCACCTGCATGACGGGAGCTTACGGGCCCGGGTGCGAGCTTGACGTGTGTTTTCGAAGAGAGGTCCGAGGGGTGGTTTGTCCCACTTCGGGCAATGAGTGGGTGGGGGAGTGGTCCCCCCTTGGAATCCGGGGCCGCGCCCGCGTTCCGACCTGCGGAATGAGTGGGGCGCGGGCCTGCGCGAGCGCATGGTGTTGCGCTCGTCACCCCAGGTGGTCGGGTGGATCGGGAGCGGCGGGGTAGGCCGCATGAGTACCCCGGATGAGTACGAGCACTCATGCGGCCCCCGGAGCCTCGATGGAGGCTGGACGCATGAACCAGGGTGAGTGGAAGCCGGCGGGATACCGCCGGCGCACCGAACGGGTCGGCACGGTCGTCGTCGCGGTGGCGGGAGCCCTCATGGCGGCAGGAGCGGTCTTCATCGCGTCCGTCCTGCTGGTGTACGTGTGCAGCGGCAACTGAGGAGCGCGGGACAGTGGTTTTCGTAGTCGGTGACATGGAGATCGCCACGGTCGGCACGGATGGCGACGACCGGGCGATCGAGTTCCTGGTCAGGCCGGAAGGAGTCCTGGAGGAAGCCCGCTTCGCGATCTTCCGCGAACACGACCAGGACTGGGAATCGGCCCGCCTCGCCATCGACCCCCATGCGGGCAGCGTCCCCCTGGCGGCGGTGGAATGGGCGGTGGAATTCGCCCGCGAGTACTTGTGAGGGGCGGGACCGCTCGGGCGGCGGGGTCCGCTCGGGCGGCGTCCGGTGGGCGCGGCGGGGGTGGGGTCGGGACGGCGGGGTCCGCTCGGGCGGCGTCCGGTGGGCGCGGCGGGGGGTGAGGGCGGCGGGAGGTGCTCGGGCGGCATCAGTGAGGGGTATGGGGGTTTCCCGTCAGTCCCATCGTCCCTCCGGGTCGGGCCGGTCCCTCAAGGGCGCTCCTTCGTCGCGTCACTGCGTGATGGCCTTCGGCCACCCTTGACCGACCGTCCCGCCCCGGAGAAACGAAAGACTGCCGAGAAGCCCCCAAAAGAACGAGCCGGTCGAAGCTTTCAGGGACGGGGACATCACAGCCCCCAGGGCGGCCCCGGTGAGCACGGTCCCGAGACGGGGCAGATGAAAGACGCGTCCTGGGGCGTTGGGGCGCGCCACATCGCTACGCGCTCCTCATCTCTCAGCGTCTCCAGCCCGTCCTGGGCTGGACATAGGCCGCCCACGACATCGATCCGACCCCCGACCGCGTCCGGCGACCGCCTGTAGCTGGGCATAAGCCGCCCACGGCATCGGGTCCGGCGCCCGACCTGCGTCCGACGACCGGCCGTGGCCGGACATAAGCCGCCTCGGATTGCCATGTGCCTCTCCATGACCGCGACCACCGGCCGTCAGGGGCCGGCAAGACGCGCTGGGAGGGATGTGCGGCCGACAGCTCGGCTGATCCGTCGTAGAGCCGGGTCAGCGCGAGGACGACACCACAAACCCACCCCTAAACAAGGGCAATTGGGGCAAACTGTCGGCCTTTTCGGCCGCCCACCTCCACTGACCCCCATCCACCACGACATAGCCGCGCTCCCACGCCTTTTCACCCCCGACAGCCTCCGGACGCATCCCACGAGAAGCGCCTACGGGTCGTGGGCGGCCTGTGCCCGGCCCCTGACGGTCGTCGGACGCGGTGAGCGAGAGGTCACGGGGTGGTGGGCGGCCTATGTCCAGCCGCAGACGGTCGTCGGACGCGGTGAGCGAGAGGTCGCGGGGTGGTGGGCGGCTTATGTCCAGCCGCAGACGGTCGTCGGACGCGGTGAGTGCGGAATGCCTGGGGTCGTGGGCGGCTTATGTCCAGCCCGAGACGGCCTGGTGACGCTGAGAGGTGAGGAGCGCGTAGCGATCGGGCGCGCCCGTCGCCACCGGGGGGCCTTCCGTGGGCCCCGCCTCTCGGTCGTACCCCTTCGCGCCCGACCGGGCCGGGCATCTCCGACCGCCCCGTCCTTCGCGCCTTGGACCGGCTCGTTCTTTTGGGGGCTTCTCGGCAGTCTTTCGTTTCTCCGGGGCGGGACGGTCGGTCAAGGGTGGCCGAAGGCCATCACGCAGTGACGCGACGAAGGAGCGCCCTTGAGGGACCGGCCCGACCCGGAGGGACGATGGGACTGACGGGAAACCCCCATACACAGCTCCGATGCCGGTCGAGTGGACCCCGCCGTCCCGAAGCCCCCGTCGCGCCTGGCTGACCCCGCCCCGGCGATTCCGCCCGCCACCCGCCGTCGCGGCTGGTGGTGCGTCCTCAGTGGCTCGCGGCCGGCGAGCGGCGGGCCGGCCATGCCGGCTTCGGGAGCTTGGGCGCGCGGCGCTTGTCGGCTTCGAAGGCGAGCCAGGCGGCTCCTGCGGCGGCCGTCGTGAGGAACGGCAGTGCCCAGGCGGCCAGCTGCCAGACGGTCGGGATGTCCAGGGTGCTCACCAGCGCCGCCGCCGGAGCTGCGGCCAGGGTCAGCAGCAGGGTGATCCTGGCCCGGAGCGGCAGCTTGCGGGTCACCGCGGCCGTCGCGAGGCCCAGGGCGGCGCTCGCCGTGACGATCACGGCCAGGCCCACGACGGCGAGCACGAGGGCGACTGTCAGGGCGAGGATGATCAGGATCAGGCCCATGTCGTGCCCACCTCCGGTCTCGTGGCAACCCGTCGTGAGGGCAGTCGGATCCGTATTCCCGCTGCTCCGGCAGATTCACCGAGAGTCATACTGCCAGAGGTGTTGAACGTGTTCAATACTGGTTCGGTGTCACCCGTAGGCCTTGGTGTCGGCGGTGGGGTCCGGCGGTGGGGGCGTGGCACGATCGCGGGATGCAGTACCGGTACGCCACCGAGGCCGACGCGCCCGACATGGCCGAGCTCTTCGCCGCCAATCACCACGACGCGCTGACGGAACGGCAGCGGGCGGAGCAGGGGTTCGTGCAGGGTCGCTTCGACGTCGGCGCGCTGCGGGCGATGGCCGGTGCGCGGGAGCTGCTGGTCGCGGACGACGCGGGCCGGGTCGCCGGGCTGCTCGCGCTGTCGGAGCCCACGACCCTGGCCGACCCGTCGCCGCCGGTCGCGGGCCTGCTCCGGGCGCAGGAGGCGCTGGAGTGGCAGGGGCGCCCGCTGGTCGAGGCGCGGTGGCTGCTCTACGGGCCGGTGGTGGTCGCCGCGGCGTACCGCGGGCGTGGTGTGGCCCGGGCGCTGTTCACCATGGCCGTGGCGGCCGCCTCGGAGCGCGCCGAAGCCGTGGTCGCCTTCATCGAGGCCGGGAACGTTCCGTCCTGGAAGGTGCACGTCGACGGCTTCGGCATGGTTCCGCTGGGCGACTTCGTCGCGGGTGGACGTACCTACAGCGCTGTCGCCGCGCCGACGCACTAGCGGGCGTCCTGCCGGTCGGGCCCCCGGTCAGCCCACGCGCTCCAGGATCACCAGGGGGATCTCGCGGGGGCGGGCCGCGGCGCGGTCGTCGTCGAACAGGGGCCACAGGGCCGTCATCATCTCCCAGTACACCTCCCGCTCCTGGGGCGTGGCGGTTCGTGCCAGTGCCGTGAAGGTGGCGGAGCCGACCTGGATGCGGACCTCGGGGTGGGCGGTGAGGTTCCGGTACCAGTGGGGGTGGTCCGGGGCGCCGTAGGCGGAGGCCAGGACGATGTGGCGGTCGGCGTCCTCGCCGTAGATCAGCGGGGTGCGGACGGCGCGGCCGGTCGCGCGGTCGAGCGTGCTCAGCAGGAGGGTGGGAACCCCGTGCCAGAGGTGCCCGTCGGCCCCCGCGGTGCTCACGTAGGCGCGTACGTGGTCGAGCCGTGGGCCGGGCCGCGGGTCGGTGGGGTGGTCCCAGTCGACATCGAGTGCGTGCATTTTCCTGTCCTTAGGGTCGTGTCCCCCTTGCGGCTAACGAGCATTAACGATTCTGGATGCGCCCGACCCGTAGCGCATGCCCACAGGTCTGGACCAAGCTCGTCGTATGGATCTGGAGCTGAGGCACCTCAAGATCGTCAGGGCCGTCGCCGACGCCGGGAGCCTGACGCGGGCCGCCACCGCGCTCGGCCTCGCGCAGCCCGCGCTCAGTACGCAACTCAAACGCATCGAGCGGGCACTGGGCGGGACGCTGTTCCTGCGCGGGCGCGACGGCGTACGGACCACCGCGCTCGGTGAGCTGGTGCTGGAGCGGGCCAGGGTGCTGCTGCCCGCCGTGTGCGAGCTGCAGGAGGACGCCCAGCGGTTCGCCCGCCAAGGCGCGCACGGCTACCGGCTCGGCGGCACGCACGGGCCGCTGCTCGGGGGGCTCGTGGACCGCATCGCCCATCAGGAACCCGGCGTGCCCGTGACCACCTACACCTCCTGGTCGGAGAAGGAGGTCGCCGGCGGCGTCGCCGAGGGCCGGCTGGACTTCGCGTTGGTCGGGGTCTGCGGGGAGAGCGCGCCGCCCGAGCCGGGGCGCCTCGCCTGGATGGAGGTGGCGCGCGACCCGGTGCACGTGATGCTGGCCGAGGACCATCCGCTCGCCCTGGTCCCGCGTACCGAGATCGAGCTGGCCGAGCTGGCAGCCGAGGCGTGGACGGACGTCCCGGGCGACGGATGCTTCGGCGACTGCTTCGCGGCGGCCTGCGTACGGGCCGGGTTCACGCCCGCCTGCGTCTACGAGACCGACACCGCCTCCTGCGTGCACCTGGTGCAGGTGGGGCGGGCGGTCGGACTGTGCCGGGCCACCTTCCCGGTGACCCCGGGCGTGGTCACCCGGCCCCTCGCCGGGACCCCGCTCCTCTGGCGCCACCTGCTCGGCTGGCACCCCGCCACGGGGGTCGCCGCGCGGGCCGCCGAGGTGTTGGGGCATGCGCGGGCCGCGCATACGGAGGCGCTGGCCAGGTCGGCCGGAGCCGTGGCCCTGCGGGCGGCTGCGTTGCCGACCGTGCCGTCGCCTGCGGCGTAGCCGCGCACCGGGCGGGTGCGGCGCCGTTGCGGGGGCGCTGCCCCCGGGCCCCCGCGCCTCAAACGCCGGCGGGGCTCAAGATCGGGGCTCCGCCCCCGGCGGGGCCGGGGGCGGTCGCGGCAGTCCTCGGGTGCGGTGCCGTCGCTACGGCAGGTAGCGCTCGATGACCTGCGGGCCCTCCTTCTCCATGAGCTTCCGGGCCTTCTCGACCCGCTCCGGAGTCGGGTCGTGGCCGGTCACCATCACGAGGTCCTCGGGGTCGTACGGCCGCTCCCCGCCCGTGAAGAGCCGGTCCGACCGTGTGGGCTGCTCGTCGGGTTCACTGACCATCGCGTACCTCCTACGGTTACCCCTGGCCCCATACTCCGGCCGCCGCCCCATGAACGCACCTCGACCGTGCGCGGGCCGCCGGACGGCCCGGGGCATAACACCGGGGCAGGGGCCAACTGGCAGCTCCCGCGCGACGGTTCGGATTTCTACGGTTTCCGCAGACCCCACCGGAAACCGAGGAGATCCCCCATGCTCAAACGACACGCCCGCGCGGCGTGTACCGCCCTGGCCGCCGCCGGGCTGCTGCTGGCCGGGACCGGCGGCGCCATCGCCGATTCCGCCCCCGCCACGCCCTCCGCGGCGACCACCCTGCGTACCGCCGACGCCCCGCCCGAGCTGCTCGCCGCCATGGGGCGCGACCTCGGCCTGACCCCCACGCAGGCCGAGGTGCGACTGGCCCACGAGGCCGAGGCCGGAGCCACCGCCGCCCGGCTGCGCGACCGGCTCGGCGCCGCCTTCGCCGGGGCCTGGGTGGACGGGGCCGACGCGGGCACCCTCACCGTGGCCACCACCCGGGCCGCCGACACCGCCGCGATACGGGCCGCCGGGGCCCGGGCGAAGCTGGTCACGCGCACCCTGGCCGCGCTGGACGCCGACCGGGCCGTGCTGGACCGGGCCGCCGGCCCCGCGACACCGGTCCGCTACGTCGACCCGCGCTCCAACACCCTCGTCGTCGAGGAGACCGAGGCGGGGGCGGCCGCCGCGCTGCTCGCCGCCACCGGGACCGACCCCGGTCGGGTCACGGTGGTCCGTACCGCCGAGGCCCCGCGCCCGCTGTACGACCTGCGCGGTGGGGACGCGTACTACATGAACGGCAGCGGCCGCTGCTCCGTCGGCTTCCCCGTCACCAAGGGCTCCACGCACGGCTTCGCCACCGCCGGGCACTGCGGCCGCGCCGGAACCACCACCAGCGGCTTCAACCAGGTCGCCCAGGGCTCCTTCCAGGCCTCGGTCTTCCCCGGCAACGACATGGCCTGGGTCGCCGCGAACACCCAGTGGACCGCGACCCCCTACGTGAAGGGCAGCGGCGGCGTGAACACGCAGGTCACCGGCTCGGTGCTGCAGCCGGTCGGGGCCTCGGTGTGCCGTTCCGGATCGACCACCGGATGGCACTGCGGCACGATCCAGCAGCACAACACCAGCGTCACCTACCCCGAGGGCACCATCTCCGGCGTGACCCGTACGACGGTCTGCGCCGAGCCGGGCGACTCGGGCGGCTCCTACATCTCCGGGAGCCAGGCCCAGGGCGTCACCTCGGGTGGTTCCGGCAACTGCTCCAGCGGCGGGACCACCTTCTTCCAGCCGCTGAACCCGATCCTGTCCGCGTACGGACTGACCCTCAAGGTCAGCGGCGGCGACCCCGGCCCGGGCCCCGGCCCCGGTGAACCCGAGCCGGGCGGCACCTGGAAGGCGGGCACCGTCTACGCGGCCGGCGCCACCGTCACCCATGGCGGCGCGACCTACCGCTGCCTCCAGGGGCACCAGGCCCAGCCGGGCTGGGAGCCGCCGAACGTCCCCGCGCTCTGGCAACGGGTGTGACGGCGTAGCGACGTAGCCGTGTAGCGGGTGCAGCCGACGCGTACGCGCGGACCGGTGCCGTGACTGCCAAGGGGGGAGTCACGGCACCTCCGTGTGCGCGCGGATCAGACGAGGACCGCCGCCAGCGTGCCGAGCGCACCGAAGACGGTGAGCAGCGCGCAGATCGACAGGTTCACGACCCGGTGCTCCCAGAAGATCGCGACGAACTCGCGGATGGTGGCGCTCGGCCAGTAGTACTTCGCGGTGGGGGAGCCCAGCACCTGCCCGTTGACGCCGGTCTTGCGGGCCAACATCGCCGCCCGGAAGGAGTGGAAGTTGTTGGTGACCACCACGCACCGGTAGGCCGGGTCGTGCGCGGTCATGATGTCCCGGCTGAAGAGCATGTTCTCCTCGGTCGTGGTGGAGCGGTCCTCCAGCACGACGTGCTGCTCGGGCACGCCCTGCGCGATCAGCCAGTCCGCCATCGCCCGGGCCTCGGAGACCTTCTCGTCCGAGCCCTTGCCGCCCGAGACGAGGAGCACCGGCGGCCGACCGCCGCGGGCCAGCTGGGCCTCGTAGATCTGCTGCCCCTTGCGCAGGCGGGAGGCCAGCAGGGGCGGCACGCGATCGCCGCCGACCAGGCCCGAGCCGAGCATGACCACGTGGTCGACGTCGCCGCGCACCTTGATCCGCCCGTAGAGGAAGGCGTAGCCGAGGAAGCAGAAGAAGACGAAGGAGACGTAGCCGGCGACCACGGTGAGCGTTCCGGCGATCCCGCCGAGGAGCGGGGAGCCGACCACGCCGACGAGGACCAGCAGCGCGATCAACGCGAAGATGGTGAGGCCCGCGAGCATCGACAGCAGGTTGGCCGGCCGGAAGCCCTCCTTGCGGATCATGACCATGCCGTTGCGGACGAGGAAGACGCCCAGGGCCACGGTGGCGAACGCCGGTGAGGCGAAGGCGATCACGACGACCGTGACGGCCGCCCAGGTGGGCAGCTTGCCGACCTGGAGGAACAGTGCGGAGAACGCGCTGAGGAACGTCAGTCCCAGGAGCACGGCGTTGCGGAACCGGCGGCGGTCCTGCCGGACGCTTACGCAGAACGCGAGGAAAAGCAGGGCGGCGAGGGCGAAGGCGACCATGCCGACCATCGTAGATGTCGGATCTACCGAAGATCGCGGGCGGTTCGGCGCACCGAGCGCCCGGCCAGCACGTCCGTCCGGCGCCCGTCGCGCAGGACGAAACGCCCGTCGATCAGGACGTGCGGGAGACCGGTCGGCAGCACGCGGGGCCGCTCGTACGTGGACCCGGCCGCGACCGTGTCCGGGTCGAAGAGGACGAGGTCGGCGCGGTACCCGACGCGGACCAGGCCGCGGTCGGGCAGCCGCAGGCGGGCGGCGGGCCGGCCGGCCAGGTGCGCCACGCACTCCTCCAGGGAGAGCAGGCCGAGTTCGCGGACGTAGTGACCGAGGTAGTGGGGGAAGGTGCCGTAGGCGCGCGGGTGCGGTTTCGTGCCTTGCAGGATGCCGTCGGAGCCGCCGGTGTGGACGCGATGGCGCATGATCGCCCGGACGTTCTCCTCGTCCCCGACGTGCTGGAGGATCGTCGGCGCGAGCCGGTCCTCCAGCAGGAGCCGGCGGGCGCTCTCCCAGCCGTCCAGGCGCCTGCCGACGTACGCGCCGTGGGCGGGGTCCGCGATGCCCGAGATCTCGATCGTCGACCAGTCGACGGGGACGCCGTGACAGCCGTCGGCGCCCTCGACCTCCAGCGCGTGGCGGATCCGCTCGGCCTGGACGTCGTCCCGCAGCCGGGCCAGGACCGCCTCCGGGCCGCCCTCGTTCGCCCAGCTCGGAAGCAGTGCGACGAGGGTGGTGCAGCCGGGGGTGTACGGGTAGCTGTCGAGGGTGATGTCGGCGCCCTCGGCCAGGGCCGCGTCGAGCAGGGCGAGCAACTCGGGCGCCCGGCCCCGGTTCTCGCCGAAGTTCATGGTGGCGTGCGCGAGGTGCAGGGCGCAGCCGGCCTCCCGGGCGAGGGAGACCATCTCGGCGTAGGCGGCCAGGGCGCCGTGGCCGTAACTGCGGTGGTGCGGGCAGTAGTAGCCGCCGTACCGGGCCACGACCCGGCACAGCTCGGTCAGTTCGGACCCGGTGGCGTACATGCCGGGGGTGTAGGTGAGACCGGAGGACAGGCCGACGGCGCCCTGGGCCAGGCCGTCGGCGACGAGCCGCCCCATGCGGTCCAGCTCGGCCCCGGTCGCGGGCCGGTCCGCCCAGCCGAGGGCGTACGCGCGGACCGTGCCCTGGGGGACCAGGTAGGCGGCGTTGACGGCGATGCCCTCACCGTCGAAACCGCGGTCCAGCCGGTCGAGGTACTCGCCGACCGTGCGCCAGTCGAAGTCGATGTCGTCGCCGGGGCCGTTCCAGCCGGCGATGGCGGCCCGCACCTCGCCGAGGGTGCGGTCGTCGACGGGCGCGTACGACAGACCGTCCTGGCCGAGGACTTCGAGGGTCACGCCCTGCGCGACCTTCGCGCTGTGGTCCGGGTCGCGGAGCAGCGCGAGGTCGCTGTGGGCGTGCATGTCCACGAAGCCCGGGGCGAGGGCGAGGCCGTGCCCGTCGACGGTCTCGCGGCCCCCGGACACCCTGCCGATCTCGGCGATCCGGCCCTCGTGGACCCCGACGTCGGCCGTGTACGAGGGCCCGCCCGTGCCGTCGACGACGCGGGCCCCCCGGATGACCAGGTCCACCGGCCGGCGCCTAGAAGAAGGTGCGCACGTAGTCGGTGACGGCGCCGTCGGCCTCCACGACCGGGATCAGCGGCCACTTCTCGAAGATCGTGCAGGGGTGGGACATGCCGAGCGCCACCCAGTCGCCGACCTGCACGTCCTCGGCCGAGTCGGTCTCCAGCCAGGCGTGCTGGTCGGACAGTTTGACCACGCGGACGCCCGCGGCGGGGCGCTCCTCGCCGGTGAGGGCGTCGCGGACCAGCTCGGCCTCGGGCAGGCCCAGGTCGTAGGCGATGTCGCGCTTGCCCGCGTTGACGAAGGCCTGGGTGGGCGAGGGGCGGGAGACGACCTGGGTCCACAGCCGGAACGCGGGACGCAGGCCACCCTCCTCCGGATGCCGGTTGAAGGGGGTCAGCCGGGTGTACCAGCCGTGGTCGTGGGAGACGTACGCGCCGGAGCGCAGCAGCTTGAGGACGGGGCGGGAGAGCTCCGGGAGTTCGGCGAAGACGTCGGCGACGGCGTCGAACCAGGCCGATCCGCCGGCGCTGACGACGATCTCGTCGAGGTCCGCGGGGAAGCGGCCCGCCTTGTCGAACTCGACGGCCAGCGCGGTGAGCCGGCGCAGGTACGCGTGGACGGACTCGGGGTCGGCGCCCGGCACCTCGGCCTCGTAGCCGGCGATGCCGACGAGGCGCAGGGTGGTGGTGGCGACGACGGCGTCGGCCACGGCGCGGCAGTCCTCGTCGGTACGGGCCCCGGTACGGGCGCCCTCGCCGGCGCCGAGCTCGACGACGACGTCGATGCGGGCGGCCGGGGTCCGGCCCTGGAGGGCGCGGTCCATGAGCTCGACCCCGCGCACGGAGTCGACGTAGCAGACGAAGTGGAAGCCGGGGTCGGCGGCGAGCTCGTCGGCGACCCAGCGCAGGGCGGCGGGGTCGACGAGCTCGTTGGCGAGGAAGATCCGCTCGATACCGAAGGCGCGGTAGACGCGGGCCTGGTGGGGGACGGCGGCGGTGATGCCCCACGCGCCGTACTCCAGCTGGCGCCGGAAGAGCTGCGGGGACATGCAGGTCTTGCCGTGCGGGGCGAACGCCAGGTCGTGCCGGGCGGCGTAGGCGCCGAGCGCGGCGAGGTTGTGCTCCAGCGCGGCCGCGTCGAGGGTCAGGACGGGGGTGGTGAAGCCGCCGGTGTACAGATCCCGGCGCTCGGCGGCGAGCCGGCCGACGGTGAGCCCGTGCGTCTGGGCGTCCGGGGGGAGGCCCTTGAACCGGTGGTCGACCGGCTCGTCGGCGAGGTCCTTGACGGGGTCGCTGTCGCTGGCCATGCGGATGCCTTCCGGTTGTATTGCGTGGGCTGCAACGGTCGTTGCGTGTGCCGCTGCATGCTGTCTAACATCCGGGGTGACGACGGGTCAACGTGCGGCGCCGTTGCGGGGGCTCCGCCCCCGAACCCCCGCGCCTCGAACGCCGGCGAGGCTGAAACGCCCAGCCTCGCCGGCGTTCGAGGCGCAGGTCCGGGCGGAGCCCGGTGCGCCGGCGGAGCCGGTGGTCGTCGTGACCGTACGAGAGGACGCGGGATGAGCCAGTCGGTCGAGAGAGCACTCGGCATCCTGCCCCTGCTCGCGCGCGGCCCCGCCACGCTCGGCGAGGTCGCCGACGCGCTCGGCGTGCACAAGAGCACCGCGCTCCGCCTCCTGCGCACCCTGCACGAGCACGGCTTCGTCTACCGCCGCCCCGACGGCCGCTACCGCCTCGGCGCGCAGCTCTTCGCCCTCGCCGCCGAGGCCATCGAGAACCTGGACGTCCGGGAGATCGCGCACCCCTACCTCGTCGAGCTGAACCGGGCCACCGGCCACACCGTTCACCTCGCCCTCCACCAGGACGACGAGGTCGTGTACATCGACAAGGTCGACAGCCGCTACCCGGTCCGCATGTACTCCCGCATCGGCAGGCCCGTGCCCCTCACGGTCGCCGCCGTGGCCAAGCTGCTCCTCGCCGACCTGCCCGAGGCCGAGCTCCGGGCCCTCGCCGACCGGATCGAGTACCCCCGCTACACCGCCCGCTCCACCCCGGACGCGGCGGCCTTCCTGCGCGAACTGGACCTCGTACGGGCGCAGGGCTGGGCCACCGATCTCGGTGGGCACGAGGAGGCGATCAACTGCCTCGGGGCGCCCGTGCACGGGCCGGACGGGCGGGTCGTCGCGGCGCTGTCGGTCTCCGCGCCCGGCGTGGTGATCCCCGCCGAGGGGCTGCTCGCACTGCTGCCGCAGGTGCTGCGTACCGCCGAAGCCATCAGCAAGGACTACTCAGGAACCCAGGAGAGCACGTGAGCGAGAAGATCGCCGTCACGCCCGACACCCACACCACCCCGCCTGCGAAGTTCTCGCACGGCGTGCGGAAGGGGAACATCCTCCAGGTCGCCGGCCAGGTCGGCTTCCTCCCGCACGTCGAGGGGCAGCCGCCCACCCCCGCCGGTCCGACCCTGCGCGAGCAGACCCTCCAGACGCTGGAGAACGTCCGTTCCGTCCTGGAGGCGGGCGGTGCGAGCTGGGACGACGTGATGATGATCCGCGTCTACCTCACCGACACCGGGCACTTCGCCGAGATGAACGGCATCTACAACGCCTACTTCGAGGAGCAGGGCCTGAAGGAGGCCCCCGCCGCCCGCACCACCGTGTACGTGGGCCTGCCGGCCGGGCTGCTCGTCGAGATCGACGCCCTCGCCGTCCTCGGCTGACGCGCGGGCGGGGCGCCCCCCTGGCGGTGGGGCGCCCCCTTTCACACGGTCACGTGCCGCACGGGGTCACGGCGTCGCGCAGTACTGGGCTTCCTTGCCGATCGAGCGGTACATGCAGTCCGCGTTCTCCAGCAGTTGGAGCACCGCGTCCTTGTTGCGCGCGGTCTCGCGGTCGATGACCTCGTCCGGCGGGTAGAAGCCGCCGCCGCCGCTCTCCGGGTACATCTCGAAGGTGTAGGAGAAGATCTTCTGGTTGCCCCACAGCCAGTCGTCGATCGTCCCGTCCGTGATGTACAGGTCGCTCGACTGCTCCGGCGTGTAGCCGTTGCTCGCCGCCATGCTGGTGCCGATCTTCTTGTAGACGGCGAGGTCGTCGGCGGTCAGGCCCGGGGCGGTGTCGTTGTAGGTGTAGCCGAAGGGCCACAGGACGAGCTCGCTGTAGGTGTGGAAGTCGATGGCGGCCTTGATCTGCTGCTTGCCGCCGACGACCCGGCTGCGGACGAAGTCCGCGACGACCTTCACCTCGGGTGCCGATTCGGCGGAGGCGCCGCGGTAGGTCTCGGAGCTCTTGCTGCCGCTGGAGCCGCCGCAGCAGCCGAACTTGTAGTTCCAGTTGCGGTTCTCGTCCGTGCCGACGTAGGAGGAGCCGGCGTTCGGCTGCCGGTTCTTGCGCCAGGAGCGGTAGGAGCCGGTGGCGATGTCGTACTCGCCGCCGTCCGGGTTGAGGTCCGGGACGATCCAGATCTCGCGGCCGTTGACCGCGCCCGTGACCCGGGAGTCGCTGCCGTACTTGGAGGTGAACTCCTTGAGCAGGTACAGGGCCATCTCGACGGTCAGGTGCTCGCGCGCGTGCTGGTGGGCGGTGAAGAGCACCTCGGGCTCGGCCTCGTCCGTCGCGACATTGTCGCTGATCTTGATGGCGAACATGTCCCGGCCCTGGTACGACTTCCCGATCACCCGCTTGCTCGCGATCGCGGGGTACTGCGCGACGAGCTGGTTGATCTCGGCCGTCGCCTCGGCGTAGTTGTGGTACTTCGAGTCCGCCGAGGGGAAGTCCATCGGGCTCGCCGCGATACCGGGCAGCGAGCGGTCCGGGGGGCCGGGCAGGGCGGTCAGCTTGTAGCCGAGCGCCTTCAGCTTCTTCGCCTGCATGGTGTCGGCGCTGACCACGACGGTGTGGTCGTCCACCTCGTCGATCGAGACGCCCGTGCGGAGCAGGGCGGTGCGGTCGGCGGCGGTGGAGGGGCCGTGGATCCGGTACTGGACGATCGCCTCGTCCTGGGTGGCGGTGGAAGGGGTGGGCGGAGGGGAAGCCGTCGCGCTCATGCCGTAGGCGGGTGCGCCCAGCGCGAGCGCCAACAGGGCCGCCGTGACGGTGGCCCTTCGGCGGGTATGGAGCCGCATGCAGTCTCCTGGGTGGGGAGTGTGGGGGTAGCCGTGCGGACGCGCACAGCGTGCTCTCGTGGCATGTCCCGGTCAAGGACACGCTGTGTCGGCCGAACCGATTCCGGCCACCCCCACACGTACCGCCTACGGGAGCCCGTGGACCTTGGGACCCACCGAGTTCGACCAAGCACTACCCGCCTTGGCGTCCCAGTTGGTCGACCAGGTCATCGCGCCGCGCAGACCCGGGTAGGTCTTCGACGGCTTGAAGGAGCCGCAGCTCGTCCCCCGGGTCAGGCAGTCCAGGGCGTTGCCCACGATCGTCGGGGACACGTAGCCGCTGCCCGCGCCGCTGGGCGAGGCCGGGACACCGATGCCCACCTGCGAGGGATCGAGGCCGCCCTCCAGCTGGATGCAGGCGAGCGCGGTGAGGAAGTCCACCGAGCCCTGGGAGTAGACCTTGCCGTCGCAGCCGTTCATCGAGCCGCTGTTGTAGTACTGCATGTTGACGACGGTGAGGATGTCCTTGATGTTCAGCGCCGTCTTGAAGTAGCCGCCCTGCGTGGACTGCATGTCGATCGTCTGCGGGGCCATGGTGATGACGAGCGAGGAGCCGACCTTCGACGACAGCGAGCGCAGGGCCTGCGTCATGTAGGTGGGGTTCAGGCCGTTCTCGAGGTCGATGTCGATGCCGGTGAACCCGTACTCCTGCATCAGGGCGTACGCGGAGTTCGCGAGGTTGTTCGCCGAGGCCGAGTCGTTGACCGAGATGGTCCCCTTCTCGCCGCCGATCGAGAGGATGACCGACTTGCCGGCCGCCTTCTTCGCGGCGATGTCGGCCTTGAACTGGGCGACCGTGTAGCCGCCGAGACCGGCCGAGTCGAGGTTGAAGGTGATGGCGCCGGGCGTGGTGGTGGCGTCGGCGAAGGAGACGGCGATGATGTCGTACTGCGCCGAGACGTCGGAGATCTTCTGGACCGTCGCGCCGTTGTCGAAATTCTGCCAGTAGCCGGTCAGGGCGTGCTTGGGAACGGCGGGGCCGGGGCCCGGACCCGGGTCGGTGCCGGTGGTGGTGCCCGTCACCGGGGCGGACTTCGGGCCCTCGCCCGCCGCGTTGTACGCGCTCACCTGGAAGGAGTACGAGGTCGAGGCCGTGAGCCCGGTGATCTGGGTGGAGGCGCCGCCGGTCACGGTCTTGACGCGGACACCGTCCTGATACACGTGATAGCCGGTGGCCGAGCCGACCGCGTTCCACGAAAGGGTGAGGGCGTTCGCGCTCTGGCCGGAAACGGCCGCGCCGGCCGGGGCCCCGGGGACCGAAGGGCCGGGGTCGGTGCCGCCCCCGCCGTCCGGCCCGAAGACGCTGAACTCGTCGACGACGTAGGCCGGCTGGCCGTACCAGCCGTGCGTGTAGACCGTGACCTGGGTGGTGTTGGGGCCGGTGGTGAAGGTGGTGGAGAGCTTCTGCCAGCCGGCGCCCGACCCGGGCGTCCAGGTGGAGACGTCCTGGGTGCCGGTCCCGGTCGCGCCGAGATAGACGTAGCTGCCCTGGACCTGCGTGCTCAGCGTGTACGTCGAGTTCGGCTTGACCGTGACGGTCTGACTGCAGCGGGCGTTGTCCTGGCCCGCCGGGGTGGCCTTCAGGGCGCCGGATCCGGCATACACGGGCGAGGAGACGGAGGCGCCGGTTCCGCCGGTGCAGGACCAGTTGGCCAGACCCGACTCGAAGCCGCCGTTGCGGGCGACGTTCACATCGGCGGCCTGTGCGGTACCGGCGGCGAGGGCGGACAGCGCGCCCGCGGTCAGGGTGACGGCGATGGGGAGGGCGAGGGAGCGTATGCGGTTCACGTGGGCTCCGGTGGGGGGAGAAAAGGGGGTGGTGGACGAGGCGGACCGAGTGGGGTGGGTCCGCATCGAGGCGTTGGCTGCCAAGTTGGTCCAGACCAATCCCTGTGTCAAGGGTCTTCGCGATGTGGCTTGAAATGGCCCGCTATGCGATCCCTGTTGTCCGGGTTTCCGCCACCTGTGACACGTGCTGGTAGCACGGGAATCTTCAAGGCCCTGCCCCGCCAGGGGTGACGCGGATATGGTGCTGGAGCAAGGGGGGAGCGGGTCGATCGGATGCGGTCGCGCAGTGCGGGCGCGGACGCGGGAAGTCCGTGACGACTCCGCGTCGAGTCCGCGTCAGGTCCGTGTCGAGCACGCGTCGGGCACGTGAAGTGCCCGCGGCGGGCGGGACGTACGGGGTGTACGTGGGGGAACGGGGGAATGCGCGTGCCGACCGCCATCGCTGTCACCAGCGCCGATCTGGTACTTCCGGCCCCTGACCGGCACACGCCCGGGGCCGCCTTGCTGCACCCGCCCGAGCAGCTAGACCTGGAGGCCGCGCTCGCCGAGACGGGCGCCCTGCTGGAGCGGCACGGCCACCTCGTGGCCCTCGTACCGCCCTGGCTCCCGCGTTCCACCGTCCAGCGGCTGCACACCGTGCGCGCCATCCTGGAAACCGACCGGATCGCGCTCCTCGGCATCGATCTGCCGCCGCTGGGAACGGCCCTGCTGGCGCGTCAGCTGCGCCAGCTCAGCGTCTGCGACTTCAGCCCCGGAATCATCGCGTCCGCGGCCCGGCTGCTGTCCCACTACATCTACGCGGGCGCCCTGCTGGGCTCGGTCGCCAAACTCGACCGGGTCCGGGTGCCGGTCGGCCTCGGGGCGCACGCCAGGTCCTGGTCGCCGAGCGCGCAGTTCGCCGTCATGGCCCACCCGAAACCGCACCTCGCGAAGTTGAGCGGCGGCTCCCAGGGCGCGCACGGCCCCCGCGGCGGCGTGCTGCCGGCCGGGCCCGAGTTCGCCACGCACCTCACCTTCGCCCGCGGCCAGCTCACCTCCGACTGGGTCACGGCCGAACTGGCCCCCGCCTGGCAGGTCCAGGGCGTTCTGGAGAACCCGCTACCGGCCTCGTCCCCCGGCTGGTGGGGCACCCCGAAACTCGTCGAGTTCGCCGCCGGTATCCCCGACCTGTCCGTGCTCTACCAACTGGTCGCCTCGGTCCGCCGGGAGGAGTGCCGCTGGTGCGGCCTCGAACTCATCGGCGACCGCTGCGGCTTCTGCGCGGCGCCGCTCACCGCACCGCCGCCGCCCGCGCCCGCGAGCACCGCCCGTTCCAGACCCTGATCTTTCGAACGCACGAATGAATGAAGAACGGCGAGGTAGGTAAGGCCCATGAACTCACGCCAGCGCCGCGGCGTCATCCTGCTGCTCCTGTCGGTCCTGTGCGCACTGGGGGCCTTCGCCGGGGTCCTCGTGGTGATCGGCGACGTCAACTCCAAGGTCGGCGCCGAGGTCGTCGCCTACCGGGCCAAGGGCGACATAGCCCCGTACAGCCCGCTGTCGGCCGGGCAGTTCGAGGAGGTCCGGATCCCCGAGCGGTGGCTCTCCGACACCGCCGTCTCCGACCTCGGCGCGCTCAAGGACAAGATCGCGCTCACCACGCTGAAGAAGGGCTCGCTGCTCCAGGCGGACATGTTCGTCGACCGGCCGCAGCTGCAGCCCGGTGAGCAGGAGATCGCCATCATGATCGACGCGGCCACGGGTGTGGCCGGCAAGATCACCTCAGGCGCCAAGGTCAACATCCTCGCCACCTTCAAGGGCGCCAAGGACACCGACCCCTCGCGGTCGGTGATCATCGTCGCCAACGCCCGGGTCCTGGGCGTCGGCAAACTCACCGCCCTGGACAAGGACAGCGACCGCAAGGGCCCGGCCGAGGCCGTTCCGATCACCTTCGCCCTGAGCACCAAGGACACCCAGCGCGTCGCGTACGCCGAGTCCTTCGCGGAACACGTACGCCTGGCCCTGGTGGCCCCCGGCACCGATTCGGCGCCCGCCCCGGGCGACCGCACGTACACCCTCGACGGGGACAGGTGAGGCCCGGATGACCACCCGAATCCTCCCCGCGGTCGGCGACCCGGACGCCGCGCGCGCCATCGTGACCCTGCTCAGCCAGCTCCCGGCCGCCGAGCCGGCCGCCCCCGTCCCGGACGCGACCACGCTCCTGGACACCCTCGCCCGCCTCGCCGCCGAGTCCATCGACGAACTCCCCGAGGTCGTCCTCGTCCACGAGCGGATCGGCCCGGTCCCCGCCCTGGAACTCATCCGGGAGGTCGCCCTGCGCTTCCCGGCGGTGGGCGTCGTCCTGGTCTCCTCGGACGCCGGCCCCGGGCTCTTCTCCGCCGCCATGGACTCGGGCGCCCGCGGCCTGATCGGGCTCCCGCTCTCCTACGAGGAACTCGCCGCCCGCGTGCAGGCCGCCGCCCAGTGGTCCGTGGGCGTACGCCGCCACCTGGGCGGGGGCGCCGCCGCCGACGTCTTCACCGGTCCGGGCGGGCGGGTCGTCACCGTCACCGGAGCCAAGGGCGGCGTGGGCACCACCTTCACCGCCGTGCAGTTCGCGCTGGCCGCGGCCGCCTCGGGGCGGCGTACCGCACTGGTCGACCTGGACCTCCAGGCGGGCGACGTGGGCTCGTACCTCGACGTGCAGTTCCGCCGCTCGGTCGCCGACCTCGCCGGGATCCAGGACATCTCCCCCCGGGTCCTCCAGGACGCCGTCTACGACGACGCCTCGGGCCTGGCGCTGCTGCTGGCCCCGGCGGACGGGGAGCGGGGCGAGGAGGTCGACGAACGGGCCGCCCGGCACATCGTCGCGGCCCTGCGCAGCCGCTACGAACTCGTCGTCGTCGACTGCGGGACCCAGGTCACCGGGGCCAACGCGGCGGCCGTGGAGATGGCGGACGTGGCGGTGCTGGTCACCACCCCGGACGTGGTCGCGGTCCGGGCGGCGAAGCGGATGGTCCGGATGTGGGAACGGCTCCAGGTGCGCAAGGCGGAGGACACGGCGATGGTCGTGAACCGCTGGAGCAAGCACACGGAGATCCAGCCCGCCCTGATCGAGAAGATCACCAAGACCCGCGCCACCCGCACCCCGGTCCCGGCCGCCTTCAAGGAACTCCAGGCCGTGGTCGACGCGGGCCGCGTCCAGGACCTCGACAACCGCTCGACGGTCAAGCAGGCCCTGTGGACCCTGGCCGGCGAACTCGGCCTCCTCTCGACCCCGGACCCCACCCCGACAACAGCCTCCGCCACCGCCCCGGGCGCCTCGCTGGCGGTCCGCGCATCGGGCCCGGTGGCCCGCCTACGCCGCGGCCGGGAGGGCTGACGGATGCCGCCCCGCAGACCGGGGCGCGGGGACCGGGGCCAGGTGGCGATCGAGTTCGTGGGCACGGTGCCGCTGATCCTGCTGCTGGTGGCGGCGGTGTGGGAGTGCGTACTGATCGGCTACGCCTTCTCCCTGGCGGGCAACGCGGCGGACGAGGCGGCGCGGGCGGGGGCGGTGAAGGGGGGCGCGGCCTGTGCCGCGGCCGCGAAGGAGCACATCGGGGAGGCGTGGGACCTCGACGTGGATTGCGGCACGTCCGGGGACATCTACCGGGCGAAGGTCAGCCTGGGCGTTCCGATCCTCTTCCCGGGCCTCAGCTTCGACCGGATCGAAGGTACCGGCGGTGCGGCGTTGGAGAAGGAGGCCAAGTGACATGAAGCGACGCTTCCGCTCCGACCGGGGGCAAGTGGCCCTCGAATACATCGGCTTCGTGCCCATCCTGCTGTTCGTCGCGCTCTGCGGGATCCAGCTCGGCTGGGTGGCGTACGTCCATGAGCAGGCGGACACGGCGGCGCGCACGGCGGCACGGGTGGAGGCCCAGCACCCGGGCCGTGGCGTGGCGGCGGGGGCGGCGGCCGTCAGGGAAGGCCTCGGAGCTGTCGTCGAGGTGAGCACGACGGAGGACGCCGTCACCGCCATCGCCACCATCAAGATCAACTCGATCATTCCCGGGCTGAACCCTGAACCGGCGAAGGCGACAGCCACCATGCCCAACGACGACCCGAAGGTGACCGGACCATGAGCCTGCGTTCCCGGGTCAACACACCGGACGAACACCACAACTCGCGCGAGGACGGCCGGCTGGTCTCCTCCTACCGCGCGAAGCTGCTGGAGGAGATCGACCTCGCCGAGATGTCCGCGCTCGCGCCCGCCGAGCGCCGGGCACGCCTGGAACGCGTACTCGGCCACATCATCAGCCGCGAGGGGCCCGTCCTCTCGACGGTCGAGCGCGCCCAGCTGATCCGCCGCGTCGTCGACGAGGCCCTCGGCCTCGGCGTGCTCGAACCGCTCCTCGAAGACGCCTCGATCTCCGAGATCATGGTCAACGGCCCCGACCACATCTACGTGGAGCGCGCCGGCCGGGTCGAACAGCTCCCCATCCGCTTCGCCTCGCACGAGCAGCTGATGCAGACCATCGAGCGCATCGTCTCCACCGTCAACCGGCGGGTGGACGAGGCCAATCCGATGGTCGACGCACGCCTGCCCAGCGGCGAGCGCGTCAACGTCATCATCCCGCCGCTCTCGCTGACCGGCGCCACGCTCACGATCCGCCGCTTCCCGCGCGCCTTCACCCTGCACGAGATGATCGCCCTCGGCTCGCTCGACGAGCAGATGCTCCTACTCCTTTCGGGCCTGGTCGCGGCCAAGATGAACGTGATCGTCTCCGGGGCCACCGGCACCGGGAAGACCACCCTCCTCAACGCCCTCTCCGGTCTGATCCCGGAGGGCGAACGCATCATCACCATCGAGGACTCGGCCGAACTCCAGCTCCAGCAGGCCCACGTCATCCGCCTCGAATCCCGCCCGCCGAACGTGGAGGGCAAGGGGCAGATCACCATCCGCGACCTCGTACGCAACTCCCTGCGTATGCGCCCCGACCGCATCATCGTCGGCGAGGTCCGCGGCGGCGAGACGCTCGACATGCTCCAGGCGATGTCCACCGGCCACGACGGCTCCCTGGCCACCGTCCACGCCAACAGCTCCTCCGAAGCGCTGATGCGCCTGCAGACCCTCGCCTCCATGTCGGATGTCGAGATTCCCTTCGAGGCGCTGCAGGACCAGATCAACAGTGCGGTGAACGTCATCGTCCAGCTCACCCGCTTCGGCGACGGCTCGCGCCGCATCACCGAGATCTCCGCCCTGGAATCGCACGGGCGCGAACCTTTCCGAATCACCACGGTGTGCCGCTTCGGGGCGCAGCCGATGGGCGCGGACGGACGGGTGCACGGCTACTTCGAGTACTACCCGCTCCCGCGCCGGATCGCGGAACGCCTCTACATGAACAACCAGCCCATCCCGCAGGCCTTCGGCGTCGCGCCCGAAGACCCCCTGACCGCCCGCATCACCCGGACCGCCCTGTGAACCCACTGATCCTCACCACCCTCGGCGCCACGCTGCTCGCCTGCGTACTCGTCGTCGCCGGACTCCAGGCGTACCTCGCCGGGCGCGCCCAGCGGGCCGCGCTGATCGAGCGGCTCTCGGCGAGCGGCATGCCGGAGCCCCTGGGACGGAGGCGCCGTTTCCGGACCGTCGACCGTCGGCTGCGCATGACGAAGCTCGGCCGCCGCATCGAGCTGAAGCTCGCGACCACCGGCCTGGACCTCACCCCCGGCGAGTTCTTCGTCTACATGCTGGGGTCGATCGCGGGAGTGTGGCTCATCGCGTCCTCCCTCCTCGCGCCGTTCTTCGGCCCGGTGGCGGGTGCGATCGGTGTCTGGGCGGCGAACGCCTTCCTCAACTGGCAGCGTGCACGGCGTACGGAGCGGTTCATCAACCAGCTCCCCGACCTGGCTCGCATCCTCGCCAACGCCACTCAAGCCGGCCTGGCCCTGCGTACGGCGATCGGGATCGCGGCCGAGGAGCTGGAGGCCCCGGCGGGTGAGGAACTGGCACGCGTCGCGAATCGCCTCGCCGTGGGCCACTCCATCGACGAATCCCTGGGTGAGCTCACCGAACGCCTCCCGTCCCGGGAACTCGTCGTCCTGGTCTCCACCCTCGTCCTGTCGGCCCGGGCGGGCGGCGCGATCGTGGACAGCCTGCGCAATCTGACGGTGACGCTGGAGCAGCGCAAGGAGACCCGTCGCGAGATCCGCACCCAGCTGTCCCAGGTGACGGTGACGGCCTATCTCGTACCGTCCATCGGCCTCGGCTCGCTGCTGCTGGTCGACCTGATGATGCCGGGCGCGCTGGACAGGATGACGGGCGCGTTCATCGGCCAGACGGCCGTTCTGATAGCCCTCGGCCTCTTCGCCCTGGGCTTCGTCCTCATCCGCCGCCTGTCGAAGATCGACGTGTGAGGGGGCGGACGGGACGATGATCGGACTCCTTCTCGCACTGGCCGTGGCTCTCTCGGTCCTTGGCGCGTTCCACGGCATCCGTCTCTACCGCGCGGACGTGAAGCTGCCGACGGACCTCGCGCTCGCCCTGGAGGTCGGAGCCACCCGTACGACGGCGGTCGGATCCCTGGTGGACCGGATGGGCATCCGCTGGGCCCCGGCCGTGCTGCGCCTGATGGGGCCGGCGCGGGTGGCCCGCAAGCGCCGCCAGATCGACATGGCGGGCAACCCGGCCGGTCTGACGATCGACCGCTACGCGGCACGGCGGGCGGTGTACGGGGCCTTGGGTGCGCTCGGTGCCTTCTCGATGCTGATCAACGGGCAGTTGGTCGCCGCCCTGCTCATGGTGGCCTTCGGGCTGTTCTGGATCGAGGCCGGCCTGTGGTCGGCGATCCGGGTCCGCCGCGACCACATCGAGCGGACCTTGCCGGACTTCCTGGACGTGCTCGCGGTCGTCGTCAGCGCCGGGCTGGGCTTCCGGCAGGCGCTGGAGCGGGTGGCGGACAAGTACGAAGGCCCCTGGGCCGACGAAATCCGCATCACGCTGCAGCAGATGAACATGGGAGTCAGCCGCCGTCAGGCCTTCGACGAGCTGCGGCGACGCAACGACAGTGAACAGGTCGCGCAGTTCGTGACGGCCCTCCAGCAGGGCGAGGAGCTCGGCTCGCCGATCGTCGAGACCCTGATAGCGATCGCCGAGGACATGCGCCGTACGGACGCCCAGAACGCCCGCCGCCGTGCGGCCCGGGCCGTCCCGAAGGCGACGTTCGCCGTGACCATGTTCATGCTGCCTGGCACGCTGATCCTGCTGGTCTGCGGCTTCGTCTACGGCGCGAACGTAGACTTCGGCGCGCTCTTCGGGGGTGGCTGAGCGATGGCGCGGCTGAGCGTGCTCATCGCGGACGGCAACCCGGTCATCAGGGCAGGCCTGGCGGCCCTGCTTCGTACAGCCGAGGACCTCGACGTCATCGCCCAGGCGGGGGACGGGCGCGAAGCGCTGAGCCTGACCCGCCGGCACGCACCGGACGTGATCCTGCTGGACGTCCGGATGCCGGGAGTGGACGGAATCTCGGCGCTGCCGCACCTGGTGCAGCTGGCCCCCGTACTGATGCTGACGTACAGCAGGGAAGCCGAAATCATCCGCGAGGCACTGCTGTTGGGCGCCGGCGGGTACCTGCTACACGGCGAGTTCACCGCGGACGACCTGCTCCGGGCGGTACGCGATGCCCCGCTGGGTCGTCCCCACTTCACCCCGACGGCTGCGAGCGCGCTCCTCACGGAACTCCGGTCCTCTTCGCATCCGCAACGAGTTGTGGCACAGTCTTCTGAGCGGATGCACAACTCTGTTGTCTTCGGGCTGAGTTCCCGGGAGGTGGAGATCATGGATCTGATCGCGTCCGGGATGAGCAATCAGCAGATCGCAGCCGCCTGCTTCATCAGCGAGAAGACGGTGAAGAACCACATCAACCGCATCTTCGCGAAGCTCCAGAGCGCCACTCGCAGCGAGGCGATAGCCCGCTGGCTGGGAACCGCCCGTCCAGGAGTGACCGGTCATGGGTAGACAGAGTGCGCAGTGGGTCCGTAATTGGGCCCCGGGACCCTTGGTGACGACTGGTGACTCGCCGTACCGTCCGCAGATCGAAACCGGTACCGGCCCGGGAGGGAACCCCCATGTCACAGAACACGCTGCTGAAGGCCGCCGTGGAGGCACGGATCAGGGTGAACGGCTGGGCGGACACGGCCGTGACGAGGCTTCGCAAGCGCCACGCGAACCTCGACCGCGGCCAGACCGCATTCGAATACCTGGGCATCATCCTGGTGGTGGTCGTCATCGTCGGAGCGATCGTCGGCTCGGGCATCGGCTCGGAGATCACCAAGCGGATCAAGGAAGCGGTCACGAACATCAAAGCCGGCTAGTGGATCTCCGCAGGAGGGGCGCGCGTGACCAAGGGCAGGCCTTTCCTATTTACGTGGTGATGGTGGCGGGCTTGCTTTTCGCCGCGCTCGCCCTTTTCGCCATCGGCCAGGCGTCGGTCACCCGTAGTGATGCGCAAGGCGCTGCCGATGCTGCCGCCCTGGCTGCTGGGCGTGAGGCCAGGGACACGGTGCTGCTGGGACTCGACCTCACCTCAGTGAAGCCTGCCGACTGGAACAGGATCGTCGACGGGCGGCTCTTCAAGGTCGGTGAAGCCTGCGCGGCAGCAGAAGCATTCGCTACGAAGAACGACGCAGAGGCAACAGCATGTGAGCCTGTTCCGCCCCGATTCACGGTCACGGTGAAGACCGATAGGACGGTGGGTGAGTCGGTGGTTCCTGAGACCGGAAGCATGCACGGAACCGCGACAGCCACCGCGTTGATCGAACCGAAATGCCATCTCGGCGCAGTTTCCGCTCCGAGCCCGACACCCACCACGTCCGCGGGGGGCGGGTCGCCATCCCCTACTCCTACGCCGACTCCGTCGACGGTGAGCTTCAGCTGCGGCGGGGAGCTGGTCAAACTCGATCCGCTGGCGCCTGGATCGCTCAGCGCGTTGACCAGAAAGCTGTTCAGCGTGCGACTCGCCGACTAATAGAAATTCAGAGACAAGGAAGCGTTCGTAGATGAGCATTCGGCGCATGATGAAGGTCCGTGGGGGACTGGTCGTTGCGGGTGCGGCGGCCATGGCCCTTTCGTTGGCCGGGTGTGGTGGCGATGGCGACGGCAACAAGCCGAGCGGTCGGCAGTCCTCGACGTCGCAGCCTCAGAGAGCGGGATCTCAGGACCCGGCACCGAGTACTAGCCAAGGCTCAGAGTCGACTGAAGTCATCGCCACACTGAATGGACAGGCCGGCATGAGCCTGGTGATCAACTCGGTACGACGAGATCCGGGTGGCTTCCTTACCGTGTCGGGGCAGATCAAGAACACGGGTAGCCAGTCCTACAAGGACACTGTCGCCTGGCGCGGGATTGAACTCAAGGGAACCGGGGAGTCGGTCGCCGGCGCAACGCTGGTCGACAAGGCCGGTAAGAAGCGCTATTACGTGCTTCGTGACACGGAGTCCAGGTGCTTGTGCACGACTGGCGTGTCCAGCGTCGACCCCGGCCAAGTGGTTCCCTTCTTCGCCCAATTCCCGGCCCCGCCAACTTCCACCAGCGAGGTGGAGTTCAGTCTTCCGACCTTCGCCACGGCCACTGTCAAGATTTCTGGGTGACCCCATGACCACACGACAGCAAGCAGCCGCAACTGTCATAGTGTCTGCACTTGTTATCGCCGGAGCGCACCTCTTCGGAGCTACCGTCGCCCACGCCGACGACGTCAAGCCATCTGTGCCTCCCGGTACAGAGCCTTCCGCCTCCGCGCCCGTGGCGATCGACTCGAACTCGCCCGGACTCAAGATTCCGCAAGGCGGGACGCTCGCACCCGTCAAGGTGCTCGACATCGCTGAAGTCGTCGAAGACCTCGGTGGGGAGCAGCGGCGGCAGGAGACCAATCAGACCGTCATGATGGCGCTCCAGTCCGAGGTGTTGTTCCCGGAGGACAGTGCCGTGTTCAACGCGCAGGCGGCCGCGCGGATCCAGGCCATCGCCAACGAGATCAACCAGTCGAAGGCCACCCGCATCCGGGTGTTCGGGTTCACCGACGATCAGGGGAGCTACGAGCACGGTAAGGAGCTGTCCAAGCAGCGCGCCGATGCCGTGCAGGGCGAGTTGGCGAAGACCGTCACCGATCCGAACGTCGTCTTCGACGTGCGCGGCTACAGCGAGGACTACCCGATCGCCGACAACGGCACCGAGGAAGGCCGCAAGAAGAACCGCCGCGTCGAGATCACCTTCCCGCGCGGCGCCGGCTGATCAGCTCGCCCGTGGCCGCCCCCGGAGGTGGCCGCGGGAGGCCTCCACGATCGTGCCTAGGGCGAGCGACTGGGTCAGTACGCACAGGACGAGCTCGGTGAGGAACAGCCACGTCGCCGGCTGCCCGTCCCCGAGGGTCGCGCCGCGGATCGGCGTCGTGAACAGGAACAGCGGGAACGCGCACAGGGCGGGCAGCACCCAGACGAACCCAGGGTCCGGGGCGAACAGTGTGACGGCCGTCGCGAAGGCCACCGCGGCGCCGACGCGGCCGAGGCTCCCCCGGGCGTGCGGACTCCCTCCATGATCCGGTGGTGCGGGGTCCGGCCCCGGGGTGGGGCCGGACCCGCCGGTGGCGGGGCGTCGGTTCAGCCGAACTGGCCCGGCTGGTAGTCGCCCGCCGGCTGCTGGACGATCACGTTCATCCGGTTGTAGGCGTTGATCAGGGCGATCAGCGACACCAGCGCGGCCAGCTGGTCCTCGTCGTAGTGCTTGGCGGCTTCCGCCCAGGCCTCGTCCGTGACGCCGCCGGCCGCGTCGGCGATGCGCGTGCCCTGCTCGGTCAGCTCCAGGGCCGCTCGCTCGGCGTCGGTGAACACCTTCGCCTCGCGCCAGGCCGCGACCAGGTTGAGCCGGACCGCGTCCTCCCCGGCGTGCGAGGCGTCCTTGAAGTGCATGTCGGTGCAGAATCCGCACCCGTTGATCTGGCTGGCCCTGAGCTTCACCAGCTCCTGCGTGGCGTGCGGCAGGGTCGAGTCCGAGATGACCTTGCCCGCGGAGTTGATGTACCGGCCGAACTTGTTCGCGACCGCGTTGCCGAAGAAGTTGAGACGGGCTTCCATGGTGATCTCCTTGCCGTGCCGACGGTTACACAGCTCTGACGGAAATCGCGGCCCGGATGTGACAGCCGGCCGAAGTGAACGGATGTGTCCTGCGTCACTCTGTCAGGAGGAGTTCGGCGATCTCGCGGGCGCGGCGGGCCGGCTCCGGGCCGGGGGTGAGGGTGGCGACCGTCGTCGCCCCCTCGGTCAGGATCAGGAGCCGGTCGGCGAGAGTCGGGTCGGCGTCGGGGGTCAGGTCGGCCAGCAGGGTGCGGAGCTCCGCCTTGTGGACGCGGACGACGTCCGGGGCCGCCGCGCCCAGCTCCCCGTACGCGTTGAGGAACGCGCAGCCCCGGAAGTCGGGCTCGGTGAACCAGTCCGCCAGCCAGTCGAAGACCGCGAGCACCCGCGCCCGCGGCTCCGCCGGGGCCAGGGCGGCGGCGCGCAGGGACGTCAGCCAGCGTCGGTCGCGGCGTTCCAGGTAGGCGGTGACCAGGGATTCCTTCGCCGGGAAGAGTCGGTACAGGCGCTTGAGGGGGACTCCGGACGTGGTGCGGATCCGGTCCATGCCGACGGCCTGGATGCCGTGCCGGTAGAACAGCTCCTCCGCCGCGTCCAGGAGTCGGGTGCGGGCCTCTTCGTCGTCCATGCGGGCAGCGTAGTCCAGATCCACCTTGCGTGGAGAACGGCCGTTCTCTATCGTCCCTCTCATCGAGAACGAGCGTTCTCCATGTCGAGAGGTGACCGTCATGACCGACGCCCCCGCCGTACGACCGCCCCTACCGCCCTTCACCGAGGAGTCGGCGCGCATCAAGGTCCAGGCCGCCGAGGACGCCTGGAACAGCCGCGACCCCGAGCGCGTCGCCCTCGCGTACACCGAGGACTCGGTCTGGCGGAACCGCGACCGCTTCCTCACCGGCCGCGCCGAGATCCGCGCGTTCCTGGCCGACAAGTGGGAGCGCGAGCTCGACTACCGCCTCCGCAAGGAGCTGTGGGCGTTCACGGGCAACCGCATCTCCGTCCGCTTCGAGTACGAGTGGCACGACGCCGCCGGCCAGTGGTGGCGCAGCCACGGCAACGAGCAGTGGGAGTTCGACGGCAACGGCCTGATGGGGCGCCGCGAGGCGAGCATCAACGACGTCCCGATCGCCGCCGAGGACCGCCGGCTGGTCTGAGTCCGGACACTTCCGCCCGGGCTCCCCTCCGTCCGGCGCCCTCCGCCCGGGCCCCCGTCCGACGCCCCCGCCCCTCCGCCCGGTGTGCGGACCGGACCGATGGGTCAGGACTGCTCGTGGTGGGCCTGGGTGATGAGGTCCGTGGCGACCTCCAGGGCCGCCAGGCGGGTCTCCTCCGGGTTCCCCTCCACGTGCTGGAGGAACATCATCCCGGCGTGCAGGGTGAAGAGCGCGCTGACGCAGCGGACCTGGTCCGTCAGTGGGCCGTCCTGCGTGCGGAGCAGTTCCACCAGGGTGAAGAGCCGCTTCTTCACCGTCTCGCCGATGCTGAGCTCGCGCGTCGTCGCCTGGTTCTCCTGCATGAAGCGGTACAGCACGGCACCGCCCGCCATCGCCTCGCTGTAGCGGCGCAGCACCTCGCGCTTGGTCTCCAGCGTGCGCGGCTGGCCCTCCGCCCAGGTGATCAGCTCGTCGATGGGCCGTGTCAGGTCCTCGAAGATGCTGATGATGATGTCTTCCTTGGTCTTGAAGTGGTAGTACAGCGCCGCCTTCGTGACCTCCAGCCGCTCCGCGATCTCGCGCAGCGACGTCTTCTCGTACCCCTGCTCGGCGAAGAGCTCCAGTGCGACGTCCTGGATGCGCTGACGCGTGTCGCCACGGCGTCGCTGCGGACTGCTGCTGGACATGGCTCTCCCCAATTACTTACTTGACGCCCGGCTAGTTGCGGGTCTACCGTCCCCATTGTAGTGAACTAGCCGGGCGGCAAGTAAGTGCCGGTGCGGGACGTAGTGCGAGAAGTAGGGCACAGGGGAGTGGACATGGTGGACACAGTCAAGCCTGCGGGAACCTCGGAGGAGGTGAAGCCACGCAGCGTACGCGTCGTCCTCATGGCGCTCATGATCGCGATGCTGCTGGCGATGCTCGACAACATGATCATCGGCACCGCGATGCCGACGATCGTCGGCGAGCTCGGCGGCCTGGAGCACCTCTCGTGGGTGGTCACCGCCTACACGCTGGCCACCGCGGCCTCCACCCCCATCTGGGGCAAGATCGGCGACATGTACGGGCGGAAGGGCTCCTTCCTCACCTCGATCGTCATCTTCCTCATCGGCTCCGCGCTCAGCGGCATGGCCCAGGACATGTTCCAGCTGATCGGCTTCCGTGCGGTCCAGGGCCTCGGTGCCGGTGGTCTGATGGTCGGCGTCATGGCGATCATCGGCGACCTGATCCCGCCCCGTGAGCGCGGCAAGTACCAGGGCATGATGGCCGGCGTGATGGCCCTCGCCATGATCGGCGGCCCGCTGGTCGGCGGCACCATCACCGACCACTGGGGCTGGCGCTGGTCCTTCTACATCAACCTGCCGCTCGGCGTGGTCGCGCTGGCCATGGTCACCGCCGTGCTGCACCTGCCCAAGAAGCGGTCGCAGGGCAAGATCGACTACCTCGGCGCCGCGCTGCTGACCGTCGCCATCACCTCCACCGTCCTCGTGACGACCTGGGGCGGCAACGAGTACGCGTGGGGCTCCGTCGAGATCCTCGGCCTCATCGCCATCGGCGTCCTGTCGACCGCCGCGTTCCTCTACGCGGAGACCAAGGCCGCCGAGCCGGTCATGCCGCTGCA
The DNA here is from genome assembly GCF_041432505.1 of Streptomyces virginiae. Taxonomy (GTDB): domain Bacteria; phylum Actinomycetota; class Actinomycetes; order Streptomycetales; family Streptomycetaceae; genus Streptomyces; species Streptomyces virginiae_A. The sequence goes on from NZ_CP107871.1 coordinate 5,471,881, forward strand.
CATCTTCCGCAGCCGCAACTTCACCCTGATGTCGGTGATCGGGTTCCTCGTCGGCTTCGCGATGTTCGGCGGCGTGCTCTACCTCCCGCTGTTCCAGCAGTCGGTGCAGGGCGCCTCCGCCACCAACTCGGGCCTGCTGCTCCTGCCCATGCTGCTCTCCATGATGGTCGTCTCGCTGATCGCGGGCCGTGTCACCACCAGCAGCGGCAAGTACAAGATGTTCCCGATCGCCGGTGGCGCGCTCATGGTCGTCGGGATGTTCCTGCTCGCGACCATGGACACCGGCACCACCCGCCTCGTGTCGGGCCTCTACATGGCCGTCCTCGGTGCAGGTCTCGGCTTCCTGATGCAGATCACCATGCTGGTCGCGCAGAACAGCGTCGAGATGAAGGACATGGGCGTCGCCTCGTCCTCGGCGACCCTCTTCCGTACGCTCGGCGGCTCCTTCGGCGTGGCCCTGATGGGCTCCCTCTTCACCGCCCGGGTCACGGACACCATGTCCGAGCGCCTGGGCCCGGAGGCGGCCGACGCCGCGGGCTCCGCCCAGTTGGACGCCGCGAGCCTGGCGAAGCTGCCCGAAGCGGTACGCGACGCCTACCAGCACGCGGTGGCCGCCGGTACGCACTCGGCGTTCCTGCTCGGCGCGGCCATCGCCGTACTGGGCTTCGCGGCGGCCTGGTTCGTCAAGGAGGTCCCGCTCCGCGGGGCGGGCCCGGCTGCCCCGGCCGAATCCGCGGACGGCGGCAAGGCGGCCCCGGCGGCGCAGGAGTCGCTCGCGCACTGACCCGGCACGCACCGCGCCCGCACCGGCGCTCGCACCACCAGGAAGGCGGCACCACCGGGACGACCGGTGGTGCCGCCTTCCGGCATGTCCGGGCGGGCGAACACCCCCCAGGGCCTGTCTTTCGGATCATGCAGGGCCCGCGACGCCTGGCACCGCACCTCGCCGCGTTCTCGTCGGTCGTCGATGCTCCGCATGGACTCCCTCCTCGGCCTTGCGATGCACGGCACCAGACGCCGCGGGCTGACCCGGCCTGATCCGAAAGACAGGCCCTAGGCCGGGTCGTCGGTCTGCCAGGGGTGCACGAAGCTGTCGGGGCGCAGGCCCCATGCGGTGAGCGCGGCACGCAGGGCGACCTCGTCCGCCGCGTCCGCGGACGCGACGAGGGTCGCGCCGATGTCGTAGTCGAAGCCGTCGAGGCGGTGGCCGTCGTACTCCCGGTGTCGGAGGCTGAAGCGGCGGCCCTTGTCCTGGCGCACCCAACCCTCGTCCCGCGCCCGGTCGTCGGACCGGTCGCGGGACGGGGTGATGTCCACGAAGGCGCGGCGGCCCGGACGGGACGCCGGGACCTCCGTCACCAGTTTCCGGCCGAGGCGCAGCGCGGTCAGCTTGTCCACGGGCCAGTCGGATCCGTCATGCGTCGAGTCCTGGGACGAGTCCATGGCTTCATTCTGATCGAGCGTCGACCGGTGAACCTCCGCTTATCGCGGTCGACTTGGGATTCGGGCCGCGCCGCACCCGAAGGTATGCCCGTTTCGGGCGTGTTCGCGTGGGCAGGTATGCAACTCCCTGCAGGACTAAAGTCCCATCGGTCCCAACAGTCCCATAACAGCGAATTTATGGGCTATTAGGCTGGAACTCCTCGCCTGCGATGAACGTCCTGATCCACAGAACGCTCGCAAAGCGGTTGGGGAGGACAGTTCATGAGTTTCTTGGCGCGTGCGAACAAGAAGGGCGTCCGGGCCGGTGCCGTCGTCGTGGCCTCGGCCACCGCCGTGGCGGCGACCGCGTGGGGTGTGGCCGTCCTGGTCGGACCTGGCGGAAGCGCCGCCTCCCAGCAGAACGTGGCCCGCCCGGGCGGCGACGACGGTCGACCCGGGCAGCAGCTCCGGAAGATACCCGAGGGCATAGCCCACGCGTCCGAGAGCGGCGGCGACGCCGTCAACATCACCATCGACGACGGCCCCGACCCCCGCTGGACCCCGAAGGTGCTGGACGTCCTTCGGCGGCACGACGTCAAGGCGACCTTCTGCATGGTCGGACCGCAGGCCAAGGCCCATCCCGACCTCGTCAAGAAGGTGGTCGCGGCCGGACACCGGCTCTGCGACCACACCATGAACCACGACACGGCCATGGACAAGAAGCCCGTCGCCTACCAGGAAGCGCAGATCCTGGAGGCGAAGAAGCTGATCGAGGAAGCCGCGGGCGGCGGCGCGAAGGTCGAGTACTACCGGGCCCCCGGCGGGGCCTTCACCCCCGACAGCCGGCGCATCGCCGCCGCGCACGGCATGCGGCCGCTCGGCTGGAACGTCGACACCAAGGACTTCGACAAGCCGGGCACGGCCGCCATCGTGAACGCCGTCAAGCGCGAGATCGGCAACGGCCCGACCGTGCTCTTCCACGACGGAGGCGGCAACCGCGCCCAGACCGTCGACGCCCTCGACCAGGTGCTCACCTGGCTGAAGGAGCAGGGCCGGCCCACCGGCTTCCCCGTCCGCACCGCTCCCGAGGCACCCGAGGCCCCCGAGACTCCCGGAGCCTCCGACGCCGGGACCGCCTCCGACGCGCACTGACGGCCCCTGACACGCCGTCCGCCAAGCGAACGGGTGACGGTCGACGACGCGGACCCGCCCGCGTTGTTCCCTGGTCGGGCACGTACGCACATACGCACGTACGCCCGACCAGGAGGCTCCCGTGGCCATCGCGCCCGCCAAACTGTCCGACCCGGTGGTCGGCGCCCTCGTCACCGCCGTCAACGCGCACGACAAGGACGCCTTCCTCGCGGTCCTGACCGCCGACGCGACCATGTCCGACGACGGCTCCGACCGCGATCTGCACGACTGGATCGACCGGGAGATCTTCGAATCCGGCGGTCACATGGACGTCCAGTCCGAGTCCGACGGCGGCCGTACCCTGCTGGTCAACTACCGCAACGACACCTGGGGCGAGATGCGCACCACCTGGCGCTTCGTCATCGCCCCCGGCGGCGGCCGCATCAGCCGCTTCGAGACCGGCCAGGCCTGACCGGACCCGCGGCGGCGCGTGCGGCCGTACGCGATCCCCTGGCCGGGCCCGGGACACCGGGAGCTCCCGTACGGGTGAAAGCGCGCCCGGCGTCGTTCCGGCCCGCCGCGGGGCCCCGTTGGTCCGGGCATGAAGCGCACCCGCATCGCCGCTCTCGCCCTCGCCACCGCCTCCGCCGCCCTCGCGCCCCTCCTGGGCCAGGCCGCCACCGCCGCGGAGGGCGGGGCGTACCTCCAGGACCCGGCCGGCGGCGAGAAGTCCATGAAGTCGATGTGGACCAAGGACGAGATGCACAAGGTGGAGGGGCAGCTCCGCTTCCACCCGGGAGTCCAGTACAAGACCGTCACCCGCCCGGGGCCCGCGGCCGCGCCGGACTACGAGCGACGCTCCGGCGACCCCAAGACCCTGGCCTGGCTGCCCTCGTACGAGTTCGCCTGGTCGGTGTCGGACTCGACGGTGGTGAAGAAGGCGGTGACGGTCAAGGAGGGCACGCACCCGATCGTCGTGCACGCGGTGCTGCGCGACGCGCACCGGGTCAAGGTCGGGGAGGTGCGCAAGGAGTTGGCGGGGAAGCCGCCGACCGGGCGCGAGAAGATCGCGGGCGGCAAGCGGATCGCGTGCGACACCGGGGAGTACACGGTGGAGTGGACGGTCACCCGCTCGGGTTACGGAACGCTGGGGGGCACGCTGCGCTGGAACTCCAGCTGCGAGCAGTACCGGACGGCCTTCGCCTCGAACCACGGGCCGCAGGGCTGAGAGCCGCAGGGTCCGGGTGGAGGCCGGCCGCCCCGTGCACCTTGTGGGTGCTCGTCGGGCGACTGGGCCGAGGCCTTGGATCAAGTGCCGTGGTGGCCATGATGCCGCACAGGGTGGTCTGCGGCATGGGTCCGAAGTCCCGTGTCGAGGAACTTCTCAGTGCTTCTTGGAGGCCTGGGCGGCCTGTTGGGCGATGCCCTCCAGGACGCCCTTCGGGTTGCCGGTCGGTTCCACCGCGCGTCCGATGTTGCGCTTGATGGTGTCGCTGACCGTCAGCCAGGCCGGATCGTTGACCGGGTAGAGCTGGGCGCCGCGCAGCGCGTTGAGGAACTGCGTGTCGTTCTTGTCCAGGCCGCCGCCCGCCGGGGTGCGCGAGGCGGTGACGGTGGACGGCAGCAGGTGGTAGCGGTCGGCGAAGTCCGACAGGTTCTTGTCCTGGTAGATGAACTCCAGGAACGTGCCGATCTCCGCGCGCTTGCCGTTCTGCTTGAAGGCCATCATCCAGTCGGCGACACCGACGGTGGGCGGCGGCACCCCGGTGCCGAGGTTGTCCGACACGGGCATGGACGTGGTCGAGACGCTGATGCCCTTGGTGCGCGCCTCGTGGGCGAGCGAGGGATAGCCGTTGACCATGCCGACCTCGCCGCGCAGGAAGGCGGCGAAGGCGTCGGCGCGGTTCAGCTCCGACGGCGGGGTCGGACCGGTGAGTCCGGGAGCGACCATCTCGCGCTTGACCCAGTCCCAGGTCTCGATGTTCTGCTCCGAGGCCAGGCTGTAGTTGCCGGCGCTGTCCGCGTAGCCACCGCCGTTGCTGAGCTCCCAGATCAGCGCCTCGGCGTGCGCCTCCTCCGGGCCGAGCGGCAGGGCGTAGGGGTACTTCACGCCCTTGTCCTTGAGCACCTTGGCGTCGGCCTTGAGGTCGCCCCAGGTCTTCGGGGGCTCCTTGATGCCGGCCTTGGTGAAGAGCGCCTCGTTGTAGAAGAGGAGCCGGCTGCTCGCCACGAAGGGCAGGCCGTAGAGGGTGTTGCCGACGGAGCCGGCGTCGGCGAGCGGCTGGAGGAAATTCGCCTCGGCGGTGACCGAGAGGAGTTCGTCCGCGGGATACAGCTTTCCCTGGGCCGCGAAGTCCGAGTAGGACCCCATCAGGGCCACATCCGGGGCCTTGCCGGCCTTGACCATACGGGAGACCTCACGGTCGATGTCGGCCCACGGCAGGAGCTTGACGTCGAGCTTGATTCCGGGGTGCGCCTCGTTGAAATCCTTCGCCATCTTCTCCCAGTAAGGCTTGGAACTGGTGGCCGGGCCGTCGCCGTATTCGGCGGCGACCAGATGCAGGGTGGTGGCGTCATCTGCATCGTCGCCGGATCCACCACATCCGGCCAGCGGTATCAACAGACCGAGCACGGCCGTGGTGGCGGTCGCGCCGGAAATTCTTCGTTGCACGGGTGTATTCCCCTGATTTTCTTTTGGATCCTGTTATTACTTATGAGTTGCTCCGGACGGAGGTGTCCCTCGATGGCCCGTTGGCCGGAATTCTCTCCTGAGGGAGGGGTGGTTGATTCCATTGGGGCCCCACTTGTGTTCAATGCTCCAAACGGGGCTTTTCCTCATGGTGTTTTCCGATATGCGATCCGAATAGTGGACGCGCGTAGACATACCGAAAAGCCCGTTCCGGTCCCGGAACGGGCTCCGCGCGCCCGTCGGGGTCCGCGTCGGGATCGCCACGGCCGCGTCGGCCGCCGTCGGCCGCGCCGGCCGAGTACAAGGGAAGGCGGACCGCCGACCCACGGCGTGGCGAGACGAGGAGCACCATGTCGCACACCCGGCCCGCTCCACGCCGCCCGGAAGCCGGACTCGCCCTCGCGCTGGCCTTCGTGGCCGCCGCCGTGGTCTTCGCCGCCGTCTTCCTCGTCGGCCGGGTGAACACCCCGGACTACACCGCGACACTGTTCGGCCGGACGGACGTCGCCGCCGTGCGCCTGAAGGCGCAGCTCGCGACCGGTGTCCTGGTGTTGGCCGCCCTCCAACTGCTGCTGGCCCTGTGGATGTACGGCCGGCTGCCCGGGGTGCGCCGGATGCCGGGCCCGGTGCCGATCACCCACCGGATCGTCGGTGTGGTCCTGTTCGCCCTCACCGTCCCGATCACGGTGCACTGCGTCCGGGCGTACGGCGTCCAGTTGAACGGCTCACGCGCGGCGGTGCACTCGATCGCGGGCTGCTTCTTCTACGGGGCGTTCGCCGCCAAGGTCCTGCTGGTGCGGAGCCGGCGCCTGCCGGGCTGGGCCCTGCCCCTGGCCGGGGGCGCGCTGGTGGTCGTGGTGGTGGTCCTCTGGTACACGAGTGCCCTGTGGTACTTCGACGGCGGCAGCGTGCCGCTGCTGTCCCTCGGACCCCACCACCTGCCGCCAGGGTGAGACGCCCTAGTCGGCGAACTCGCCCGCGTAGGGGTCGGGCTCGCCCGTCTCCGGGTTGCGGCCCTCCTGCCAGCGCCGCTGGGCCTTGCGCCAGTGCACGAAGCTGAGGTGGCCGCCGTCCCAGAAGGTGATGCTGACGGGACTCACGTCGAACTCGTCGGAGCACAGCCGGTAGAGGAACTCCGCCATGCCGTACGGATACACCGCGAACGAGTCGGCGGTGTGCCGCCCGCAGACCAGGACCGGCCACCGGTCCGGGTCGGGGTCCGAGGTGAGCCAGCACAGGATGTCCGACCCGCCGGTGACGCCCCAGGCGATGATCGACTCCGGGTCCACGTCGAAGGCGGCGCGGCCGCCCTCCGCCTCCCAGGTCTGCCGCGCGTTGCCGGTCTCCTCGGCCATCCCGGCCGGGTCCCACTGGAGTCCGGGCTTGGGCAGCGGCAGCAGGATGCTGGCCTCGCCGTTGATGGAACCCGCGCCGAAGCGGCCCATGAACGCGACGAAATCGGCCGGGAACCGGGTCCCCCAGGCGGCCTCCACCGCCGGCCAGTCGATGTCCTCGTCGGCGCCGTGCGTCGCCGGCATGATCTGCTCCAGCGCCTTGATCCGCGCGTTCTCCGTCATGCCGCTCCCCTGATGCCCCAGCTCAACCGCCCCAACCTACTGCCAGCGAGGGGCCTCGCCTAGCGGGTGTCTTGCCGGTCGGACCGGGTGCGGCCGGCGACGGGCCCCTTACGGGGCGAGACGCCCCGCCGTGTCCACCGCGACGGTGGTCCCCGCCCGCAGTCCCCAGCCCGCCATGGCGCCGGCCGCCGACTCCAGGACGTGCCGGGATCGCAGCCGCGGCAGTCCGAGCCGGCCCGGCGCCATGGTGACCACCGCGAGCACCCCGAACGCGCGGTCGAGGTACGCCACGTCGATCGCGAACCGCATCCGGAAGGTGTGCACGCTCGCCGCGGGGGTCAGCAGCATCGCGCCGTCGATCCCGTCCCGCCCGAGCAGCCCGCGGGTCCGCGCCCCGTACGAGGCGGCGACCTCCAGCGGGATCTCCGTAGGGTCCGCGCCGACCCGCAGCACGGCCCGGCCGTCTTGCCAGTGCGCCATGGCGGCCACCTTAGGGGGTGTTCTACCTTCGCCGGATGACGGGTGTGCTCGTGATCGTTCTCGCCGCCGGGTACGGCGTGGCCGCCGGGCTCCTGCTGCCGCGCCCCGCCTACCGCCTCTCCGTCGAGCCGGGGGACCCCTGGCAGGGCCGCTGCCCGCAGGGGCACCGGCTGCCCGGCCGGCTGGGGGGCTGGCTCGGACCGGCCCGCTGCCGGCCCTCGGCGGCGGCGCCCGCGCCCCCGCACGCCTACGGGCGGCGGGCCGCACCCCTGACCGCGCTCACCGCCGCGGTCTGCGCCGGACTCGCCGCGGCCGTCGGAGCGCGCCCCGAGCTGGTGGCCTACGTGGGCCTCGCCCCGCTGCTGGTCCTGCTCGCCCTCGTCGACCGCGCCGTGCACCGGCTGCCCGACGTACTGACCCTGCCGCTCGCCGCCGCGGTCGCCGCGCTGCTCGGTGCGGCCGCCCTCGCGCCCGGCTCCGCCGGGTCCTGGCGGCTCGCGCTGCTGGGCGGCGGCGCGCTGGGAGCCGCGTACCTGATGCTCCATCTGATCAACCCCGCCGGCATGGGCTTCGGCGACGTCAAGCTGGCGCTCTCGCTGGGGGTCGCTCTTGGGTGGTACGGGTGGGGGGTATGGTCCGCGGGGGCCTTCCTCGGCCTGCTCTACGGGGCCCTGTACGGCCTGTACGTGCTCCTGCGCAGGCCCGACGAGCGGAATCAGGGGTACGCGTTCGGCCCCTTCATGGCGGCCGGAGCGCTCACCGGAGTGCTGCTGGGCGGTTTCGGAGCGTAATCATTCTGCGCCGATGCACGCAGCATGCTTTACGAAGGGTTATGGTGGAACCCCCCCCTCGGGCCGGTCCGTATCCCCCCCACGGACCGGCCCGTTTTTCGTTTTCCGGCATCTCGACCGTGCTGCGTGACAAACGCGCAGGTCAGCCGCGTTGGGCCCAGATGTTGGTGCCGGGGGTGGAGACGGCGAGGGAGTCGATCTCCTTCAACTCGGCCTCGGTGAGCGGCGCGGACGCCAGCGCGGCCACGTTCTCCTCCAGCTGCGGCACGCTGGACGCGCCGATCAGGGCCGAGGTCATCCGGTCGTCGCGGAGCACCCACTTGAGCGCCAGCTGGGCGAGCGACTGCCCGCGGCGGGCCGCGATCTCGTTCAGACCGGTCAGCCGGCGGAGCACCTCGTCCGAGAGCAGATCCGGGTTCAGGGACTTGCCCTGCGCGGCGCGCGAGTCCGCCGGGATGCCCTTCAGGTACTTGCCGGTCAGCATGCCCTGCGCGAGCGGCGCGAAGGAGATGCAACCCATGCCGGCGTCCTCCAGGGTGTCCAGCAGTCCGTCCTCCTCCGTCCAGCGGTTGATCATGGAGTAGGACGGCTGGTGGATGAGCGGGCGCACACCCATCCCGCGCAGGATCCGCACGGCCTCGGCCGTCTGCTCCGCCGTGTAGGAGGAGACACCCACGTACAGGGCCTTGCCCTGCTGGACCGCGGACGCGAGGGCGCCCATGGTCTCCTCCAGCGGGGTCTCCGGGTCGAAGCGGTGCGAGTAGAAGATGTCGACGTGGTCCACGCCCATCCGCTTCAGCGAGGCGTCGAGCGAGCTGAGCAGGTACTTGCGGCTGCCCCACTCGCCGTACGGCCCGGGGTGCATCAGGTAGCCGGCCTTGGTCGAAAGGATCAGCTCGTCGCGGTAGGCCGCGAAGTCCTGCGAAAAGATCTTGCCGAAGTTCAGCTCGGCCGAGCCGGGCGGCGGGCCGTAGTTGTTCGCCAGGTCGAAGTGGGTGATGCCGAGGTCGAAGGCCCGACGGAGGATCGCCCGCTGGGACTCCAGGGACCGGTCGTCACCGAAGTTGTGCCAGAGGCCGAGGGAGATTGCGGGGAGCTTGAGGCCGCTGTGGCCGGTGCGGCGGTACTCCATGGAGTCGTAGCGCGAGGGCTCTGCCCGATAGGGATTGGTATCAGTCACGTTGTCCTCCCTATCACGGAGTTGTGACAGACCGAGTTGGGTACCCCGTCCCGGCGCGCAGTAATGTGGCGGACTCGGGGGTGGGACCGCATTTCGCACGGGGGCAAGGCACGGAGGGGCTGGAAGATCGTGAAGCTGCGCGACCTGGTGTACAGGCTTTACGCACGCCGGGTGGAAGGCCGCCTCGACCATGACGCGGTGCCCAAGCACATCGGCGTCATCCTGGACGGAAACCGCCGCTGGGCGAAGGCGTCCGGAGGGACGACGGAGCAGGGCCACCAGGCCGGCGCCGACAAGATCTCCGAGATGCTGGGCTGGTGCACCGAGACGGACGTCGAGGTCGTCACCCTGTGGATGCTCTCCACGGACAACCTGGACCGGCCGGAGGTCGAGCTCCGCCCGCTGCTCAACATCATCGAGAACACCGTCCGGGGCCTGGCCGCGGACGGCCGCTGGCGGGTCCACCACGTCGGCAACCTCGACATCCTGCCCGCCCGGACGCAGAACGTCCTCAAGGAGGCCGAGCAGGCCACCCACGACGTCGACGGGATAGTCGTCAACGTCGCCGTCGGCTACGGCGGCCGCCAGGAGATCGCCGACGCGGTCCGCTCCCTGCTGCTGGAGCACGCGCGCAAGGGCACCTCCTTCGAGGAGCTCGCCGAGATCCTCGACATCGACCACATCGCCGAGCACCTCTACACGCGCGGCCAGCCGGACCCGGACCTCGTCATCCGCACCAGCGGTGAGCAGCGGCTGTCCGGATTCATGCTGTGGCAGAGCGCGCACAGCGAGTACTACTTCTGCGAGGTCTTCTGGCCGGCCTTCCGCAAGGTCGACTTCCTGCGGGCCCTGCGCGACTACGCGGCCCGCCACCGGCGCTACGGCACCTGATTCCACGGAGGGGGTTTCCCGCCCCCTCGGTCCCGGCACCCCCTCCCCTCGAAGCCTTCACCAGGGATTCACCGAGCGTCCGTCATATGCCATGGCATGGCCTGGCTTGTTCGGGGAATATCCCTTTCAGGTCGATGCCCGATCCACGGGTGTCGAGTCTCAGCGGACGGCATGGGGTCGTCCGCCCGGGAGGCCCTTTGCACCAGGACGCACGTGCGGTTCGCACGGACGGAGTGGAGGGCCGGAAATCGGCCCTGGCATGGGTGCCGATGACCGGTCCGGTCTTCATGGCCCGACCTCTTCCGAGGGGGTACGTCCTTCCGTGGTGACCAGCACAAAGAGCCGCCTGCAAGACAGGCGGACCTACGTCCTCGACACCAGCGTCCTGCTGGCAGACCCCAACGCGATCTCCCGCTTCGACGAGCACGAGGTCGTGCTCCCGATCGTGGTGATCACCGAGCTGGAGGCAAAGAGGCACCATCCCGAACTCGGCTACTTCGCGCGCCAGGCCCTGCGCCTGCTCGACGACTTCCGGGTTCGCAACGGTCGCCTGGACGCCCCCATCCCGCTGGGCGATCTGGGCGGCACCCTGCGCGTCGAGCTCAACCACTCCGACACGAGCGTCCTGCCCGCCGGCTTCAGGTTGGGGGACAACGACTCGCGGATCCTCGCCGTCGCCCGCAACCTCCAGGCCGAGGGCTACGACGTCACGGTGGTCTCGAAGGATCTCCCACTGCGCATCAAGGCCTCCTCCGTGGGGCTGATCGCCGAGGAGTACCGCGCGGAACTCGCGATCACCGACGCCGGCTGGACGGGCATGAGCGATCTCGCCCTCTCCGGGGAACAGGTGGACCTCCTCTACTCGGAGGACCGCCTCTACGTGCCGGAGGCCGCGGAACTGCCCGTGCACACCGGACTGGTCCTGCAGTCCGAGCGCGGCAAGGCCCTCGGCCGGGTCACGGCGGACGGCAACGTGAAGCTCGTACGCGGTGACCGGGAGGCCTTCGGGCTGCACGGCCGCAGCGCCGAGCAGCGCATCGCGCTCGACCTCCTCCTCGACCCCGAGATCGGGATCATCTCGATGGGCGGCCGGGCCGGCACCGGAAAGTCGGCGCTGGCGCTCTGCGCGGGGCTGGAAGCGGTCCTGGAGCGCAGGCAGCACCAGAAGGTGATGGTCTTCCGGCCGCTGTACGCGGTGGGCGGTCAGGACCTCGGCTATCTGCCCGGGGACGCCTCCGAGAAGATGAGCCCCTGGGCGCAGGCGGTCTTCGACACCCTCTCGGCGGTCGCCGGGCGCGAGGTCATCGAGGAGGTGCTGAACCGCGGGATGCTGGAGGTCCTGCCGCTCACGCACATCCGAGGCCGCTCGCTGCACGACGCCTTCGTGATCGTGGACGAGGCGCAGTCGCTGGAGCGCAATGTCCTGCTGACCGTTCTGTCCCGAATCGGGGCCAATTCGCGGGTCGTTCTGACCCATGATGTCGCCCAGCGGGACAACCTTCGGGTCGGTCGGTACGACGGAGTGGTCGCCGTGGTCGAGAAGTTGAAGGGCCACCCGCTCTTCGCCCACATCACGCTGACGCGCTCGGAGCGCTCCCCGATCGCCGCACTGGTCACCGAGATGCTGGAGAACCTCTGAGGGTCGTATCGGTCAAAAACCCCATAGCGGGAAGGTGAGTTGGCGCCGCCCGGCAAAGGCCCGAGAGCCTAGCCGGGCGGCGTCGTGCTGCACAGGTCTTTTCTCGAATCGGCAGCGACATGCCAGGTGTGACCTTTCACACGCAGTGGAGAATTGCCTTGCGGTGTCGCGTTCCGGCAGAGTCTGGTTTCCGTCAGGCCCCGCATACGGCATACCTGTATCTCCCGCGAGGTACGCGCAGCACCACAACTCCACAGCCGAACGCCGTATGCCGCCCGGAGTTTCACGCGGCGGCCCCCGCCAGGGGGTTGCCCACGGGCCCGCGCCTCCAGTGACCGTAGAACCACGGAGGCCAGAGTCGAGGGCACTTTTGCGCCCGCGCGGTCACTGCGGACGCTGCTGGAAGGACACCGTGTGAGCCGGATCTCGGTCCGGGGGTTCGCCGTGGCTTCGGCCACCGCGGTCACCACCGTCGGCGCAGTCGTAGGCGTTGCCACCGGCGACCCCACGAACGATCTCGAGACGACCGCGTCCGGCGCGACGCTCCTTGCCGACATCCCGGTCGGCGACCAGGCACAGGTCCAGAGCGCGTCCCTGACGCAGCAGGCCGATGCCATCGCCCACGCCGCCGATGCCGACGCCAAGCGTTCCGCCGAGGAGGCCGCGCGCGTCCAGGCCGCCGAGGACGCCAAGTCCAAGAAGGCGGAGGCCGAGAAGGAGAAGGCCGAGGCCGAGGCGAAGCTCAAGAAGGAACGCGAGGAGAAGGAGCAGGTCGCCAGCCGCTCCGCCGCCCGCGACGCCGGTGACTTCGCCCCCCAGAGCTCCTACACGGTCGCTCAGGTCAAGGCCATCGCTCAGCAGATGGTCCCGGCCGGCCAGTTCCAGTGCTTCTCGAACATCATCAACCAGGAATCCACCTGGAACTACAAGGCCGTCAACTCCTCCTCGGGAGCCTACGGTCTGGTCCAGGCGCTGCCCGGTTCGAAGATGGCCTCGGCCGGCGCGGACTGGCGCACGAACCCCGCCACGCAGATCAAGTGGGGCCTGAACTACATGGAAGACCGCTACGGCAGCCCTTGCGGCGCCTGGAGCTTCCACCAGGCCAACGGCTGGTACTAGAAAGCCCGCGCCGCCGCGAGCGGCCCGGCACCGTTCAACCCGGGGGAGCCCCGCACCGTCCTACGGTGCGGGGCTCCTCGCGTGTACGGTCTTCGAGGTGAGCCCGTAGACCGGGGCGGGGGAAGGAAAGCGACATGGCGAAGAGGGAAGGCTGGCTCGGCCGGCTCGGGAACAAGCTGAACCGGATGGAGGCGCGGCTCAACGAGCGGCGTGCCGAGGTCGAGGCCGAGACCAGCGGCGATCTGCCGCACCCCGCCGGGCCCGGGCGGGCATCGGAGGCCGGTGCCGCCGAAGCAGGTGCCGCCGCGGCGGTCGCGACCGTACCCGCGCCCCCCGCCTACCCGCCCGTGGTCCCCGCGCCCCACCTCGCCGCCCCGGCCGCGCCCGTGCGCCCCGACCCGGCGAGCGTCGTCCCCTGGGGGATGCGCGTCGCCGCCGAGGCCAGTTGGCGGCTGTTGCTGCTCGCCGGGATGCTCTGGGTGCTGATGAAGGTGATCAGCGAAGTCCGCCTGGTCGTCCTCGCCTTCGCCGCCGCCATGCTCGTCACCGCGATGCTCCAGCCCTTCGTGGTCCGGCTGCGCAGACTGGGTCTGCCGCGCGGTCTGGCCACGGCCGTCACGGCGATCCTCGGCTTCGTGGTCATCGGGCTCGTCGGTTGGTTCGTGGTCTGGCAGGTGATGGAGAACCTCGACGACCTCTCCGACCGGGTCCGCGACGGCATCAACGAGCTCAAGCTCTGGGCACTGGACAGTCCGTTCCACGTGACCGAGAAGCAGATCAACGACATCGCGAAGAACCTCAGCGAGACCATCGGCACCAACACCGAGCAGATCACCTCCGCCGGACTGCAGGGCGTGACGGTGCTCGTCGAGGTCCTGACGGGCATTCTGCTCGCGATGTTCTCCACGCTCTTCCTGCTCTACGACGGCAAGCGCATCTGGAACTGGGCGCTGGGCCTGGTCCCGTCCGCCGCCCGCGCCGGTGTCGCCGGTGCTGGCCCGCGCGCCTGGCGCACGCTGACCGCCTATGTGCGCGGCACGGTCATCGTCGCCCTCATCGACGCCATCTTCATCGGCCTCGGCATCTACTTCCTGGACGTGCCGATGGCGGTGCCGCTGGCCGTCTTCATCTTCCTGTTCGCCTTCATCCCGCTGGTCGGCGCCGTGGTGTCGGGAGCCCTCGCGGTGGTCGTGGCGCTCGTGACCCAGGGCGTGTTCACCGCCCTGATGGTGCTGCTGGTGGTGCTGGCGGTGCAGCAGATCGAGGGCCACGTGCTCCAACCCTTCATCCTCGGCCGGGCCGTACGGGTGCACCCGCTCGCAGTGGTGCTCTCGGTGGCCGCCGGCGGCATGATCGCGGGCATCGGCGGGGCGGTCGTCGCGGTGCCGCTGGTGGCCGTCACCAACACGGTGGTGGGCTATCTGAAGGCGTACTCGCGGGAGCAGCACCACCTCGGATCCGGAATGATCGGCCCGGGCCCGCACGGTTCCACGGCGCTCAGCGTGGCCCCCGAGGGCGAGGACCGCCCCACCTCTTGACTTCCTCAAATCGAACGCTCCGGTGACCCGGGCGGCGATGATCGAACTCATGCGCGTGCCGACGGCATCGCGGGGAGAACTCGAACACGGGGGCAGGCATGATCACCGATCTGGAGCTCGGCGAGGAATGGAAGACCGAGGCCCTGGAACCCGCAGGGCCCTCGCGGGCGACGGGCGGTCCGGGCCCGCGGCCGTGGCTGTGGGCGCTGGGCGGCGTCGTGGTCGCGTCCGCGGTGTGGGGCGGCGGGCTGTACGCGTTCGGGGACCGGGCGGCCGAACCGGAGATCTCCTACCGGGCGTCGAAGAACCTGTGCCAGGACTTCAAGGCCCGCGCGCTGAGCGGCATCACCGGTGACATGCACGCGAAGAAGCCGGTGAACCTCGAGGGCGACCACCCGGCCGTGTACGCGGCGCGGTGTGGCCTGGAGAACGCCGGGAAGGACGGGACGGCCTCGGACGTCAACGTGGTCGCCCAGGTCGCCCTGCACAAGAAGACGGATCCTTCGGCCGAGTTCGACGCACCGGACCTCCGCACCACGGCCTACGCGGGCGGCGTGCGCACGGCGGCGGTGCCGGACCTCGGGGAGCGTGCCGTGATGCATGTGATGTCCGGCGAGAGCTGGCTGATCCTCAAAGTGCTCGACGGCGCAACGGTGTTCACCGTCGAGGTGGGTGCAGGCACCCTCGCGGAGACGAACGGCCGACCCGCCACCGACGTCGACGCGGTCCAGGCGGCGATGATCGAGGACATGCGTGAGCTGATGTCGGCGCTGAAGAAGTAGGGGGCGGCGGTGATCACGGAGCCGGAGTGGGACGGGGACGGGGAGTCGGCGCGACCGGCCGAGGTCGTGCAGGACACCGTGGTGCGCGAGGCGCGGGCGCCGGGCCGGCCGTGGCGGTGGGTGGCGGCGGCGGTGGTGGCCACCTCCGCGCTGTGGGCGGGCGGGCTGTACGCCTTCGGGGCCCCGCCGGCCGAGCCGGAGATCCGCTACCGGCTCACGGACGACCTCTGCGGCCAGTACAAGGCCTCGACCCTGGAGGGACTGCTGGGCAGCCTCCCGGAGGCCGCTCCGGAGGCCGGCACCCGGCATCCGGCGCTGGACTGGGCGGCGTGCTCCCGCGGCAGCGACAGGCCGGCCTCCGGCGGGACCTTCCACACGACGGCCACGGTCGAACTGCACAAGAAGACCGATCCCGCGGCCGAGTTCGCGCTCGACACCCCGCACAGCCGGATCTACCTCTACGACGGCGGCGCGTGGGAGTCGATGCCCGGTCTCGGGGAGCAGGCCCTCGTCACCCGCCCCGGCACCGAGAACGAGTCCGGCCTGCGGCTGCGGGTCCGTGACGGTGGCGCGGTGTTCACGATCGACCTGAGCATCTACGAGGTACGGGGCGAGGCGACCCCCGACCCCCGGGTGGACCCGCTGCCGGACCCCGGCCGCGAGGCCCTGGTGGCGGCGGCGGTCGAGGACGCGCGGGCGCTGATGGCCGCGCTGCGCACGAGCTGACACGGCAACGCACGACACGGCAACACGCAACACAGCACGGTGCCCCGCGACCGGATCGGGTCGCGGGGCACCGTGCTTGTCGTACGGGGTGCCGTTACTCGGCGGCGAGGGCGGCCTCGGCGTCGAGCGTGACGGCGACGGCCTGGATCACGGAGGCGATCTTGAAGGCCTCCTGGATCGTCTCGCGGTCGACGCCCGCCTTGCGCAGGACCTGCTCGTGCGAGTCCAGGCACTGGCCGCAGCCGTTGATCGCGGAGACCGCGAGCGACCACAGCTCGAAGTCGACCTTCTCCACGCCCGGGTTGCCGATGACGTTCATCCGCAGGCCCGCGCGCAGCGTGCCGTACTCCGGGTCGGAGAGCAGGTGCCGGGTGCGGTAGAAGACGTTGTTCATCGCCATGACCGCGGCGGCGGACTTGGCGGCGGTGTACGCCTCCGGCGAGAGGTTCGCCTTCGCCTCGGGCTCCAGCTCACGCAGGACGAGCGGCGAACGGGCGGCGATCGCGCAGGACAGGACCGTGCCCCACAGCTGCTGCTGCGGGAGGTCGCTGTTGCCGATGACCGAACCGAGGTTCAGCTTCAGGTCCTTGGCGAAGTCCGGTATGGCCGACTTCAGGGAGTCGAGGGACATCCGTCACTCACCGGCCAGCAGCGCGCCGGCGTCGATGGTGTTGTCACCCTTGTTCCAGTTGCACGGGCACAGCTCGTCGGTCTGCAGGGCGTCGAGGACCCGCAGGACCTCCTTGGGGTTACGGCCCACGGAACCGGCGGTCACCATCGAGAACTGGATCTCGTTGTTCGGGTCCACGATGAAGACGGCGCGCATCGGCAGGCCGTCCTCGCCGAGGATGCCCAGCTCGGTCGACAGCTCGCGCTTGATGTCGGACATCATCGGGAAGGGCAGGTCACGCAGGTCGGCGTGGTCCTTGCGCCAGGCGTGGTGCACGTACTCGGAGTCGAGCGAGAAGCCGAGGATCTGCGCGTCGCGGTCGGCGAACTCGTCGTTCAGCTTGCCGAAGGCGGCGATCTCGGTCGGGCACACGAAGGTGAAGTCCAGCGGCCACGCGAAGACGACCTTCCACTTGCCCTCGTGGGTCTTGTGGTCGATCTGCGCGAACTCGGCTCCGGCCTCGAGCGAGACACAGGCGGTCAGGTCGAAGGTGGGGAACTTGTCACCAACAGTGAGCACGCGCTCTCCTTATGCAGTGGAAAATAACCCTTTTGGGGGTTTTCCGGCGGGGTTGGACGTATCTCACATGCTGACACACCTGCATTGATTACAGAAATAGCTACTCTTGTGTCGGGTGATCGGAGGTACCTATCAGTGGCTGTCAGTAGTAGGGGAACGAAGCAACCGACGCTCGCGCAACTACGCGCCTTCGCGGCCGTCGCCGAGCACCTGCACTTCCGGGACGCCGCCGCGGCCATCGGCATGAGCCAGCCCGCGCTCTCCGGGGCCGTCTCCGCGCTGGAGGAGGCCCTCGGCGTGCAGCTGCTGGAGCGCACCACCCGCAAGGTGCTGCTCTCCCCGGCGGGCGAGCGGATCGCGGCGCGGGCCCAGGTGGTGCTCGCCGCCATGGGCGGGCTGCTGGAGGAGGCCGAGGCGGTGCGGGCGCCCTTCACCGGGGTGCTGCGCCTCGGGGTGATCCCCACAGTGGCGCCGTACCTGCTGCCGACCGTGCTCGGGCTCTTCCACCGGCGCTACCCGCGGATGGACCTCCAGGTGCACGAGGAGCAGACCGCCTCGCTGCTGGAGGGGCTGGCCGGCGGACGCCTGGACCTGCTCCTGCTGGCGGTCCCGCTCGGGGTGCCCGGGGTGAGCGAACTGCCCCTCTTCGACGAGGACTTCGTCCTGCTCGCCCCCCGGGAGCACGCGCTGGCCGGGCGCCGGGACATCCCGCTGGAGGAACTGCGCGGACTGCAGCTGCTGCTGCTCGACGAGGGGCACTGCCTGCGCGACCAGGCCCTCGACATCTGCCGGGAAGCGGGCCGGACGACCGGCGCGGACGTCACCACGACCGCCGCCGGGCTGTCCACCCTCGTACAACTGGTCGCCGGGGGACTGGGGGTGACGCTGTTGCCGCGCACCGCGCTGCGCCTGGAGACCGCCCGCAACGAGTACCTGTCCACCGGGTACTTCGCCGAGCCCGCGCCCTCCCGGCGGATCGCCCTGGCCATGCGGACCGGGACCGCCCGCCAGGAGGAGTTCAGGGCGATCGCCGCCGGACTGCGCGAAGCCGTGCGCCCGCTCCCGGTCTGGCCCACCGACTAGGGGTCGGGGGGCCGTCCCGGGAACGGGCGTACGGGGTTCAGGCGGGCGCCGAGGTCACTCCGTACGGAGGCCGTCCGGGCGCATCAGCCGCAGCAGCGGCGGCAGGCTGAGCAGGGTCACCACGACCACCACACCCGCGCCGGCGGCCGTCATCCCGAGCACCGACGCCCAGTCGACGCGGACCGGCTGGGCGGCCATGCCCATCAGGACGGCGCCCAGCGCCACGCCGACCCCGGCCGCCAGCACCAGGCCGATCGCGATCGGCACGGCCGTCTGCCACAGCACCGACAGGCCCAGCGTGGAGCGCTTGGTGCCGAAGGCGACCAGGGAGGACAGCAGCCGCCGGCGCTCGCGCAACTGCTCCAGCTGGGAGACGAGCAGGCTGCCGCCGATCAGGACCAGTACGGCGGTGGCGCCGAAGAACAGGCCCGTGCGGATCGAGGAGAAGCCGGCGGCCTCCTGGGTGTCCTGCAGCCGCATCGCGGTGGCGAGCGGATCCGCCTTGAAGACGGCGTTGCGCGCCCGGTCCAGGGCGTCCGGCCCGGACTCGTCGACCTGGACGTAGATCATCGGGTTCTGGAAGTCGCCGAGTTCCTTCGGCGCGGCCGACGGGGTGACCAGCAGGCCGCTGCGCAGCTGCCCGCTGGGGTCCGGTCGGCTGGGCACCGTACGGGCGGATGCCGGGAGGGTCCACCTCACCGGAGCGGGCGGGGCGCCCTCCTCGACCTCGTACTGGTGGACGTCGCCGACGAACAGCTCGTCGCCGGGTTTCGCCGTCGCCCCGTAGATGCCCCGTGCGCCCTGGGTGGGGGCGGCGCCGGTCAGCACGAAGGCGTCTCCCTCCGCGCAGGAGTCGAGGACGGCGACCTCACCGAGCGCGTCGCAGGTGCCGATGGTCAGCTCGACCGTCCTGTCCGTCGCGGGCACCTGGTGGGCGGCCTGCACGGAGGTCAGCGAGACGGTACGGGTGACACCCTGCTCGGCGGAGATCCGCCGGGCGAGGTCGTCCGCTCGCGCCGTCGAATCCTGGCGCACCATGACCCGGACGGCGGCCCTGGCGGGGTCCTGGCCGGTCGGCTTGACGTAGTCGCCCTCGACGCCCGCGAAGAGCATCTGGAGGGCGATGGCGCCCGCGACGGCCACGGCTATGCCGTTGACGAGGCGGGCGGCGGAGCCGCTGTTGACCTGGAGCCGGCGCACGGCCAACTGCCAGGAGACCGGGCCGCCGGACATCTTCCCGACGAACCGTTCCAGCAGCCAGGGGAGCAGCACGGTGATCCCGACCAGCAGCAGCACCACACCGCCGCTGACCTGCAACTGGTTGAACCTGCCGTGGTCGTTCCCGCGGCCGCCCATGGGCACGAGCAGGCCGAGCCCGATCAGCGGGAGCAGCAGCCGCCACCAGACGCGGCGCCGGGAGGGCTTGGCCGTACGGACGACGCCCAGCGGCTCGATGACCACACCGCGCAGCGCGAACAGGGTCACGGCCACCGCCGCCGCGGGCACCGCGAGGGCGACCAGGACGGCGAGCCAGGGCGCCGGGTCGAGGTCGGCGGGGAAGACGCTGCGCTGCTGGAGGCTGACGCTGCCGACCAGGGAGCGGCCGACGGCGAAGAAGCCGCTGCCCAGCACCAGTCCGACCAGCGAGCCGGCCAGCGCCTCGCCGGCCGCGATCCGGCGCACCATCCTGGCGTCGGCGCCGACCAGTCGCAGCGCGGCGAGCCGCCGGTCGCGCCGGTCCCCGCCGAAACGGACGGCGGTGGCGATGAACACGGCGACGGGCATCAGCAGCGCGACGAACGTCAGGACGACCATCAGCATGAGCACGGGGTCCAGGCCCTCGCGGTCCGCGTCGTACCCGAAGGTGGTGACGCGCTCGACGCGGTAGTCCTCGGGGCCGCCCTTCTCCAGGGTGTCGCTGCCCAGGTAGAAGAACAGCTCGCCGGGGCCGACCAGGCCGGGGTCACCGATGATTTCGCTGATCCGGGCGTCCAGCCGCTCGCGCAGCAGCGCGCCGTCGGAGGACTTCAGCATCTCGTCCAGGGCGGGGGAGACGGCCATCTCGCCCTGGCCCGGGATCCGCTTCAGACCGGGCGGCAGCGGGGCTCGGGGGCCCTCGGCCCGCAGCATGTGCCCCTCGATGTCCTTGCTGCGGTACGTCTGGTTGACACGGGTGATCAACAGGGTGTCGGGCCCGGGGACGTCGGCGGTCTCGGAGCTCATCGTCGACCGCGCGTCGCCGCGCTCGTAGCGTTCGGCGAGGGCGCCGGGGATGGCGGTGCTGATCAGCAGCAGGGCGACGCCGAGACCGACGCCGACACCGGTGAGCAGGGTGCGGATCCACCCTTCGCGGCCGCCGCCGAAGGCGAAGCGGGCGCCCATGCCGAGGTCGCGGGTCCAGACCTGGAGCCGGCTCATACGATGCGCTCCATGTCGCGGGACCTGCCGTCGCGTACGACGATCTCGCGGTCGGAGTAGGCGGCCACGCGGGTCTCGTGCGTCACGAGCACGACGGCGGCGTTCGCCGACCGGGCGGCCTCGGTGAGCAGCTGCATGACGAGTTCGCCGTTGAGGGAGTCGAGGGCTCCGGTGGGCTCGTCGGCGAAGATCACCCGGGGGCCGGTCACGAGGGCGCGGGCGACGGCCACGCGCTGCCCCTGGCCGCCGGATATCTCGCCGGGTCGCTTGGCGCCGAGGTCCTCCACCTGGAGCTGCTCCATCCACCGCAGGGCGGTGCGTTCGGCTTCCTTGCGCTTGACGCCGGTCAGGCGCAGCGGGAGGGCGACGTTCTCCACGCAGGTCAACTCCGGTACGAGCCGGCCGAACTGGAAGACGAAGCCGAACTCGGTGCGCCGCAGTTCGCTGCGCTCGGCGTCGCTCATCGTGGTGAGCTCGCGGCCGGCGTAGGTGATCGAGCCGGAGTCGGGCGGGACGATGCCCGCGAGGCAGTGCAGCAGGGTCGACTTGCCGGAGCCGGAGGGGCCCATGACGGCGACGACCTCGCCCGCGTGGATGGAGAACTCGGCGCCGTCGAGCGCGGTGGTGGACCCGTACGCCTTGCGCAGGTCCGTGGCGGCGAGCAACGAGCCGGCCGGGGTCATCGGCGTACCTCCTGGGCGAGCTGGCCGAGGCGGGCCGCGGTGAGCTCCAGCCACCGCAGATCCGCCTCCAGGTGGAAGAGGGCGTGGTCGCACACGAGCTGGTCGGCGATGTCCCCCTTGCGCTTGCGCTGGGTGAGGATGCGCATGAGGCGCAGGTGCTCGGCGCGCTGGGTGTCCAGCAGTTCGTCGGCGCGGCGGCCGGTGAGCAGGGCGAGGACGACCTTCGTGTAGAGGGTCGAGTGGAGGTACGGCTCTGGCTTCTCGGGCTGGGAGAGCCAGGCCTCGACGTCGGTGATGCCGGCGTCGGTGATGGCGTACCGCTTGCGGTCGGGGCCGCCGCCGCTCTCTATCCCGTCGACCTCGACGAGGCCGTTCTTCAGGAGGCGGGACATGGTCGAGTAGACCTGCCCGTAGGCGAGGGGGCGGTCGTGGCCGAACTTCTCGTCGAAGGCGCGCTTGAGGTCGTAGCCGTGGCGCGGGCCGGCCTCGAGGAGGCCGAGGAGGGTGTGACCGATGGACATGACCGCGACTCTACACCGTGTGTATACGCGGAGTGTATAGAGGGTTGATCGGGGGCGGCCGAGGTCGGCGGCGGGGTACGCGGGGCCGGTCGGGGCCGGTCGGGACCGGGCCCCGGGACACGGCGACGCCCGGTGGGGCCGGGTTTCCGGCCCCACCGGGCGTCTGCGGGCGGCGTCTGTGGGCGCGGTCCGGGTCAGTCCGTGGGCTTCGGGGGGCGTCCCCGGCGTGGGATGGGGCCGGGGGCCGACGGGAGGCGGCCGGCCTCGGCGAGGGCCCGGCGGAGCAGGAACTCGATCTGCGCGTTGGCGCTGCGCAGTTCCTCGCCCGCCCAGCGGGCCAGCGCGTCGTACACCTGCGGGTCGAGCCGCAGCAGTACCTGCTTGCGCGCCTGCCGGCCCGCCGGTTTCTCCTCGCCGCCGGGGGTCACTGGTAGAGGGTTCCCGTGTTGACCACCGGCTGGGCGGCGCGGTCGCCGCACAGGACGACCATCAGGTTCGAGACCATGGCCGCCTTGCGCTCCGGGTCCAGGTCCACGATGTCCTGCTCCGCCAGTCGGGTCAGTGCCAGCTCGACCATGCCCACCGCGCCCTCCACGATCTGCTTGCGGGCCGCCACGACCGCGCCCGCCTGCTGGCGCTGGAGCATCGCGGAGGCGATCTCCGGAGCGTACGCGAGGTGCGTGAAGCGGGACTCGATGATGTGCACACCGGCCGCGTCGACGCGGTCGCGCAGTTCGACCGCCAGCTTCTCGGTGATCTCCTCGGCGTTGCCGCGCAGCGACAGGCCGCCTTCCTCGTGCGCGTCGTAGGGGTATTCGATGGCGATGTGCCGGACCGCCGCCTCGGTCTGGGTCTCGACGAACTCCGTGAAGTCCTCGACCTCGAAGGTCGCCCGGGCCGTGTCCTCGACCCGCCACACCACGACCGCCGCCAGCTCGATCGGGTTGCCGTAGGCGTCGTTGACCTTCAGCACGGCCGTCTCGTGGTTGCGCACCCGGGTGGAGATCTTCTCGCGAGAGGTCAGCGGGTTCACCCAGCGCAGTCCGTCGGCGCGGATGGTGCCCTTGTAGCGGCCGAACAGCTGGACCACCCGGGCCTCGCCCGGCGCCACCGTGTTCAGCCCGCTCATGGCGAACACGGAGGCGAGGCCCAGGAGTACGCCGAGGGCTATCAGGGTCACCTTGGCCGCGACGGCCGCGAGCACCGCGCCGGCCACGATCAGGCCGGCGCCCGCCAGCAGACCCAGCAGTCCGAGCAGCAGGGCCAGTCCGCCGGCGACACTGCGCGCGGTGAACTCCCGTACTCCGTCTGGGGTGGCGTTTTCGTTCGTCATGGTTTGCCCCGTTTCTCAGCTCGCGGTCGATCGGACCGTCTAGCAAAGTGATATCACTTTTTTGCGCTACGGCAACCCTTCGGCTTAGGTGAGCGTCGGTTCCATTGATGTGGGTGCTGATTCTCACGTCCGAAATGACCGTAATTGGTCATGGTTGGCCAACTTTTATCACAGCCTGCGGTGTTAGCTTTCTGAGCTGACGTCGGGGGGGTAATCGAGCGGAGCGGGAGCGATGGGCCGAGCAGAAGTGCGTAAGGCGCACCAGCAGCGCGGTGCGCGGCGTGCGCCGAGCGGACGCGCGCAGGGCACCAAAGGAAGCGGAAGTACCGGTAGACGCACGGGTATACGCCGCTTCTTCACCTGGAAGAAGATCCTGGGCACGTTCTTCGGACTGATACTGCTCGGCATGGCCGCACTGGTCGGCCTGTACTTCTACGTCGAAGAGCCGGACCCGAACAACCAGGCGCTCCAGCAGAGCAACGTCTACAAGTACGCAGACGGCACGATCATGGCCAGCAAGGGCAAGGTCAACCGCGAGATCCTGCCGATCGACAAGATCCCGATGGACGTGCAGGAGGCGTTCATCGCGATCGAGAACAAGTCCTTCCGCAGCGACCAGGGCGTGGACTTCAAGGGTCTGGCCCGCGGTCTGTGGAACACGGCCACCGGGCGCGGCAAGGCCGGTGGCTCCACGATCACCCAGCAGTACGTCAAGAACTACTACCTGACCCAGGATCAGACGGTCACCCGCAAGCTCAAGGAGCTGGTGATCTCCCTCAAGGTCGACCAGAGCAAGGAGAAGCCCGAGATCCTCGCGGGCTATCTGAACACCAGCTACTTCGGACGCGGCGCGTACGGCATCCAGGCGGCCGCCCAGGCCTATTACGGCGTCGACGCCGGCAAGTTGACGCTGGAGCAGGGCGCCTACCTCGCCACCCTCGTCCAGGCCCCCAGCCAGTACGACTGGTCGACCGCGAGCGAGGAGACCAAGAAGCGGATCACGATCCGCTACAACGCCACCTTCGTGAACATGGTCGAGAACGGCAAGCTGGACGAGGCCAAGCGTCAGACGCTGAAGTTCGCCGAGCCGCTCCCGCCGCAGCCGCCGACCGGCATGGACGGCCAGAAGGGCTACCTGGTCCAGGCGGCCGAGGCCGAGCTCAACGCCCAGGGCGTCGAGCGGAAGCTGATCGACGCCGGTGGCTGGACCTTCACGCTGAACATCGACCCGAAGAAGCAGGAAGCCCTGGAGAAGGCCGTCCAGGACGAGCTGGAGTCCAAGCTCGACCGCAAGGACACCAAGGGCAAGCCCCAGGACCAGAGCGTGCAGGCCGGTGCCACCTCCGTGGACCCGAAGACCGGTGCGATCGTCGCGATGTACGGCGGTACGAGCCTGAAGGACCACTGGTCCAGCAACGCCCTGCGCAAGGACTACCAGCCGGGCTCGACCTTCAAGCCGATCGTGCTGGCCTCCGCGCTGGAGAACGGCGCGAAGACCCAGGACCGCAAGCCGATCACGCCGAACGCGCTCTACGACGGCACCAGCAAGCGCCCGGTCGTCGGCAGCGACATCCCGTTCGCCCCGCAGAACCAGGAGGACCGCAACTTCGGCACGCCGATGATGACGGTCCAGGAGGCGACCAACTTCTCGGTCAACTCCGTCTACGCGCAGATGATCGTGGACGTCGAGCCGCGCAACGTGAAGAAGACGGCCCTGGCCCTCGGCATGAAGGACCGTGAGGGCTGGCCCGAGGACAAGCCGGCCATGTCGCTCGGCACCATGAGCGCCAACACCGTGGAGATGGCGGGCGTCTACGCCACCTTCGACAACCACGGCAAGAAGGTCACGCCGACCATCGTCAAGAAGGCCGAGCACAAGGACCGCGAGGTCGTGCCGGCCCAGCCCATCGGTTCCCAGGCCATCAGCCGCCAGACCGCCGACACCGTCACCAAGGTGCTCACGGGCGTCGTCAACGACGACGGAGGCTCCGGCAACAAGGTCCGCAGCAGCGCCTACGAGGCCGCCGGCAAGACCGGTACCACCGAGAACAACGTCTCCGGCTGGTTCTCCGGCTTCACCCCGGAGCTGGTCACCGTCGTCGCGATCTTCGGTGAGGAGCCCGTCACCGCCAAGCAGGTCACCCTGACCGGTACGGCCGGCCTCGGCCGACTCGGCGGCTCCAGCTTCCCCGCCTCGATCTGGAAGGCGTACACGCTCGCCGCCCTCAAGGGAGGCAACGCGGGCAAGTTCCAGCTGAGCGAGGCGGAGATGGGCGCCGTGCAGACGCCGTCCCGCAGCGCCTCGCCGACGCCGTCGCCGTCGCCGTCCTCCAGCGCCCCGGCGGCCAGCAGCAGCCCGCCGGCGTCCCCGACGCCGACGCCGACGCCCACCGCCACCAAGACGACGCCGACGCCGACCCCGACGCCGACCCCGACACCCACGGCGACCAAGACCAACGGTCCCAAGCCGCCGGACCCGCCGCTGCTGCCCGAGCACTAGGCAGTACCGCCAGGACAAAGACCGCCGCCCCGCAGCCTTCGAAGGCTGCGGGGCGGCGGTCTTTCGTACGTCGCGCGATCAGCGCCGTTCGGGCTGCCCGGGCAGCGACAGCTCGAACCAGACGACCTTTCCGCTGCTGAGCCGTGTCGCACCCCAGCGGCGGGCCATCCGGTTGACCAGGAACAGGCCGCGACCGCCCTCGTCGGTGTCCCGCGCCCGACGCTGGCGCGGCAGCTGCGGCGAGTCGTCGCCGACCTCGCAGCGCAGTACGTCCGTCCGCAGCAGGCGCAGGGTCACGGGCCGCTCCGCGTACCGCACGGCATTGGTGACCACCTCGCTGACCAGCAGCTCCAGCGAGTCGCTCAGCTCCTCCAGGCCCCACCGGGTCAGGGCCCGCCGGGCGAACCGGCGGGCCCGGCCCGGGGCGGTCTCCTCCGGGTCCAGGAACCAGTACGCGACGTCGCTGGGCGCGATCCCGTCGAACCGGGCCGCGAGCAGCGCGATGTCGTCGTCCCGGTCACCGGGGCCGAGCATGTCCAGCACGTCGTCGCAGAGCGCCTCCAGCGGCGGCGGGTGGTCCAGGCCGGTCAGCTGGGCGGTGGTCGCCAGCCGCTCGCGGAGCTGCTCGATGCCGGTCCACACGTCCCGCAGCCGCGACTCCACCAGGCCGTCGGTGTAGAGCAGCAGGGTGCCACCGGCGGGCGCGTCCAGCTCCACGGCCTCGAAGTCCACGCCGCCGACGCCGATGGGGGCGCCGGGAGGCACACGGAGCACCTCGGCGCGGCCGCCCAGGTGCAGCAGCACGGGCGGCGGGTGGCCCGCGTTGGCGATGGTGATCCGGTGCGCGACGGGATCGTAGACGGCGTACAGGCAGGTGGCCATGCGGTCGGAGCCCAGGCGCTGCGCCTGCTCGTCCAGGTGGTGCAGGACCTCGGCGGGCGGCAGGTCCAGCTGGGCGAGGGTCTGCGCGGTGGTGCGGAGCTGGCCCATGATCGCGGCGGAGGTCATGGAATGGCCCATGACGTCGCCGACGACGAGCGCGACGCGGCTGCCGGGCAGCGGTATGGCGTCGTACCAGTCGCCGCCGACCCGTGCCGTCTCGGCGGCGGGCAGATAGCGGGAGGCGAGCCGCACCCCGGTGGGCTGCGGCAGGCTGTCGGGCAGCATGGTGCGCTGCAACTCGTCGGCGATGTACGCCTCACGGCCGTACAGGACCGCCTTGTCGATGCCGAGCGCGGTGTGGGTGGCCAGTTGGGCGGCGACCAGCAGGTCGTTCGGCTCGAAGGCGGGCCGCTCGGGGCTGCGCAGGAACACGGCGGCGCCGATCACCCGGCGGCGGCCGCGCAGCGGCGCGAGGACGGCCCGGTTGCCGCGCGGCAGCGGGTGGTCCTCGCCGAGCAGCTCGGGCAGCGCGGCCCGGGCGGCGGCGGAGGACGCGAAGACGGGCCGTACGCCGCGCAGCACCTCGGCGAGCGCGCCGCCGGGCCGGATCTCGCACAGCTCCGCCGCGGGCAGGTCACCCTGCGGGCCGACCAGCGGCAACTGGCTGAAGTCGAGCTCGCCGGTGGCCCCCGCGGCCCCGGCGAGGTCCATCCCCGCGCCGATCGTGCTGCTCAAGTCCGTCAGGTCGTCGATCGGCCGGAGCCGATCGGTGCGTCGCAGCCTTAAAACGACCGGGCCGACGGGCCGCTCGTCGCCGACCGGGAGCGGGTCGCGCAGGTACACGAGGATGGCGTCCGAGAAGGTCGGCACGGTGGCCCGGCACAGGCCCAGCACGATCTCGTCGAGGTCGATGCCGCGGGCGATCCGCCGGGTGGCGGCGCCGACGAAGCGCAGGCGGTCCCCCTCGCGGCGTGCGGCGGTCGCCTCTCCGGTGACGGCGACCGGTGTTCCGGTCCCGCCGCCACCGTGCCGGCCGGCGCCACCGCCACCGGCGACCGCCCCGGCGTCACCGTGGGTCGCCCCGTCGCGCGGGCGGGCGTTGTCGTGGCCCGGGTCCTGCAGCTGTCCCTGCGTCTGCGCCTGGCCCTGGGGGCAGTCCGCACCGGCCGGAACGTCCCCGGCCGCGGCGCCGCGGGGCCGGGGGAGACCGGCCGCCGAGCGGGCCGCACGCGCGTCGGAGGCCGCGGCGGCGCTGCCGCCCGGCTCCGCGCCCGTGCCCGGCGCATGCGTGCGTACGGCCTCGGTGGCGGCGATGGGCGCCTTGCCGTGGCCGGCCTCGTCCGTACCTCCGCCGGAGGCGACGGGCTGCGGGCCCTCCTGGGAGGTGGGGTACTCCGTCACGCGTGGATTTCCGTCCGTTTGCGCTCGATGTGCGCTGCACTCAACTCGGTCAGTCGCGGTATACCCGCTCAGCGGCCCGGGCACCATCACCCCGAGGTTCCTGCCCCAAACTTCTCTCCCGACCTCCGGTCGGGAGGTGCCCCTGACGGACCCCCGCCCCCTCGTCGTCTCTCGTCGTGCGGTTGACCTCCGGTCACATTCCTTGTGATGAGGGACACTTGCACAAGGATGCGGCGACCGCACCGTTCCGCGCGCGTGATCTCTCGGAGGACGATCCTACGTTTGCACCCTGGGGGCGCATCAAGGGTCTCATGAGGTCATATGCGCCGGGGTGCCGTCCCAGTCGTGCGGAAGGGCCGGAATCGTCCAGGCCGGATCCGGCCGCCAGTCCTCCCAGCCGCCGGAGAACGGGACCCCCCATTCCTTGATCACCTCGACGGCCGCGCGGCCGGCCTCCCGTACCCGATCGGCCTGCTCACGGTCCATCAGACCGCACCGCTGCGCCTGCGCGAACTCGTCCTCGTCCAGCCACGTCCAACTGCGGTCCGGGTGGACGGCGATGTCCAGGAAGTGGTCCACGGAGTCCACTCCGCCGGCCCAGCGCGAACGCGGCTCCTCCAGGTTCACGTACCAGTTCTTGAACTCCCAGCCGGGGCCCCAGAACAGCCACACCGACCAGGAGTCACCGGGCCGGGCCAGTTTCAGGACACCGGCGCCGAACCAGCGCGACCGTACGGTGGTCCGCGGCGCCGTGTAGCGGGTGGCGAGCGGTTCCTCGTGGACGGAGGTGCCGTCGGCGAGCACCGGCTTGACGCATTCGGTGCCGGGGGCCATCCACACCGCCAGGAGCTCGTCCGTGTCCTGGACGACGGTCACCGGGCGGCAGATGTGGACCGGGCCCTTCAGCCCCGAGGTCGGGGCGTGGTCGCGGTAGCGCCACAGGATCTGCTCCCCGGGCGCCCAGCGCGGGCCCTGCGCGGGGCTCCGCGGCGCGCTCCGCGCCGCGGAGGTCCCGGGCTCGAAAGTACCTGTCATGCGCAGATCTTAGGGCGGGGGTCGCCGCGCCCGCTGCGGCGCAGGTCACCGGTGGGTTCGGTGAGGAGAAACGACCGGATCCGACCCCCGCCCGAGGGGAGCGTCGGACGGTCAGGGATGCGTCATGCGCAGCACGTCGAGGGCCTCGTCGAGCTGCTCCAAGGTCAGGGCGCCGCGCTCCACGTACCCGGCCTCCAGGACCACCTCCCTGATCGTCTTGCGTTCGGCGAGGGACCGCTTGGCGACCTTGGCGGCCTCCTCGTAGCCGATGTAACGGTTGAGCGGGGTGACCACGGAGGGCGAGGACTCGGCGTATTCCCTGGCCCGCGCTTCGTTCGCGGTGATTCCGTCGATCGTGCGGTCGGCCAGCAGGCGGCTCGCGCTGCCGAGCAGCCGGATCGATTCGAGGAGGTTCCTGGCCATCACCGGGAGCATCACATTGAGCTCGAAGTTGCCGGCCGCGCCCGCCACGGCGACGGTCGCGTCGTTCCCCATGACCTGAGCGGCGACCATCAGAACGGCCTCCGGGACCACCGGATTGACCTTCCCGGGCATGATGGAGGAGCCCGGCTGGAGATCCGGCAGATTGATTTCGGCCAAACCGGTGCGCGGCCCGGAAGCCATCCAGCGAAGGTCGTTGGAGATCTTGGTGAGGGATACGGCGACCGTGCGCAGCATTCCGGAGGTTTCCACGAGGGCGTCCCGGGCCCCCTGTGCCTCGAAGTGGTCGCGGGCCTCGGTCAGCGGCAGTCCGGTCGCGTCGGCGACCTCGGCGATCACCGCGGCGGAGAACCCGGGCGGGGTGTTGATGCCGGTGCCCACCGCGGTCCCGCCCAGCGGCAGCTCGGCCAGCCGCGGCAGGGCCGCCCGCAGGCGCTCGACGCCGTAGCGGATCTGGGCGGCGTACCCGCCGAACTCCTGGCCGAGGGTGACCGGGGTGGCGTCCATCAGGTGGGTGCGCCCGGCCTTGACGACCTGCGCGAACTCGGCGGCCTTGAGCTCCAGGGCCGCCGCCAGGTGTTCCAGGGCCGGGATCAGCTCGCCGGTCACGGCGGCGGTGGCGGCGATGTGGATGGACGACGGGAACACGTCGTTGGAGCTCTGCGAGGCGTTGACGTGGTCGTTGGGGTGGACCTCACGGCCCAGGCGCTCGGTGGCGAGGGTGGCGATCACCTCGTTGGTGTTCATGTTGGACGAGGTGCCGGAGCCGGTTTGGAAGACGTCCACGGGGAAGTGGTCGTCCCAGCGGCCGTCGGCGACCTCGACGGCGGCGGAGCGGATGGCGTCGGCGACGTCCTGGTCCACCACGCCGAGCTTCGCGTTCACCACTGCGGCGGCGGCCTTGATCCGGGCGAGCGCCTCGATGTGGGCGCGCTCCAACCGCTGCCCGGAGATGGGGAAGTTCTCCACCGCGCGCTGGGTCTGGGCGCGCCATTTGGCGTGCCGTGGCACCCGTACGTCGCCCATGGAGTCGTGCTCGATCCGGAACGTCTCGGCCTGCTGGTCATCCGTCATGTTCATGGCCTCCTCAAAAAGTTGAGCAATTGTCTTGTTCGAAGTGTTCCCAACTCCCCTACCGGCCAGTAAATACCGGGGGTAACACCCAGATCCGGGGAGGCGTTCCATGGCACGTGCCCGTACGAGACCCATGCTCAGATCTACCTTCGCCGCTGTCGCGGCGATCGCGGCCGCCCTGGGAGGTGTCACCGCCATCACCCCCATGGCCCAGGCGGCACCCACCTCCGGGGCCGTCGCCGTGCCGCTGTCGCCCGAGCTGGAGGCCGTCCGCGCCGCGGAGGCCACCAAGATCTACGGCGACCCGGCCGTCCGCCCGCCGAACGAACGGAGAACAGGCCTGATCTCGCTGGGCGACAGCGAGATTTCGGGCGAGGGCGTCGGCACCTACGATCCCGCGACCAACACGCCGAACAACCAGTGCCACCGTTCGCCGGACTCGGCGATCCACCGCACCGGCATACCGGCCGACCTGACCTTCAACGTCGCCTGCTCCGGCGGCTACACCGGCAACATCAGGATCGGCGGCAGCAAGCAGTACGCCGACGAGCTGGTACAGAGCGACAACCTGGCGATCAAGGCGCGCAACACGAAGATCAAGATGGTGCTGCTGGTCGCCGGCGCCAACGACGACCTCCAGTTCGGTCCGGTCATGACCGACTGCGTGACCCGCTGGGTCCTCGGCCAGGGGACCTGTGAGCCCAAGTACGGGCCCGGCTGGCAGGCGCGCGTCGACGGCCTGAAGCCCAAGGTGGAGGCCACGGTCGCCGACCTCAAGACCGTCATGCGCGACGCCGGTTACGCCGACTCCGACTACAAGCTCGTCGTGATGGGCTACCCCAGCCCCATCGGCCCCGACTTCTACGACAACCCGAACTTCCCCGGCAAGCTCCCCGGCGGCTGCGCCGGCTACGACTCCGACGCCACCTGGGGCCGCAACTACGCGGTGCCCACCTTCGAGAAGGGCATGCGCGCGGCGGCCCTCGCCTCCGGCGCGATCTACCTCGACAACTCGCGGCTCTTCCACGGCCACGAGGTCTGCATGGAGGACGCCTGGGCCCGCGGCCTCTATCTGGACCTCGGGGACCACTTCCCCTGGGACGAGAACACCGCCCGCCAGTCCTTCCACCCCAACTACCGCGGCCACGGCGCCTTCGCGTCCTGCCTGACCCAGCTCTACAACTCGGGCCTGCGCGAGGCCTCCTGCGCCGACCCCGCGAGCACCGGCACCCCCGTGCTGCAGGCCGGGGCCTGGGACGACAAGTACAAGCCCCTGAAGAACGAGGCGACCGGCAACTGCCTCGACTCCTTCGGCGGCTCCAGCGCGAACGAGACCAAGATCGTCGGATGGGACTGTCACGGCGGCCGCAACCAGGGCTGGTGGTACGACAGCACCCGCCGGTCCGTCCACATCGAACTGACCCAGGACCGATGCCTCGACGCCCCCGGCTCCCGCTACGGCTCCGGCACCGGCCTGATCATCTGGAACTGCCACGGCGGCGCGAACCAGCAGTTCGTCCGCGACGGCGCCACCCTGCGCCCCGCCGCCGCCCCGGGCATGTGCCTGACGGTGGCCGCCGCCCACGAGCCGCTGCGCCTGCAGACCTGCAACGGGTCCGCCGAACAGCGCTTCGCCTAACCGCCCCCGCACCCGAAGACCCCCCACGCCCGGCCGGCGCACCCCGGCCGGGTGCTTCCATGACGGGCGGGCCTGACCGGTCCCGCCGACGCGCCGCGCGTCAGCGGCCCTCCAGCTGCTCCCGCACCTGCCGGGGCCGGTTGGTGATGATCGTGTCCACCCCGAGCCGCAGGCACAGTTCCACGTCCTGCGGCTCGTCCACCGTCCACACCCGCACCGACAGCCCCTTCGCCTGCAGCCGGGCCACCAGCCCCGGGTCCCGGCGTACGAGGTCGATGCCCGGGCCCGCGTGGGTCGCGTAGGGCGGGCGCACCGGCCGCAGCCGCCGCTCCATCAGGTAGACGGCGGGCAGGCCGGGCACGAGCCGGTGCAGCCGGTTCAGCGCGCCGCGCGAGAAGCTCATCACCTCGACCCGCCCGGCCGCCCCGTCGGCCAGCCCGTACTCCCGGAGCATCCGCGCCAGCTCGACCTCCAGCCGGCCCCCGGCCCGGGTCGGGTGCTTGGTCTCGACGGCGAGCCCGACCGGTCGCGGCGCGGCCAGCGCCTCCCGGAGCAGGTCCTCGAAGAGCAGCACCCGGGCCCCCGCGTGCCCGGCCCCCTTCCACGCCCCGAAGTCGAGCGCGGACAGCTGCGCGTAAGTCATCTCGGAGACCACCCCGCGCCCGTCGGAGGTCCGCTCCACCCGCCGGTCGTGCACGCACACCAGCTTGTGGTCGGCGGTCAGCCGTACATCGCATTCGAGCGCGTCGGCCCCGTCGGCGATGGCCTGCCGGTAGGCGGCGAGGGTGTGCTCGGGGTGCTCGTCGGAGGCCCCGCGGTGGGCGACGACCCGGACGGCGCGGGCGGTGCGGAGGGAGGATGCGGCAGTCATACGGAAATCCTTGCAAACCGGGGTGAACGTGCAGGTGTGCAGCTGTGTCCCCGACGTTAACCGGATGCGGTGCCCCGTACGGACGGGCAGGGTGACGCCATGCCCGAGCCGACGATGTTCCTGCCCTGCGAGCCGTGCCGGCGCTGCGTGTTCCACGCGTGGCAGCTGATCGACCGGGACGAGCTCGGTTGGCGAGCCGAGTGGGAGTGCGACACCTGCGCCTTCGGGGCCCCCGACACCTGTGGCCGCGACGAAGGGTGGGGGCCGGCGCCCGGCGACGTCCGCGCGGCCGTCGTCGCGGCCGAGGGGACCGTCCTCGTGGACCTCCGGGGCGGCGGCGTGCCCGCCCTCAGGGCCGTCCGGAAGGTGCTCGGACTGCCCTTGGCGCAGCTGCACGCCGCCGTACGGGACGGCTACCGGGCCACCCCGGTCGAGGCGGAGCTGATCAGGCGGCTGATCACGGGGTGGACGGCCGCGGGGGCAGCGGCGCCGGAGTGACCTTGAACCCGCCCTTGGTGACCTCGGTGAAGGGGGCCGGGGCCATGCACGTGCCCACACGGGGCTCGGACACCGACCCGTCGGGCTGCACGTCGACGTTGGCGATGCCCCACGAGAAGCCCAGCCGGTCCGGGCCGCCGCGTTCCCCGTCCTGGACGCTGATCCCGATCCGCTTGCCCTCCCAGCCGACGTTCGAGGAGGTGACCACCGCGGTGACCGTGGCCGTCCGGCCGCCCGTGACCAGGCAGTCCACCTCCGCCTCGCCGACCGCGATGACGTTCTCGTCCGGCATCGCGTGGTAGATCGTCACCTTGCCCCGCGCGTCGACCGGCATGCCCTGCTCCCCGCCCTGCGCGGGGAAGGGCCTGCTCCACGGGGCGGCCTCGGCATCGACCGTGAAGCGGATGTCGTGCGACGCGGGCACGTACGGGTAGCGGATCGTGCCACCCCCGTGCACCGCGGCGACCTTCGGCGCGGCCTGTGCGGCCTGTGCGGCCTGCGTCGCGGAGGCCGGCGCGGCGGGGGCGGGCGCCGCGGCGATCAGCGTCGCCGCCAGCGCGGCGGCGGTTCCGGCCAGGACGAGGGCGCGCTTACGGTTCTTCATCGTGAACTCCCTTTGGCGGTGGTGCCGTTCAGTTACGGGAACAGCCTCGCCGGGAGCTCGTCGGCCTGCCATCTGCCGATGGGCGGATATGCCTGAGGGCCTCTCCCCCGAACGGGGGAGAGGCCCTCAGGCTCTCGCGCTACAGACCCGGGCCGCGGACCGGGATGTGGGTGAACGTCGGCTCCGGGGCCGGGTTCTGGAAGAAGTCGTTGCCCTTGTCGTCGACCACGATGAAGGCCGGGAAGTCCTCCACCTCGATCTTCCAGACGGCCTCCATGCCGAGCTCCTCGTACTCCAGGACCTCGACCTTCTTGATGCAGTCCTGCGCCAGGCGCGCCGCCGGGCCGCCGATCGAGCCCAGATAGAAACCGCCGTGCGTCCCGCACGCGTCCGTCACCTGCTGCGAGCGGTTGCCCTTGGCCAGCATGACCTTGGAGCCGCCCGCCGCCTGGAACTGCTCGACGTAGGAGTCCATGCGGCCGGCCGTGGTCGGGCCGAAGGAGCCCGACGCGTAGCCCTCGGGGGTCTTCGCGGGACCGGCGTAGTAGACCGGGTGGTCCTTCAGGTACTGCGGCATCGGCGCGCCCGAGTCCAGCAGCTCCTTGATCTTGGCGTGCGCGATGTCGCGCGCCACGACCAGCGGGCCGGTCAGCGACAGCCGGGTCTTGACCGGGTGCGCGGTCAGCGTCGCCAGGATGTCGTCCATCGGCTGGTTCAGGTCGATGGAGACGACGTCCGAGGCCTCGCTCAGGTGCTCGTCCGTGGTGTCCGGAAGGAAGCGCGCCGGGTCCGTCTCCAGCTGCTCCAGGAAGACGCCCTCGGCGGTGATCTTCGCGGTCGCCTGGCGGTCCGCCGAGCAGGACACGGCGATGGCGACCGGCAGGGAGGCGCCGTGCCGGGGCAGGCGCACGACGCGGACGTCGTGGCAGAAGTACTTGCCGCCGAACTGCGCGCCGATGCCGATCTTCTGCGTCAGCTCGAAGACCTGCTGCTCCAGGGCCTCGTCGCGGAAGCCGTGGCCCAGCGGGGAGCCCTCACGGGGCAGCTCGTCCAGGTAGTGCGCCGAGGCGTACTTGGCGGTCTTCAGCGCGTGCTCGGCGGAGGTGCCGCCGACCACGATCGCCAGGTGGTAGGGCGGGCAGGCCGCCGTACCGAGCGAGCGGATCTTCTCCTCCAGGAACTTCATCATGGAGGCCTCGTTGAGGACCGCCTTCGTCTCCTGGTAGAGGAAGGACTTGTTGGCCGAGCCGCCGCCCTTGGCCATGAAGAGGAACTTGTACGCGCCGCCGTCGGTCGCGTACAGCTCGATCTGCGCGGGCAGGTTCGAGCCGGTGTTCTTCTCCTCCCACATGGTGATCGGGGCCATCTGCGAGTAGCGCAGGTTCAGCCGCGTGTAGGCGTCGTAGATGCCGCGCGAGAGCGCCGCCTCGTCCCCGCCCTCGGTCAGCACGTTCTGGCCGCGCTTGCCCATGACGATCGCCGTGCCCGTGTCCTGGCACATCGGCAGGACGCCGGCCGCCGCGATGTTCGCGTTCTTGAGGAGGTCGAGCGCCACGAACTTGTCGTTCGAGGAGGCCTCGGGGTCGTCGATGATCCGGCGCAGCTGCGCGAGGTGCGCGGGGCGCAGGAAGTGCTGGATGTCGTGGATGGCCTCTTCGGCGAGCTTGCGCAGCGCCTCCGGCTCCACCTTGAGGAACGTACGGCCGTCCGCCTCGAAGGTGGACACGCCCTCGGCGGTCACCAGCCGGTACGGGGTGGTGTCCTCGCCCAGGGGCAGCAGGTCGGTGTACGCAAACTCTGGCATGACGGCAGTCATTC
This sequence comes from Streptomyces virginiae, assembly GCF_041432505.1. Lineage (GTDB taxonomy): Bacteria > Actinomycetota > Actinomycetes > Streptomycetales > Streptomycetaceae > Streptomyces > Streptomyces virginiae_A. Next base: position 5,507,836 of record NZ_CP107871.1, read on the forward strand.
CTCACTCGGCAGACGGCGCTGGCGACCAATTGGCAGCGCGGTTGTCCAGCGTAGGACCTCTTCCCCGGGGCGTGTCTGTGAGGTAAGGCTCACTCGGCAGTATCGCGATCTATCGTGTCTGGCTATGCTGGGCGTCGTGGACCTGGAAAAGCACCCCGCCGCCCCCGCCCCCGCGCCCGCCGGCCCCGCCGAGCTGCGCGCCTCCGACGCGGACCGGGACCGGATCGCGCAGATCCTCGGCGACGCGCTCGCCGAGGGCCGGCTGACGGCCGAGGAACATTCCGACCGCCTGGACACGCTCTACGCGGTCAAGACCGTCGGCGAGCTGGAAGTGCTCGTACGGGATCTGCCCGCGCCCGGCGGCGCCCATGCCTCGCCCGCGTACGCGAGCCCCTCCACCACCCCGGGCGGCCCCGCCGAGACCATAGTGGCCGTGTGCAGCAGCTCCGCCCGCAAGGGCCGCTGGCGGCCGGGCCCGCACACGCGGGCCGTCTCGGTCATGGGCGACATCACCATCGACCTCACCGAAGCGGTCTTCGAGCAGCAGGTCACCGAGATCAACGTGACCTGCGTCCTCGGCAACGTCGAGGTCCTGGTCCCGGAGAACGTCACCCTGCGCGGCTACGGCAGCGGGGTCCTCGGCAACTTCGAGGTGCGCGGCGAGGGCCGCGGCGAGACCGACCCGCAGGCACCGGTGGTGATCGTCCGGGGCTTCGCCCTGCTCGGCAACATCGAGGCGCGCCCCAAGCTCGGCGCCCGCCTGGTGGACCTGGCCCGCAAGCTGCGCAAGCGCACGGAAGGCTGAAACCGGCTGCGACCGCACTGGTCACGACAGCCCAACACGCCCCGGCTGCAACGAAATTCGGCCGCGGACAGGCGGGGCGCGTTCTAGGGTCCAGGCCATGACGACAACCAAATGGGAACTGCTCGACCAGGCGTACGCGACCCTGCGCGAGGCCGTCGCGGGGGTACCCGCCGACGGCTGGGACCGCCCGACCCCCTGCACGCAGTGGAACGTCACCCAGGTCCTCCAGCACGCCGCGGGCGACCAGCTCGCCTACGCCGCCCGCCTCACCGGTGGGCCCGGGCCCACCGAGGACCCCTTCGCGCCCTCCGGCACCCTGACCGGCCCCCCGGCGGACCTGCTGGAACCGGCGCTCGCGGCCGCGGCCGAGGCCTTCGCCGGGGTCGCCCCGGGCGAAGGCGAGGTGGCCGTGCCGCTGCCGCCCTTCTCCGTACCGGCCGAGACGGCCGTCGGCGCGGCCGCCCTCGACGCCGCCGTGCACGCCTGGGACATCGCCGTCGCCACCGGCCGCCCGCCCGGCCTGACCGACGCGCTGGCCGCCGCCCTGCGCCCGGCCGCCGACGCCCTCGCCGAGCCCCTGCGCGGCTTCGCCTACGGCCCGGTCGTTCCCCTCGCGCCCGGCGCGGGCGACGGCGCGGCGGCGCGCCTGCTGGCCTTCCTCGGACGGGATCCGGGATGGGCCGCGCCCAGGGTGTGACGGCCCGTCCGACGGGGTCTCGTTTCGGACGAACCCCCGGCGGCCCGTGGCGCGCGGTGCATAGGGGCGCGTACAGCGGGTAGGGACAGGTGCGTCGTCTCTCGCTCACGTATACGTCGTCAGGAGTAGACCGTGCCGCATCCGCCGCATCAGTCCTTGCAGGTAGCCGCCGTCCAGAGTTTTCCGGGGCGCGCGGCGGCCGTGCCGAAGCCGCGGGTGCCGGCGAGGGCGGAGGACGGCCCATGGCATGCGGAGGCGGTGTGCCGCCGGGACGAGGCGGGGCTCTTCTTCGCGCCGTCCAAGGAGCCGACCGCGGCCCGGCTCTCCCGCGAGGAGGCCGCCAAGCGGGTCTGCGCCCGCTGCCCCGTGATGGTCGCCTGCCGGGAGCACGCGCTGCTCCAGCCCGAGCCGTACGGGGTGTGGGGCGGGCTCACCGCCGCCGAGCGCCGGGTGGTGCTGGCGCGGATGCGGCGCAGGGCCGCCGAGCTGCGCCAGGCCCCGGGGGCCGGGCCGATCGCCGCGGCGGGCTGAACCGGTCCCGGGCCGCCGCCCGTGGCGGACCGTCGGGGCGCCGGGGCGCCGGAGATCGAGGCCGGAGGTCGAGTCGAGGTCGGACCCCGACGCCGGACATGCGTGGATGTGACGAGAGGGGCGGTCCCGCCGCACGCGGTGACCGCCCCTCTCGTTTCCTCACGCCGTGATCAGTGCGCGCGGTCGAAGTCGATCGCGCTGTACGCGCGCAGCTTCGACAGGCGGTGCGTGGAGTCGATCTGCCGGATCGTGCCCGACTTCGAGCGCATGACCAGCGAGGACGTCGTCGCGGTCTCCGAGCGGTAGTGGACACCGCGCAGCAGCTCACCGTCGGTGATGCCGGTGGCGACGAAGAAGACGTTCTCGCCGGACACCAGGTCGTTCGTGGTCAGGACGCGGTCCAGGTCGTGACCGGCGTCGAGCGCGCGCTGACGCTCGGCCTCGTCCTTCGGCCAGAGCTTGCCCTGGATGGTGCCGCCGAGGCACTTTATGGCGCACGCCGAGATGATGCCCTCGGGGGTGCCGCCGATGCCCAGGAGCAGGTCGACGCCGGTCCCCTCGCGCACGGCCATGACCGAGCCGGCGACGTCGCCGTCGGAGATGAACTTGATCCGGGCGCCGGTCTCGCGGATCTCCTTGACGATGCCCTCGTGGCGGGGGCGGTCCAGGATGACCACGGTGACGTCCTCGACGGCCATGTTCTTGGCCTTGGCGACCCGGCGGATGTTCACCGAGACGGGAGCGTTGATGTCGACGAAGTCGGCGGCCTCGGGACCGGTGACCAGCTTCTCCATGTAGAACACCGCGGACGGGTCGAACATGGTGCCGCGGTCGGCGGCCGCCAGGACGGCGATGGCGTTCGGCATGCCCTTGGCGTTCAGGGTGGTGCCGTCGATCGGGTCCACGGCGATGTCGACCTCGGCGCCCGTGCCGTCGCCGACCCGCTCGCCGTTGAAGAGCATGGGGGCCTCGTCCTTCTCCCCCTCGCCGATGACGACGACGCCGTTCATCGAGACGGTGGAGATCAGGGTGCGCATCGCGTTGACCGCGGCACCGTCCGCGCCGATCTTGTCGCCGCGTCCGACCCACCGGCCCGCGGCCATGGCGGCGGCCTCGGTGACCCGTACGAGTTCCAGTGCGAGGTTGCGGTCGGGGGCCTCCGGAGAGACTTCGAGCTGGGGCGGCAGGTTGTGCTCGGTCATCGGAGCGCACCTTTCTGTACGGCGACGGCCGGGAAGTGAGGGTGCTGGAACTCTATCGGTACGTCGACATATTGAGCAGGGCGGGTCACGTATGAGCGGCATATCGGTCAGCCGATTGTCCTGAGCGGACGTCTTGCGGCCCTCCCGGGCCGTCCGGATCGTCTCCGGGACTCCTCCGGATCCCGGCCAGGACTTCTCCAGGACTTCTCCAGGACTCTCCAGGGTCCGCCGACACGCGCCGCACCGCGACCCCGGCGGTGATCGCCGCCCCGGGATGCGGGACGATGGGTCGCGTGGCAGGTATGAAAGGCAAGCAGACGGTCTGGGACATGGTCCGGTCGCTGGGGGTGATCGGCATCGTCGTCGCCGGGATCTACCTCTTCGTCCCGCATGACGAGAAGGCCGACCCGACGCGCACGGTCGACTACCGGGTGGAGACCCTGACGGCCCGGCGCGCGGCCCCGTATCCGGTGGCGGCCCCCGTGGGGCTCCAGGAGCAGTGGCGGGCGACCTCGGTGACGTACGAGCGCAAGAACGCCAACGCCTGGCACCTGGGCTTCCTCGACCCGGAGCAGCAGTACGCGGCGGTGGAGCAGTCCACGGACACCTCGGCCAAGTACCTCGCCAAGGTCACCCAGCACGCGACGGCCACCGGGCAGACGCAGCAGATCGGCGACCTGACCTGGGAACGCTGGGACGGCGAGAAGTACGACGCCCTCGTGCGACAGGAGCAGGGCTACGTCACGGTGGTGACCGGCACGGCCTCCTTCGACCAGCTCGGCGCGCTGGCGGCGGCACTGGAGTTCAAGCAGGGCAAGTAGCGCGAGCGCCGCGCGCATCCGCGTGGAACGTGTACGCGAGAAGGGCCGTGCGCCCCGGGATCCCGGGGCGCACGGCCCTTCTGCGTGTGCTGCTGCGGCGGAGCCGATCAGACGGTCGTGATGACCTCGTCGAAGCCCAGGCGCGGGGAGCGGTCGAACCAGGCACCCTCGGCGGCCGGCTTGCCGATGTTGATGACCATGAGCGGGGTGTGGTCGGCGTCCAGGAACTCCTTCTGGATGCCGGCGAAGTCGGCGCCGGTCATCGGGCCCGCGGCCAGGCCGGCGGCACGGATACCGATGATGAAGTACGCGGCCTGCAGCGCGGCGTTCAGCAGCGCGGACTGCTCGCGGACCGGGCGCTCGGAGAAGAACGCGTCCTTGGCCTGCGGGAAGTGCGGGAGCAGCTGCGGGAGCTCCTCGTGGAACTCGTTGTCCGCGGAGAGGATCGCGACCAGCGGGGCGGTGGCGGTCTTGGCGTCGTTGCCCTTGGCCATGTGCTGCACGAGGCGCTCACGGGCTTCGGGGGAGCGGACCAGGGTGATGCGCAGCGGGGTCTGGTTGAAGGCGGTGGGACCGAACTTCACCAGGTCGTATATCGCCTGGACCTGCTCCTCGGTGACCGGCTCGTCGGTGAACGCGTTGGCCGTGCGGGCCTCGCGGAACAGCAGGTCCTGCGCGGCGGAGTCAAGAACGAGAGACATTCGGAAAGCCTTCTTCCATACGGAGGTGAAGCGATGTCCCAGACTCTACGGCAGAGATAGATGAATTTTCAACTAAATCGGCCTGGTGGTGATCGGGATCACTTCTCGGGTCGCTCCTGGACCCCTCCTCCCGGGTCGGGTCACCCCGCCCCGGTCACTCCTCCCCGGTCACTCCTCCTCGGCCGGCTCGCGTGCCGCGAGCGCCGAGTCCAGCCGGGCCCGGGCCCCCTCCAGCCAGTGCCGGCACACCTTCGCCAGCTCCTCGCCGCGCTCCCAGAGCGCGAGCGAGTCCTCCAGTGAGGTCCCCCCGGCCTCCAGCTTGCGGACGACCTCGATGAGCTCGTCGCGGGCCTGCTCGTACCCCAGCGCCGTTCCGGCCTCTGTCATTCCCGTATCCATCCTCTGTGTGTCGTGCGACCACGTGATTGCGGCCGTGTGTCGCTATTCCGAAGCGGCCGGCGGGTCCGCCGGGGAGACCTCCACGGAGAACGTGCCCTCCGCCACCCGCGCACGCAGCACGTCGTGCGGAGCCACCTCCTGCGGCGAACGCACCACGTGGCCGTCGGCCCGCTGCAGCACGGCGTACCCCCGCTCCAGGGTCGCCGCCGGGGACAGGGCCACCACCCGGGCGAGGGTGTGCGCGAGTTCCGAGTCGGCCCGGTCCAACAGGTGCCCCAGGGTGCGCCGGGCGCGGGCCAGCAGGGCGTCCAGCTCGTCCTCGCGGATCTCCACCATCCGCTGGGGGTGGACGAAGACCGGCCGGGCCAGGGCGTGCGCGAGGCCCCGTTCCTCCCGGTCGAGCAGCCCGCTCACCGCGCGCAGCCCCCGCGCCTGCAGCTGGCGTACGCGCTCCAGCTCCTCACCGACGTCCGGCACCACCTTCTTCGCCGCGTCCGTGGGCGTGGAGGCCCGGACGTCCGCGACCAGGTCCAGCAGCGGGGAGTCCGGCTCGTGGCCGATCGCCGAGACCACCGGGGTGCGGGCCGCGGCGACCGCCCGGACCACCTCCTCGTCGGAGAACGGCAGCAGATCCTCCACGCTGCCCCCACCACGCGCCACGATGATCACGTCGACCTCGTCCAAGGCGTCGAGCTCCTTGACGGCCTGCACCACCTGGGGCACCGCGTGCACCCCCTGGACGGCGACGTTGCGCACCTCGAAACGGACCGCCGGCCAGCGCCGCCGGGCGTTCTCCAGGACATCGCGCTCGGCCGCCGAGGCCCGCCCGACCACCAGCCCGATCAGCTGCGGCAGGAAGGGCAGCGGCTTCTTACGGTCCAGCGCGAAGAGCCCCTCGGACGCCAGGGACCGCTTGAGGCGCTCCAGCCGTGCGAGGAGCTCCCCGATGCCGACCGGCCGTATCTCCGTGGCCCGCAAGGACAGCTGCCCGCGCGGGGCGTACCACTCGGGTTTGGCCAGCAGCACGACCCGGGCGCCCTCGGAGACCACGTCGGCGACCTCGTCGAAGACCTGGCGGAAGCAGGTCACGCTGACCGAGACGTCGTGCGAGGGGTCGCGCAGCGTCAGGAAGACCACCCCCGCTCCCGGCCGCCGCGAGAGCTGCGTGATCTGCCCCTCCACCCACACCTGGCCGAGCCGCTCGATCCAGCCCCCGATGAGCCGGGACACCTGGCCTACCGGCAGCGGCGCCTCGGCCGACGTATTCAGACCCATGCACGCAGGCTATCCGCCGCCGCCGACAGTGCGTCAGGCCCCGGCGCCGGTGTCGCCCGGCAGCTCGCGGCGGCCGCGTTGGACGAACAGCACCGCCAGGCCCACCGCCAGCCACACCGCCCCCACCAGCTGCGCCGTCCACGAGGCCTCGAAGATCACCGCGACGGTCACCGCCGCGCCCAGCACCGGCATCACCAGGTGCTTCCACCAGTTCGGCGGCCCCTCGCGCCGCTTGACCACGAACCAGCCCACCACCGAGGCGTGCAGCAGCGTGAAGGCCACCAGCGCCCCGACGTCCACCACCGACACCAGCTGGTCGAGCCCGTCGTCGCGCCGGGCCGCCCACACGGCCGCGACCAGCGTGATGGTGGCCGCCACCAGCAGGGCGGGCCGCGGGGTCCCGTCCGAGGTCCGGGCGAGCACCCGGGGCAGCCGCCGCTCCCGGGCCATCGCGAAGACCAGCCGCCCGGCCGCCGCCTGCCCGGCCAGCGCCGCGAAGGCCGCCCCGATCGCCTTGCTGACCGCCACCAGGTCGTGCAGCCAGGAGCCGACCGCGGACTCCACCGCGTCGTAGAAGGCCGGGCCCTGCAGCGCCGGCTCCGCCGCCAGCTCCGCCGAGGACACGGGCATGAGCAGCGCCGCGAGATAGCTCTGGGCGATGAACAGCACCCCGGCCAGCGCCAGACAGGACAGCACCGCCCGCGCCACCCGCTCCGAACCGCCCGTCACCTCCTCGGCGAAGGAGGCGATGGCGTCGAAGCCCAGGTAGGACAGGACCGCGATCGACACCGCGCCCAGCACCGCCGCCGTACTGAAGCCGAGCGAACCGTCGCCGGTCAGCGGGGACAGCCAGCCGCGCCGCGCCCCGCCCTGGACCAGTACGGTCACCGCCGCCACCACGAAGACGAGCAGGACCACGATCTCCATGACCAGCACGGCGAAACCCACGCGCGCGGCCGCCCGGACGCCCCACAGGTTCAGCAGGGTGGTGATCACGACGGCCAGGGCCGTCCACACCCACCGCGAGACCTCCGGGACCAGCGCGTTCATCGCGATCCCCGAGAAGAGGTAGGCGACCGCCGGGATCAGCAGGTAGTCGAGCATCGCCATCCACCCGGCGATCAACCCCGGGCCCTCGCCGAGACCCTTTCGGGCGTACGTGAAGACCGAGCCGGCCTGCGGGGCGACCCGCACCATCTGCGCGTAGGAGAAGGCCGTGAAGGCCATCGCCACGGTCGCGCAGAGGTAGACGAGGGCCACGGCGCCGTGCGAGGTGGCGTCGAGCGCCCCGAACACTCCGACGGGGGCCATCGGGGCGATGAACAGCAGGCCGTAGACGACCAGATCCCGGAAGCCGAGGCTCCGCCGCAGCGCCGAGGGCGCCGCCGCACTGGAATCCGTAACGGAAGCCATCCGTCCTCCGGGGGATAGGGGCGGGCCAGGTCGTGCGGGTGCGGGGTGGTGGGGGATGGTGCGGGGTGGTGGGGTGGTGCGGGGTGGTGCGGGCCCTCGGCCAAGTGTGTGCCGTACGGCCGACGCCCGGCCTCCTGGAGACCCCCGTACGATGGAGCACATGACTGCTCCCGCCCCCGCTCCCGCTTCCCGCCGTGTCCTGCTCGCCGCGCCCCGCGGCTACTGCGCGGGCGTGGACCGAGCCGTGATCGCCGTCGAGAAAGCCCTTGAGCAGTACGGTGCGCCGGTCTACGTCCGCCACGAGATCGTGCACAACAAGTACGTCGTCCAGACCCTGGAGAAGAAGGGCGCCATCTTCGTCGAGCGGACGGAGGAGGTGCCCGAGGGCTCCATCGTGATGTTCTCCGCGCACGGTGTGGCGCCGGTGGTGCACGAGGAGGCGGCGCGCGGCAAGCTCGCGACGATCGACGCGACCTGCCCGCTGGTCACCAAGGTGCACAAGGAAGCCATCCGGTACGCGAACGAGGACTTCGACATCCTCCTCATCGGCCACGAGGGCCACGAGGAGGTCATCGGCACCTCCGGCGAGGCCCCCGACCACATCACCATCGTCGACGGCCCGCACGACGTGGAGAAGGTCACCGTCCGCGACGAGTCCAAGGTCGTCTGGCTCTCCCAGACCACCCTCTCGGTCGACGAGACGATGGAGACGGTCGACGCGCTGAAGACGAAGTTCCCGCTGCTCGTCTCGCCGCCGAGCGACGACATCTGCTACGCCACCTCGAACCGGCAGGCCGCCGTCAAGGTGATGGGCGCCGACTCCGACTTGGTCATCGTGGTCGGCTCGAAGAACTCCTCGAACTCGATCCGGCTCGTCGAGGTCGCCCTGGACGCCGGCGCCAAGGCCGCGTACCTGGTCGACTTCGCGAGCGAGATCGACGAGGCCTGGCTGGAGGGCGTCACCACCGTCGGCCTCACCTCGGGCGCCTCGGTGCCGGAGGTCCTGGTCGAGGAGGTCCTGGAGTGGCTGACGGTGCGCGGTTACGCGGACGTGGAGATCGTCAAGACCGCCGAGGAGTCCATCGTCTTCTCGCTTCCGAAGGAACTCCGCCGCGACCTGCGCGCCGAGGCTGCCGAACTGGTCGCCGACAAGTAACTCGTTTCGTACGGTATGTCCATGCAGATCTTCGGCGTGGACATCGGCGGAACCGGGATCAAGGGCGCTCCCGTGGACCTGGAGCGCGGCGACCTGGCTCAGGAGCGCCACAAAGTACTGACACCACAGCCGGCCACCCCCGAGGGGGTGGCCGGCTGCGTCGGCGAGGTGGTGCGCAACTTCGAGTGGGACGGGCCCCTCGGGGTCACCTTCCCGGGCGTGGTCACGAGCGGCGTCATCCGTTCGGCGGCCAACATGGACAAGTCCTGGATCGGCGTCGACGCGGCGGCGCTGATCTCCGGCGAGCTGGACGGCCTGCCGGTCACCGTCCTGAACGACGCGGACGCGGCGGGCGTCGCCGAGATGACGTACGGCGCCGGGCGCGGGCGGGACGGCACCGTCCTGCTGCTCACCCTGGGGACGGGCATCGGGAGCGCCCTGTTCACGGACGGGCACCTGGTGGCGAACTCGGAGCTCGGTCACCTGGAGCTGAAGGGCCACGACGCGGAGACGCGGGCGTCGGTGAAGGCCAAGGAGGACCACGACCTCACGTGGGAGCGCTGGGCGCACCGCGTGCAGAAGTACCTCCAGCACGTGGAGATGCTGTTCTCGCCGGACCTCTTCATCATCGGCGGGGGCGTCAGCCGCAAGCCGGAGAAGTTCCTGCCGCTGATCGAGGGCGTACGGGCCGAGATCGTCCCGGCGAAGCTGCAGAACAACGCGGGCATCGTGGGAGCGGCGATGGCCGCGAAGGCGGCGACGGCCGGGAAGGCGGCGACGGCCGGGAAGGCGGCGACGGCCGCGAAGGCGGCGAAGAAGTAGCGGCGGGAGCGCTCACCGGGCGATGCGCCGGGGCATCCGCCGCCTGCCGATCAGTACGGCCTTGCGTACGACGGCGATCAGCGCGGCGACCAGCGTCCCGGCGTACAGCCAGCCGGCGTGCAGGGACAGCGCGGAGACCAGGCCCATCAGATGCCCGCCGATGCCGCCGGAGCCGCCCGAGATGGGCCACACTCCGGCGGCGAAGGCGATGGGCACGCCGATCGGCGCGGTGATCAGGTCGGCGGGCCGTACCCAGAGCGCGGTGGCGGCGGCGACGGGCAGGAAGAGCAGCCCGTAGACGAAGAGCGAGGAGCCGAAGAGCAGCCAGCAGATCCCGCCCACCAGCACCATGGCGGCGCACGCGAACAGCCCGCCGCCGAGCCCGGTCAGCCGGGGCCGGGGCATCCGCCGCGCGAGCGCGGACCGCCGCGGGCCGACGCCGGCCTGGGCGGGCACCGCGGCGGACCGGGGCGCCTGGCGCTGGGCGGGCGGTCGCTGCCGGTGAGGGGCCGATCGCGTGCTGTATTGCTCCACGGCACCAAAGTAGGCGGGGAGCGGGTCGGATCGGGCCCCGGACACGCGTACAACCACCGCCACTCATCGGAAAGTAAACTGTCCGGTGGCCCACTCCTGGGCCGCCGCCCCCTCCAGCTACGGGAAGTCGCCAACGTGTCGCTCACGATCGGAATCGTCGGCCTGCCGAATGTCGGCAAGTCGACCCTTTTCAACGCCCTGACCAAGAACGACGTGCTGGCGGCCAACTACCCGTTCGCCACGATCGAGCCGAACGTCGGCGTCGTCGGCGTCCCGGACCCGCGCCTGGCCGTCCTGGCCGGCATCTTCGGCTCGGCGAAGGTCCTCCCGGCCACGGTCGACTTCGTCGACATCGCCGGCATCGTGCGCGGCGCCTCGGAGGGTGAGGGCCTGGGCAACAAGTTCCTGGCGAACATCCGCGAGTCGGACGCCATCTGCCAGGTCATCCGCGCCTTCAAGGACGAGAACGTCGTCCACGTCGACGGCAAGGTCTCGCCGAAGGACGACATCGAGACGATCAACACCGAGCTGATCCTCGCCGACCTCCAGTCCATCGAGAAGGCCGAGCCGCGCCTGACGAAGGAGTCCCGCCTCCAGAAGGAGAAGGTCGCGGTCCTCGCGGCCGTCGTCGAGGCCAAGAAGATCCTCGAAGCGGGCGACACCCTCTTCTCCAAGGGCATCACCAAGGGCACGGAGCAGGGCGACCTGCTCCACGAGCTCCACCTGCTCACCACGAAGCCCTTCCTCTACGTCTTCAACGTGGACGAGGACGAGCTGACGGACGACGCCTTCAAGGCCGAGCAGAGCGCCCTCGTCGCCCCGGCCGAGGCGATCTTCCTGAACGCCAAGCTGGAGCAGGACCTCTCCGAGCTGGACGACGAGGAGGCCCTCGAGCTCCTCCAGTCGGTCGGCCAGGAGGAGCCGGGCCTCGCCACCCTCGGCCGCGTCGGCTTCGACACCCTGGGCCTGCAGACCTACCTGACGGCCGGCCCGAAGGAAACCCGCGCCTGGACCATCAAGAAGGGCGCCACGGCCCCCGAGGCGGCCGGCGTGATCCACACGGACTTCCAGCGCGGCTTCATCAAGGCCGAGGTCATCTCCTTCGCGGACCTGGTCGCCTGCGGCTCGGTGGCCGAAGCCCGCGCCAAGGGCAAGGCCCGCATGGAGGGCAAGGACTACGTCATGCAGGACGGCGACGTGGTCGAGTTCCGCTTCAACGTCTAATACGTTCGGCGAAAGGCCGTCTGACCTGCGACAGAGCGGGTTGGGCGGCCTTTGCGGTCCGCACAGAGTCCGCAACGTGCTGACTTCGGTCAGCGCGCGGGGGAGCGGCTAGGCCGCTTCGCCGACCTGTGGCTGGGCATCGGCGGACTGGTCCGCGTACGCCTTGTCGACGGCGGCCCGGGTCCGCTCCTCGGAGTCGGGCCACAGGTGGGTGTAGATGTTCAGCGTCATGGCCGCGTTGGTGTGGCCGAGACGCTCGGAGACCGTCTTCACGGACTCGCCGTGCTTGATCAGCAGGCTGGCGTAGTGGTGCCGGAGGGCATGGGGTCCGGTGCCCTTCGGTATGCCGGCCTTCGCGCAGGCGGGCCGCCAGGACCCGTCCATGAAGTGCGTGTAGACCACGGGCCCGCCTTGCGGCGCCGTGAAGATCCAGCCCTCGGGCCCATCGGCGGTGAAGTCCCGCAGGTGGGCCTTCATCGCATCCACCGCCATGCGGGGGAGCGGGACCGTGCGGTGCGAGCGTGCGGTCTTGGGCGGGCAGACGTACACGCCGTGCTTGGCGGTCTGCTGGATCTGCTGCTCGACCGAGACGGTCGCGTGCAGCAGGTCCACGTGCCGGAGCTGGAGGCCGAAGAGCTCGCCGGGGCGGAGCCCGGTGGCCGCGCCGAGCAGCACGAGGCTCTTGTAACGGGCGGGTATCTCCTCGGACAGCGTCCGCACCTGCTCGACGGCCAGGGGCACGATCTTCTTCCGTGGTACCGAGGGCAGCTTCGCCTCGGCGCACGGGTTGTGAGGGATCATCCGGTCACGGACGGCCGCCCGGAAGACGGCGTTGACCGTGTTGAAGACCGTCCGTGAGGTACTGGCGGCCAGCCCGTGTGTGGTGGTCAGGCTGGTGACCCAGCTCTGTACGTCGCCGGGCTTGATGGCGCCGAGTGCCCTCTTATCCCAGGCCGGGTAGACGTAGCAGCGCAGGTGCTGGGCCACTGCCTTGGCCGTGGAAGGCCGGTGCGGCTGGATGGCCCGCCATTCCTCCGCGTACTCCTTGAAGGGCTTCTTCGCCGATCGCGGGTCGACGTACTGGCCGGTGACCAGGCTGGCCGTGACCTCGTCGATCCACCGCTGGGCGTCGATCTTGCGGTCGAAGTGGCGGGCGTGCTCCTTGCCGTCGAGGTCGCGGTAGCGGGCACGCCATTTGCCGTTGGGGCGCTTCTGGATGTTGGCCAAGTGGCCTCTCCTTCGTGTCGGTTGTCAGTAGTGGCCGCCGTCCTCGATGTCACTGCTGAGGGTGCGAGCGTCCCGCTCGTCGCCCATGAGGCGGAGGCACTGCTCGTGGATGGCCCGCGAGCTGTCGGGATGGGCCTTGATGTGGTCGGCGATGGCGACCACGGCGCGATGAAGCCGGTCTCGTGCGTCGCGGGTCTCGTAGAACGCTTCGACGGCTTCTTGGACGAGGCGCCGGCTGTCGATGTCGAGCCCCTCCAGGGGCGGGGACATCAGTTCTTCGAGAGGGAGCTCGAAGACGCGGGAGAAGGCGAGGGCCTCGTCGAGGTTGATGCGCCGACGGGGGGTGGCGTTCTCGATGCGCCAGACCGCTGTCTGGTTCATCTTGACGCCGGCTCTGGTCACCCGCTCCGCCAGCTCGGTCGTGCTCCACCCTCTGACCTCGCGCTCCAGCGCCACGCGCGCGGCCACGTTCCCCTCGCTGTAAAGCAGCGGCACCTCGCCACCCTCGGGCCTGTCGCCTGCCATCGAACCTCCATCGCCACCGTCTCTATCCCAATTGAAACATGGGCTTCCCGATTTGGGTAACCGCCGATCCTGGGGTACAACTTTATGCAGATCGAATCGCCACCTAGCCGAATGGGAATGCATGCGATACCTGACCACCTCCGAGGTCGCCGAGCGCTACCGCACAGCCGAGAGCACCGTCCGCTACTGGCGCCACATCGGAAAGGGGCCGCGCGGCATCAAGGTCGGCAAGCGGGTGCTGTACCCCGAGGCCGAGCTGCTGCGCTACGAGCGCACGCTGATCGACGGCCGAGACGAGTGGGGCCTGGCCTCGTGATTCACCGACAGGCCCAGGCACAGCAACGGCCCCCGGCGCGCCAACGCCGAGGGCCGGAGATTCCCCTGCACGTCGCCCATCCCTGAACGAACGAACCCGGTGAGGGACGGGACCTTGCCCGTCCCGTCCCTCACCTGAGAGGAACGTCGATGGAGGACTCTACGTCCCCCGCCACCTCGAACACATCCTGCAAGGTCGTCTGGCCTACCGCTGCGGTCCCCGGCCAGGGCATCCCGTGGCACCGTCCGGACCGAGCGGCCGGCCGGCCCGCCTCTCCGGGGACCGGCGACCGGCCGGACCGTGCCGCTGGTCCGGTCGGTCCGGAACCGGACCGACCGGCGACCGAAACCCGGACCGAAGTTCCGGACAACCCGGACCAGGAACCCGGACCGACGGAGAACAAGCAGCTCAGCGACCTACCGGACCGGACCGGGAACCCGGACCGTGGACTTGGTCCGGAACCCGAGAACCGGGCGGAGAGTTCCGGTCAGTCGGCCGGCGAACCCGGACCGTCGGTCCCGGTTGACCACGGTGATCCGGGGACGGTCCCCGAACCCGGACCGGGAACCGGGGACCGCGAGGGTGCCGGCCTCAAGGCGGACCGGGACCAGGACGGGACCGTCGTACTGGACGAGTTGCGTGCCGCGATCGGCCGGTACGTCGTGCTGCCGAGCGAGGAGGCCCTGACGGCGGTCACCCTCTGGGTGGCGGCCTCCCACATCCAGCCCGCCCTCCAGCACGCGCCGCGCCTGGCGGTAGTGGGGCCGACCAAGGGCTGCGGCAAGTCCCGCGTCCTGGATGTGCTCCACGAGACCGTGTCCCGGCCGATGATGACCGTGAACACCTCGCCGGCGGTGGTCTTCCGGATCATCGGCCAGGACCCGCCGACGCTACTGGTGGACGAGGCCGACACCATCTTCAGCCCCAAGGCAGGCGACAAGGAGGACCTCCGCGGCCTGCTGAACGCCGGCCACCAGCGCAACCGCCCCGCCTGGCGGATCTCCGGCCCGGAGCACAAGCCGACCGCGTTCCCGACCTTCGCCATGGCCGCGCTGGCAGGCATCGGCGACCTACCGGACACGATCATGGACCGCGCCGTCGTGCTCCGCATGCAGAAGCGCAAGCCCGGCGAGAAGGTCGCCCCCTTCCGCTCCCGGCACTCCGTCCCGGAACTGAACGCGCTGCGTGACCGACTGGCCGCGTGGCTGACCCCACTGCGCGGGACAGCGCACCGGCTGGTGCCACCGATGCCGGTCGAGGACCGGGCCGCGGACACCTGGGAGCCCCTGGTCGTCGTCGCCGACCTGGCCGGCGGCCGCTGGCCCGCGCAGGCCCGTGCCGCCTGCCTGGCGATGACCCGGAACGAGGTGGTCCAGGACGAGCAGACGACGCTGAAGACCCGGTTGCTCCGGGACATCCGCCGCGTGTTCGAGCAACAGGGCGACACGGAGGCGCTGCGCAGCCACGACCTGCTCGCCGCCCTCGTCCAGGACGCCGAGGCGCCCTGGGCCGAGTACGGGACGAAGGGCCTGAACGCCTACCACCTGGCCAACCTGCTGCGCGACTTCGGCATCAGCCCAGCCAACCACCGCTTCGAGAACGGCAGGCAGGCGAAGGCGTACGCCCGCAACCAGCTCCTCGACGCCTGGGCCCGCTACTGCCCCGACCCTGCCCCACCGGCCCCCGCAACCGGCGAGGCCGCGCTCGCACGTCAACCCCAGGGCAAGCCACCGATCCCTCCGTCGAGGACGCTGCCCATTGGTCCTCCCGGCGGGCCTGCCGGCCCCAGGCCCACTCGCTGACACCAGCTCCGTATCAATCCGTCGCATCCGTCCCCGCGCAGGTCAGCGCGGGGACGGAGTTCCTCGCCGAGACGGATCACTCCGTACCTGCGACCGCCTCCGTACCTGTCCTGACCAGCTACGGGACGGATGCAACGGACGTGACGAAGCCCCACCACACACGACCACCGGAGCACCACCATGCCCGAAACGAGCACCGACAACGCCCCCACCCACCACCTCAAGGGGTTCTTCGGCCTGACCCGCCGATCAGCAGCAAGCTGGAGCGAACGAGCCTCTAACGAGGCTTCGTCCGCGCTTGCCCCCGCCCCAGGGGTGGCGGAGGAGGAGGCCGAGCGCCAGGGGGCGCCCGAGCTGGAAGGGGTCATAGCCGACTCCGCCGCCCTCCGCTCCCAGACACCGACCGACGTCCAACCGCCTGTCGAGCAGCCCTCCTGGCGGGACCTCGACGCCCCCGCCCTGCCCGCACTGATGAACCGCAAGCGCACCGTGGAGAAGCGCGACCAGGAGAAGACCATCCGCTTCACGCGGACAGCTGTAAGCGTGATCAGCGCCGCCGCTCACCAGCGCGGCCAGAAGTTCGCCGGATTCGTCGGCGACGCCGCCCTGGCCGTCGCCCTCGGCAAGGCGGGGCTGGTCGGCAGCCCGGAGGACGACCCAGTCCGCCCGCTGATCGAGGCGGTCGAGGCACACACGGTCGCGCTGAACCGCATCGGCGGCAACCTCAACCAGATCACCGCAGCCATCCACCGAGGAACGGTGCCCGAGCGCGCCGAGGCGGTGCTGGACCGCGTTGAGGAAGCGGCCGAGAGCAGCTACCGACTGATCGACCAGCTCCTGACGGAAGGCACCGCGCATGGTTCCTGACGTCTCCACCGGCTCCGACACCCGCGGACTGATCGTCTACCTCTTCGGTCCCGGCCGCCGCGACGAGCACACCGACCCGCACATCGTCGCCGCCTGGGACATGGCCGGCGCCCCCGATCCGGGCCGCAACCCGACAGCCACCCACTCCCAGCTCGCCAAGCGCCTCGACTACCACGTCGACCTGCGCACCCGCGAGCTGGGTGGCAAGAAGCCGCCTCAGCACGTCTGGCACTGCCCGGTCCGTACCGCGCCCGGCGACCGCTACCTCACCGACGCCGAGTGGGCCGAGGTCGCCCGCCGCATCGTTCACGCCACCGGCATCGCCCCCGAAGATGACGAGAAGGCATGCCGGTGGATCGCGGTGCGCCACGCCGACGACCACATCCACATCATGGCCACCACCGTCCGCGCCGACGGACGCCGCCCGCGCACCCACCGCGACGGGCAGCGGGCCCAAGCCGAGTGCCGCAAGATCGAAGCCGAGTTCGGCCTGCGCCGCCTGAAGTCCGGCGACCTCACCGCGCCCCGCACTCCCACCGGCGCCGAACGCGCCAAGGCCGAGCGCCAGGGCCAGACGGTCACGGCACGGCAGTGGTTGCGCGAGCAGGCGTACGCGGTCGCCGCCGCCGTACGAACCGAGGTCGACTACTTCACGGTGCTGCAGTCCCTCGGCATCAAGGTCAAGACCCGACTCGGCCCCGAGACCGGTGACGTGATCGGCTACAGCCTTGCCGCACCCGGCGACACCAACGCGGCCGGCGAACCCGTCTGGTACGGCGGCTCGAAACTCGCCCCCGACCTCTCCATCAACCGCCTACGCGAACGCCTCCCCGACCAGAAGTTGGCCGACCGCCCGCAGTATGTGGCGGACCCCGCCGATCCATGGCGGCACACCACCACCGCCATACACGCGGCACGCACCGTCCTCGACTCCGGTGACGATGCCGCCGCCCAGGGCCACCTGGTCGCCTTCGGCGACGCCCTGTACAACATCGCCAGCGCCACGACCGGCCCCCACCGGGCAGAACTACGAGCGGCGGCGGTGGGGTTCAACCGCGCCCGCCGCTCCGCCACCCGCGCCGACCACCAGGCCGCCACCGCCCTACGCAAGGCCGCCAAGGAACTCGCCTACGCCTCCAACGAGCCGGGCGGACTCGCCATCGCCCTGCTCTTCGCCACCGTGCACCTGGCCCGCGCCGCCGCCAAGTGGCACGAACAGCGCGGCCACGAACAACAGGCCGCCGCGGCCGAGGAAGCCTTCCGCCACCTCCAGGCGGGCTACCAGCAGGCCGCCCCACCCGTCCTGGCCGACTTGGCCCGCCGCGCACCAGGAGCCGCAACCGCCCGCCGCTACGAGCAGGACGTACGCACCGACCTCCCCAACCACGCCGACCGCATCCTCGCCGACCCCACTTGGACCGCCCTGACCACCACCCTCGCCCACGCCGAAACCGCCGGCCACAACCCCCGACGCCTCCTGGCCGACGTGGGCACCCAACGGGAACTCGACAGCGCCGAGCACCCCGCCGAGGTCCTCAACTGGCGCATCACCGCTCAGCCGAACCGACGGACGCAAGCCGCTCGCAGCCGAAGCACCATCAGCGGAACGCCGCCCATGTCCGCCACGCCACACCCTCCAGTCGCACCAGTGACCAGGAGGTCCGAAGAACGCAGTCGGCACCGTTGACGCCCTGATCAGATGCCTTCGCGACGCGTAGTGGCGGGGCCTCTGACCTTCCGTCCCAGACTCGCGCCGGGATTCTTCAACTTTGCTTGGAGCAGCGGGTGCAGAAGGCGCCGTGGTGAGCAGCTGCCCCCGGTTTCTCCCAGCCGGAACCCCGACGGGGGAAGTCAGGCCTAGGTCGTCACCCACGACCTGCTGCACCCCAATTCCACCGCAGCACTGCACAGTTCGGGGCTATGATGACCGCCCTCGTACCCAACTGCGTGATGTCAAACACCAAGGTCAGCACGCAACGGATCGACAGACAGGCACTGGCTGATGGCATTCCTGGGGAAGGCGGTGCCTCGGCCGTTTGGGGCACCGAAGGGCAGGGGAATCGCTCGTGACTACCGTTGACGAACAGATCAAGAGTGCGGATGAGGCAATCTGCCGGAATATCGCTTCGCTCACTGACCAGCGGGCACTGCTCTCACAGAATGTCCTCGCCCAGCTCCGCAATCTGGTTGAGGGAGTTTCGGTACGCCTTCATACTGGCCGGCCTGACGCCGAGTTCAACTATGCGGCTATCGAGCCCGGACTCGCCTTCGTCAGGGGAAAGGCAAAGCTCAATTTCCTCGGTAAGTTTCACAAGCTCATCCAGATGAGTGCCTCCCACTACACGCTGGACGGGGATACCTCTGAGCGATTGATGCTCAAGTACTACGAGTACCTGCATCGCATCCGCAGCCTACTCAAGGACAGCTGCGGGATCGCGGCGCTGGTGAATCTCGAAGCATTCCCGGTCGACCTCGACCCATCGCTACGGGAGTACCACGAGAAGATAGCCGCGAGGATCGAGGTAGTTCGTCCTACACCGAAACTTGCGGATGGCGGGGTGCGAGGACGATATTACATCCACAAGATCCGCCCGTTCTTCGTAGGCGATCGCATCTACTACGAGGTCACTTTCTATCGAGCCGTCAATAAGGTGAGCAAGTTCGACCGCATCATCGCCTTCACTGACATCGACATGACCGACGAGTATGCGGCCATGCTTACGCTCCAGAGCGACTCGATCGAAGTGCTCGGCCAGAAGATGCCAATCACGATCATCCGCGACTGGGAAGTCTCCATACGGCCGTGCGAGTTCGACAACTTCGCTCGCCTCCTGGGTGTCGCCACCACCGTTCGGTCCACCTCTTCGGAGTACCGCTATCTGATGCATGGGCTGACATCAGCTTCGGGCAACCTGCTCGATTTGATCGATATGCCTGACGACGAGTATGCGAGGGTGAAGGCGACGGGTACAGCCAGCGTCACCAAGCCGCAAATCTTCCCTGCACTCGATGAAGCACGCCGCATCGTGAGGTCAGCCACTCCGGGTCACAACGTAATCCGTTATCTAATGCTGCGGATGTACAACCAGGTCCTGAAGTTGCAGTATTACTGGCAAGGCTGTGACCGCCTTTCGGGGCTGAAATTGCAGTATGGCTGCATCCCGTTCGACACTATGCCGCTCTGCACCTCACTGCCGGGGCATAACCCGCGGTATTGGGATCTCGTCGAGAGCCTTGGTGTGACCGAACGAAGCCACGAACTGCTCGCTCGACGCATAAAGAACAATGTGGAGCGTCACGGAATCCTCTACACGCCCGAGGCCGATCTCGCGGAGCTCGGGGATGTCAACGAGTTGATCGACGCACACAACAACAAGCTCTACTACAAGCACAAGGAGCGCCGACTCGTACGGGACAAGGGGCACATCTTTATCTGCGGTTACGAAGACGACACCGTCGCCATCGTCGAGAAGCTACAAGAGCACGCTTCGTCCGGAATCGACGGCTACAGCCAGGCCGTCGAACGCTGGCTCGACGAGACACCTCGTGGCATCGACGACGAGGGCAAGAAGGACGCGCTCAAGCTGTTGTTCAGCCAGTCGCGTGTTGCGTTGATCTACGGCGCAGCCGGCACTGGTAAGTCGACGATGGTGGACCACATCGCGAACTACTTCAACGACAAAGAGAAACTCTTTCTCGCGCATACCAACCCGGCCATCGACAACCTCAAGCGCAAGGTGACTGCACAGAACTCGACCTTCCGGACGATCAGTAGCCAGCTCTACAGAAGCGCAGCGGATCCAGAGTACGACCTTCTGATTATCGATGAGTGCAGCACGGTCAGCAACACTGACCTACTCAAGGTGCTAGAAAAGACGTCCTTCAAGTTGCTCGTGCTTGTTGGCGACGTCTACCAGATCGAGTCCATCCAGTTCGGAAACTGGTTTGGCATCATCCGCTCCTTCCTCCCGAACACCTCGGTATCCGAACTGAAAAAGCCCTTCAGGACCAAGAATGAATCACTCCTAGATTTCTGGGAAAAGGTCCGGAACACTGACGATGCCATCGCTGAGGCCATGGCGCGTAACGGATACTCGACCGTGCTCGACAAGACACTGTTCGAAGCTCAAAGCGACGACGAGATCATCCTGTGCCTGAATTACGACGGTCTCTACGGCATCAATAACATCAACCGTTTCCTCCAGAGCGGCAACACCGGCGCCGCGACCACTTGGCGCGTCTCCACGTACAAAGTCGGCGATCCGATCCTCTTCAACGAAACTGAGCGGTTCCGGCCGCTGATCTACAATAATCTGAAGGGCCGAATTGTCGATATCGAGCGCTTTCCCGGCCGGATCCAGTTCGACGTCGAACTCGATCGTACGGTCAGCGAATTCGACGTTGAGGGCGATGAACTCGAATGGATGGGGGACGCGACTGTGCGATTCTCCGTCTACGAGCACGACACCAGTGACGAGGACGACGACTCGCTGAACACCAGCGTGCCGTTCCAGGTGGCCTATGCAGTTTCGATCCATAAGGCGCAGGGTCTCGAGTACGACTCCGTTAAGATCGTCATCACCGATGCCAACGAAGATGACATCACACACAGCATCTTCTACACGGCCGTCACTCGGGCGCGTGAGCGTCTGCGGATCTTCTGGACGCCAGAGACCCAGCAGGCTGTCCTCAAGGGGCTCCATCGGAGCTCCAACCCGAAGGACGTCGCTCTTCTGTCTAGCCGTCGTGGCCTTACTCCGGTCGCTGGAACTCGACGATCCTCCTGACCACTCGGCGCAATGGGCGGCTGTCTCTGATCCTCAAGCACTCCTGAGTTGAGTCTCAACTTCTACCCGCACCCAGGTAGTCGGGCCACACAGCACACCCTGATGCCCTCGCTGCTCGTGGCAGCGAGGGCATCAGCCGTCAGGCGGCGCGGACTGTGGGTAGCTGCGCGGCCCACTTCGTCACCTCGGTCAGGTGCTCGGGCTGAAGCCCGAGGTGTGGGTCGGGCTGTACGAAGAGGGTCGCCGTTCCGCGGGCGGTGCGCTCCGCCGCCCAGGCGTGGTCGAGGGTGGTGAAGTCGTCGTCGATCCAGACGGTGGGGGTGTCGCCGAGCCATGCGTCGACGTGGTCGCGCTTCCAGAGGTAGCCGTTGGGGTGGCTGGTGGTGATCTGCGGACGCGGGAGATCGACGTACGGCAGCGTCGGGAGGCCCAGAAGGGGCCCGATGAGGGTGGTGGCGTCCTGGCGCCAACTGGTGCACCAGGCCGGGGTGACCAAGCCGGTGCGGATGACATCCATGAGGAGGCGGCCGTGGTCGGGGTGGAGCCAGACGGTGACCGGGTTGTCGGCGCTGCGGCCGGTGGGGACTACGTCGTGGCGGGCGTGGGTGGCCGGGGTCGAGCCCTCTGCGTCGGGGAAGGGTATGAGGACGCCGTCGATGTCGAGGAGCAGGTAGGGCGGGCGCATCGATTCCTCCAAGGGACGCCGGGGCGAATGGCTGGTCAAAGCTTGCGAGCGCGGATCAACAAGGTGGTGGGCCAGTGGCCCATGCGGGGGTCGTGGAACTCCTGGGCTGAGGTGAGCCAGAAGCCCGCCTGGCTGAGGTGCTTCTCCCACCGGTCCGTGGAGTACTCCCAGCGGGCGATCGGTAGGCGGGAGCGGTCGGGAAGAGTGACGTGGTCGCGACGAGGCCGGTCGTCGCACGAGGGGCTTTGGCCGCCACGCTGCGGGTGGGGGACGGAGAAAGCGAGCACCCGGCCGGGCGTGAGGCGCTGGGCGATGGCCGGGAGCAGGAGCTCGGGGGCGACAAGGCCGACGGCGCCGAAGACGGAGTAGATCGCGTCGAACTGCTCGTCAGAGGCTTGCAGGTAGTGCAGGGCGTGGCCGGCGCCGAAGGTGAGGTTGTTCAGCCGTCCGTAGTGGGAGCGGGCGCGGCGGACCTGGAGGCCGACCAGGTCGACGCCGGTGACGTGGGCGCCGTGGCGGGTAGCGAGGTGGGCGGCGTTGTGGCCGGGGCCGCAGCCGAGTTCCAGGAGTCGCTTGCCGCGCAGGTCGGGGCCGAGGACGTCAGCTCCGGGCCCTTGGCCGGGTCTCGTGGTCCATTCCATCCGTGCGGGTACGGACAGGGGTTCGGCGAGTCCAGCGGCGGTGCGCTGGAGCGCGTGGGCGTGCCAGGGGGATGCCTGGGCGAGCACGTCAGATCTCCAGGAAGCGGAGGACGTCGGTGAGGTGGCGGCGGACCGCCTTGATGTAGGCGGGGTCGGTGGTCGGGTCGTCGATCCAGCGGACGGACTGCTCCATGAACCACTCGACGGCCCACATGCGGTGCCAGCCCAGGGCCCAGTGTTCGGCGGTGAGCCCGCCGCGCGGGGCGAGGGCGTCGGGGGTGCCGCCGGCGGTGACGTACTGCTCCAGGAAGACGCGGAGGCGGATGGGGTGCGGGGGCTCGATGGTGCCGTGCCAGCTGGCGAGGTCGAGCAGGCCGGGGCCGGTGAAGGCGCGGGCGAAGTCGAGCAGCCTCCAGCCGCGCTCGCCGATGTGGAGGCTGGTGGGGTGGAACTCGGAGTGCACCCAGCCGAACGGTTCCAGCGTCGCTCCGGCCGAGCGGGCCTCGGCGGCCTGAGTGATTCGGTCGAGCGCGTCCTCGACGTCGTCGGCGTCCTGCCACCGGTCGGCCTTGCGCAGCCGCTCGAGATGCTCCAGCGCCCGGGACGGGAGCGTGCGCAGCCGGTCCTGGTCGAGGACGGGCAAGGGCGGAGCCGTACGGGTGCCGTGCAGGATTACGGCCGCGGCGACGCCGTCGAGGTCGTCGGCCTCGCGGACGGAGGGTCCGAGGTCCTCCATGAGCATGCCGAGCCAGCCGTCCAGGACGGCGGAGGCGTGGACCTGGGGGACGGGCACGCCGAGGGTGTGGGCCAGGCGGAGGGCCTGGTCCTCGCTGTCGAAGGGCTTCTTGGCGTACTTGAAGATGGCCGTGGAGCCGTCAGGGAAGGTCACGCGCTCGACGCCGGACATGGACCACATGCGTACCTCCTCCCGTACGGCGGTGGTCTGGCCGGTCGCGGTGAGCAGGTTGTCGAGAAGTTCGGCGCTGGGGTTCGTGGTCACGGGAGGGCTCCGGGGATGGATGGTGGCATCCGGGGCGGGCGAGGGATGCCGGCCCGCCCCGGATCGGGTGGGTTACGCGGCGGGGTTCACGCGGTGGGCGTAGACCTGCTCGATCCAGCCAGCCTTGAACGCGGAGAGGTCGTCACGGAAGTTCGCCATCGAGGCACCGTAGGGCGAGACCACGCCGCCGGACTGGTCCGGCACGGACTGGCAGCCGTGCACGAGCCGGCCGCCGAGCGCGGCGTGGGCCTTGATGGACTCGATCCGGCGGTGCTCGTTGAACCAGCCGCCGTGGTAGACCTCGTCGAGCATCCCGCCCGTCTCGTCGTCCAGGTCGAAGACGACGGATGTGGCGGCGGGGAAGAACCAGCACAGGCCGACGTTGGAGATGTGCCCGTCCAGCTCGACCTTGTTGAGCGCCATGAGCGTGGCCGCCTCGCGGAGCATCCGCAGATGATCGGCGGTGATCTGCGGCAGGCCGAGGCTGGCCAGGTGCTCGTCGCGGAAGAGGTACGCGTACACCTCGTACGCGGTGGCCAGGACGCGGGCCGCGTCGGAGGTGGACTCACCGTGGTTCTTGATGAAGTCGAGCGCGAGCTGCTCGACCGCACTGTCGGTCGTCTCGTCCACGTCCAGGAGCTGGGCCCTGACCAGCTCCCAGTCGGCGACGAGCCAGGTGTTCGACTCGAAGCGGAAGAAGTACTCGGCCGGGTCGATCGTGATGCGCCGGCCGTCGACCTGGATGCCCGGCAGGCGGCTCCAGCGCGGGTCGAACGCCTCGGGCAGCTCGACCGTGATGGCCGTGGTGTCGATGGTGGTCACCGTGTCTCCGTCTCTGATCGGCCGGGTCCGGGCACAGGACTGCCCGAGCCCGGTGTGGGCGTACGGAACTTCGGGGTGCCGCCCGGTCCAAGGGGGAGCCTGGATCACGGTTGCGCCGTTCCGGGCGGCTGCTGATAAGTGAACCGGTGGTCACGCTCAGTGGGTACGGTGGAAGGCAGTTGAAGCGGTATACGCGGTTTACAGCTCCGGAGTGGAGGCGATCGTGGCGGCGCAGAGAGAACCCAACTCCCGTCTGCGTGACGTCATTGAGGCGGTCGACTGCACCTACGAGGCTCTCGCCAGAGACGTGCGGCGCATCGCCGCCGAGAACGGCGAGATCCTCCAGACCAACAAGTCGGCCATCTCGCACTGGGTGAACGGCACCCGTGCCCCGTCCGGGCGGGTAGGTCAGTACCTGGCCGAGGCGCTGTCCCGCCGAGCGGGGCGCACGGTCACCCAGATCGAGATCGGCCTCCAGGCCAGCGATGACGAAGCGCCGGCGGAATCCGACCCTGTCCTCGCCGCCACCGACCTGGGCCGCGCCGACGTCGAGCGCCGCCGCTTCCTCGCGATCGCGGCCTTCACCACCGCCGGCGTTGCCATGCCGCTCGGATACGACCACGAAGCCACCGCCCGCATGCTCCGCGCCCGCACCGGCACGTCTGTGGTCGGGGCGGAGGACGTGGACGTCGTACGGCAGATCACGGCGGCCTTCAGCGCCGCCGACGAGCGCCTCGGCGGCGGGCACGGCCTGACCACCGTCACCGCGTACCTCGCCGACACAGCCGCCCCCATGCTGCGCGGACGCTTCCCCAGCGAAGCCTTACGCCGGGCCGCCTTCGGCGCCGTCGCCGAACTCGCCTACCTCGCAGGGTGGAAGCACCACGACCTCGGCCAGGAAGGCGCCGCCCAGCGCTACTACCAGGTCGGCTACAAGCTCGCCTGCGAAGCCGACCCCCACGGCCACGCCGCCTGGATGATGCGCGCCCTCGCCCACCAGGCCCTGAGCCTCAAGCAGCCTCACCACTGCGTCGACCTCGTCGAAGGCGCCCTACGCGCGGGTCTCGGTCACGTCGATGGCCAGACCGAGGCCCTCCTCCACATCACCCACGCCCGCGCCTACGCCGCTGTGAACGAGAACCCCCAGGCCGCGCGCGCCCTGCTTGCTGCCGAGGACGCCCTCCTACGGGACGACGTCCCTCAGCCCAGCTACTCCCGCGTCAGCGGCCCCGCCGCAGGCACCGTGGCCAGCCACACCGCCCGCACCCTGACCGACCTCGCCGACCACATCGGCACCGAACAGCAGCATCGAGACGCCCTCACCCGCTGGGACCCCGAAAAGTACAAGCGCGTCCACGCCCTCACCCACGCCGACCTCGGCGACAGCCTCGCCGCCCAGGTCCGCGCCGACGAAGCCGTCGCCGCTTGGAGCCAGGCCGTCGTCCTCATGGAGGGCATGACCTCCGACCGGACGCGCAAGGCGATCACCTCGATCCGTTCCACCCTGGCGATCTACCAGAGGCGCAAGGTACCCGGCGCCGCCGATCTTGCTCGCCGCGCCCGCGAGGCCCTCGCTTAACATGCCCAACAACCCGCCCGACGAAGGGAACACCGTGACCCAGCAGACCGACGACCAGCCCAAGGCCCTGAAGCCGGCGCTCGAATCCATGACCCTGCTGGTCGCCGCCGTCATCGTCCACGACAAGGCCGCCAACCGCGTGGTCCTTCTCCAACGCAGCGAGAACGCGAAGTTCGCCCAGGGAATGTGGGACCTCCCCGTCGGCAAGAGCGAGCCGGGCGAGCCCATCACCGAAACCGCGGCCCGCGAGCTCTACGAGGAGACCGGCCTCACGGTGAAGCCCGAGTCCCTCAAGGTCGCCCACATCATCCACGGCGCTTGGGGCGTCGAAGCCCCCAACGGCTTCCTCACCGTTGTCTTCGCCGCCCACGAATGGACCGGCGAACCCGAAAACCGCGAACCCCGCAAGCACTCGCAGGTCTGCTGGGTCGACGCCGACGCCATCCCCGAAGCCTTCGTCGACACCACCGCGAGTGCTCTACACCAGTACTTGGCGGGAAGTTCTCAGGTTTCGCTCGACGGATGGAATTAGTTGCACCCCCTACCTGCGTGACTATGCGGCGTCCCGCGAAGGCCAAGCGCACCAGTCGTCGTGCGCTTCTCACGACATGGTCGAACGCTATGGGCCGCGAGGTAATGTAAGGGCTGATCTCCGGGGGCGGCTGTGTCAGTTCGCCTCTGCCGTCGTTGGCTGCAGAGGGAACTGGATCAGCGTCGCCGCGCGCAGTTCCTCGTTCCGCAAGAGGGAGAGAATCTCGGGTGGCTCGTCGCTCATGACCAAGGCTGCTCCCGGGAGCACGGCTTGACGCAACATCGCCTGCCACACATCGGCGAAGGGCTGCCCCTTTAGTACGTCCAGGGCATCGCGCTGGGCCTCCGCGTCTTCCTGTTGCCGGGCCCGGCCCCAATCCCTCACTACAGACCTAATGTTCAGCCGGGCAATCTTCCGGCCGGCCACCAAGCGTCGCTCGGGGAGGTTGAGGGCGAGCACGTTGATAGTCGTCTGCCCCCTGTCCGTCTCACCGCGGTACTTGCCTTCCCTGAGGTTCAGCAGCAAGTGGTCGAACGGGTCGTCCCGGGTCGGGTCGATCAGCAGGGGCTCGCCGGTCTCCTCGTCACACTCCCACCAGTGCCGCTTGTACGTGCTGTTACACGGGCCACACGCCAAAAGGTGGTTGGGCCAGAAGAAAGTCTTGAGCGCGTCGTGCTCCCGTGGTTCGAAGTGCTCGATATCGGTCGCGGTAAAGCCACCGCAGTACATGCAGCAGCCGAGGACTCCCGGAGCCATTTTGAGGAGTACTTCACGCAGCCCCCTCTTGACGTCGGCCTCTTCGTTCCACAGGTTATCCGCGTACTTCTTGCGCAGACCACTTGCTGTGTCCCTTAGCCCGATCCGTTCCGTGAGTACCGACATGCGTGCCGTTACGGCCTCGGGCAGCGATAGACGTTGGATTGGGATCACGCGTCGCGCTCCCGGGACAGCCGGTATCGTTCCATCACTTCATCGACACGGGCCACTGGTGAACTGGACAGGTGATCGCGCAGGCGCAGGTATTCCTCGGTCTTTACAGCGTCGGCCCGCCCAAGCAGGACGTCGTACTCCAACTCGGCCAACCTGCTTCGCAGTTCACGTGCCTCGTCGGAATACAGCGAGTCCAGGCCGAACAAGTCCGAGAGTGCTGCGTCGTCCCCTGTCCCAAACACGATCCGCCCGTACAGCTCTCCGTCTACCACCTGTGGCGGTTTTTGCTCCCCCGAGCCCGGCAGCCGGATCAGCCCGCCCGGGTCTGCTGCCTGGCAGATGTACGGGCTGTGGGTGGTGACGATGAACTGGATCGCTGGGAAGTGCGTCGTGAGCCACTGGCCGATGTTCTTTTGCCAGGTCATGTGCAAGTGCGCGTCGATCTCGTCGATGAGTACCACGCCCGGGTGCGGCAGTACGATCCTGCCGCCGACGCGTTCCTCGAACCCGAGGTCCCCGTACGCTGCGTGCATCTGCCTGACGATGTCCAGGACTAGGGCGATAACGGTCCGCTGACCATCGCTCATCCGCCGCAGCTCGGTCCGGGCGCCCTCCGGGCCACTGTCACCCTGCCGCCGAAGCCACATCCCCTCCGAGTCCACATCCTCGATGTGGTAGCGATCCGGCAGCAGCCCGTCATTGAGTAGCCGGAGCACCCAGGCTTTCAGCTGACCGATTCCGGGGCGCTCCTCCAAGGTGCGCAGGTGGAGGGAGAGCAGCCAATCGAAGGCTTCAGTTAGGGCCGACTGCTCCTCGAAGAGGGTGCGGAGCGCGGTGGCCCTGTCGAGCTGCTGCGGAGTGCGCTCGTAGAGGCCGGTGCCGGTGAGACGTCGGAAGGGGCCATATGCGGCGCAGAACCAGCCGGGCGGCGGGACTGAGGACCACAGCGCGGAGGCGAGGGGCCGGGGGGCAGAGAAGGCCACCTCGGTGGGCGGCTCATAGTCTTCGACGAGTTCGTCGAAGAATTCGGCGTCCTGCTCGGGCCGCCAGTCGAGCCTTGCCTCCACCAGCTGGCTTCCGTCCGGAGCCATTGTGTCGGCGGACCGGTCCCCGACGACCTTGGCCACCGCTGAACCACGGGTGGCACCGTGTGTCAGGTACCCCTCGAGCTCCGGTTCCAGCTGGTGTGCCCGGCGCTCACCGGTCAGTGTGAGCGCGATCATGCGCAGCAGTGTGGTCTTGCCCGAGCCGTTCCGCCCGGCCATCACCGTCCAGCCGGCATAGCCGCCGGCTGGACGGGTGAAATCGAGGTCGCAGGCGCGAGGCCCGTGGAAACCACGCACCCCGTCCACTCTGAGCCCCGCCACGTACACCGGCCTGTCCCTCCCTCGGCGTGACATCACGTGCGCCGTG
Organism: Streptomyces virginiae; assembly: GCF_041432505.1. Classification (GTDB taxonomy): domain Bacteria; phylum Actinomycetota; class Actinomycetes; order Streptomycetales; family Streptomycetaceae; genus Streptomyces; species Streptomyces virginiae_A. The sequence goes on from NZ_CP107871.1 coordinate 5,536,542, forward strand.
TGTGATGTCGCCCACTTTACGGACCGTCGGTGATAACGGCAGTCCCGGCTTGATCTTCGCGTACGGTCCCGTGCCGCGTACACCGGCTGCTGTAATCGGTGTACGGACGACTGACTGGTCCGGAGAGGGACGTACTGGGGGAGGGACCATGAGCGGCGCCGCACCGGAGTGGGCCAGGACGGTAGAGGCAGCTCTGGCCGCCTCGGGCTGGCGGGTCTACGGGCCGAGCGAACGTGAGCTAGGTGTCGCCCATGAGGCGGTGCGTTCCCCGGTCTCGCCCACTCTCGTCCTCTTCACGCTATACGTGCAGGGTCGGCTCTGCGGGGTCGTTGCTGCCGGTCCTGTGCAGGGAGAGGTGCAGGATCTGCTTGATGCTGCGACCGAACAGGCCGCCAGAATCGCGGGCCGGCACGCCGACCGGGCTTGGCGGGGCGACCGCCCCCTGCCGTTCCAATACGCCACCAACGGCGCCACCTGGAGGTTCCGCAACCTTCTGGACAGCGAATACCTAGACGGCACCCCCGCCTCTGACAGCCCTGAAGGCGGTGCTCGTAGCCGTCGCGTCATGGCCCCGCACCAGCCCGCCACGGTGGAACGCTGGATGCGTGAGGCTGAGCGGATGCCGACCGCGCCAACTTTCCGCGCCCGCCTGCGGAAGCTCCCGACCATGCGCCTCGACTACAAGCGGCTGAGGTCCGCGCAGTACAAGTCCATCAAGGCGTTGGAGAAGTCGCTCGCCGGCGGCAATCAGCGGGCACTGATCCAGATGGCGACTGGTGCGGGTAAGACCTACACCGTCGTGCAGAGCAGCTACCGCCTGCTGCGCCACGCGGGCGCCCGACGGGTGCTGTTCCTGGTGGACCGCAACAACCTGGGCAAACAGGCGTACAACGAGTACCGGGACTTCGTTCCGCTAGGGGCCAAGACGCCCCTGCACGAGCAGATGCCGCTGCGCTTGTTCAGCAAGGGCGCGGTCGCGGACTCAGACAAGATCGTGATCTCGACGATCCAGCGGTTGTGGTGCAAGCTCTCGGGGATCCCCGTGCCGGCCGACGACGACGACACCTTCGAGACGGAGCAGGCCGACCGCCTTGCGGGCAGCGTGGCGTCTGTGGGCTACTGTCCCGACCTACCGCCCGACTTCTTCGATGTGATCGTTGTTGACGAGTGCCACCGGTCCATTTATGGGCGGTGGCGCCCGGTCCTGGAGTACTTCGACGCCCATGTGATCGGTCTCACCGCGACGCCGATCCACCAGACCTTCGCCTTCTTCGACAACAACTTGGTCAGCCAGTACACGTACGAACAGGCTGTCGCCGACAGCGTCAATGTCGATTACGACATCTACAAGATCGGAACACGGATCACCGAGCAGGGATCTTTGATCCCCGCCTTGAGCACGGAGGTCCATCCCGACGGCACCGTTCACCAGGTCAACTCTGTCATCGCCAAGGTCCACAAGCTGACCCGTGCCGAGCACTGGCAGAGTATGGAGGCGGACGATCCCTACGCCCGCACCGAGGTTAACCAGCGGGTACGTTCCACGGACCAGATCCGCTTGATCGTGGAGACCTTCCGCGACAACCTCTTCACCGAGATCTTCCCGCCGACCGTCGACCAGGAAACCGGCGAGGTTCAGAGCCGGGAGATCGTCCCCAAGACCCTCTTCTTCGCCCAGAACGACCTGCACGCTGACGCGATCGTGGAGGCCGTACGCACGGCGTTCGGCGGAGCTGGGGATGGCTTCTGTCGGAAGATCACCAGCCAGGCATCCCGCCCTGATAAGGCGCTGTCCGATTTTCGGAACAAGCGCGACCTGCGCATCGCCGTGACCGTCGACATGATCGCCACAGGTACGGACATCCCAGCCTTGGAGTGTCTGGTCTTCATGCGGGACATCCAGACCTGGTCGTACTTCGAGCAGATGAAGGGGCGCGGGGCCCGCACCGTCAAGGACCTCGATCTGGTGAAGGTCACAGCGGACGCTGTCCACAAGGACCGGTTTGTGATCGTCGACGCGGTGGGTGTCACCGAGCATCCGAAGACTGATGCCCGCCCGCTGGTACGGGATGACGCCAAACCTGTTCCGAGCCTGGAGCGGCTCCTGCGAGCCTGCGAGAAGGGCGAACTGCTCCATCCAGACGACATCGCCACCCTCGCCGGCCGCCTCAGCCGTCTCGGACGCCGCCTCGACGAGCGGGGCCGGGCAGCTATTGAGGAGCACCTGGAGGTCGACCAGACGTACGAGGGGCTGGTCCGCTCACTGGTCCGGGCCGCCGACGCCGAGCGGCCAACCCTTGTACGGGCCGAGAGCTCGGCTCCGGAAGAGGACGTGGAGGTCACCGATGCGGTGGGCTTGCTGGTCGCGAGTGAGGAGCTGCGCGCCGCGCTCCTCAGAGCCGCTCAGGACAGCTGGCTGCTCATCGATCATCTCAGCCAAGACCAGCTTCTTGAGGCGCGCGGGCTGCGTAACGAGGAGGAGGCCCGCAGGGTTGTCGACGACTGGCGGGCGTACATGGCCGAGCACGAGGACGACATGCTGGCCCTCAGGATCGCCTTCCAGGAGCGACGACCGCCCCGCGAGGTGCTCCGTGAGCTGAAGGCGCTGATCGGCAAGGTCCGGGCGACCCGGCGGGAATGGACCGAGGCCAGGCTCTGGAAAGCGTACGTGGACCTGGAGATCGCCCGGGGTGCCGCGAGGCGGAACGCGGGATTGGTTGAGTTCCTGTCCGTTATGCGGTACGAGCTGAGGCTCGACGGGAATGAGTTTCGGCCATATCGCAGTACGGTGGAGGGCCGCCTCGAAGCGTGGCTTGCCCGCCAGGAGACGGCTGGCGTCACCTTCGACGACCGGCAGCGGACATGGTTGCGACAGGTTGTGAACGTGGTGGCGGCCAACGCCACGCTGACCGCCGCCTCGCTGGACGTTGGCCGCCGAGCGGAAGCTGGCGGTTACGGCGACTTCGTGGCTGCTTTCAAGGGCAGTCAGTGGAAACCGGGTGAGCTGGTGGACGAGTTGGACAGGGAATTGGGTGCGTGAGCGCGAGCAGGATTGAGGACAGCAGTGGGGTTGACAGGGCAGGACTGCCGGAAGGGTGGGCGTGGGCGACGCTAGACGACCTGGCTGAGGTTGTTGGGGGTGTCACCAAAGACTCCAAGCGACAGAGCGACCCCGCGCTCCCCGGAGTTCCCTACTTGCGTGTGGCGAACGTTCAACGCATGCGGCTTGACCTCGCCGAGGTGACAACGATTCGAGTCCCGGCTGATGCTGTCGAGCGGTACCGACTGCAGCCAGGCGATGTCCTCATGACCGAGGGTGGAGACCGGGACAAGCTCGGCCGGGGGTGGATCTGGGAGGGGCAGATCGATACCTGCATCCATCAGAACCATGTATTCCGAGCTCGTATTATCGGTTCCTCCATCGAGCCGAAGCTGCTTGCGCTCTACCTCAACTCTGTTGCGCGCCCATGGCTCGAAGCCAATGCCAAACAGAGCGTAAACCTGGCATCAATCAGCATTTCCAAGATTAAGCAATTGCCGATTCCCGTTCCGCCTGCCGCCGAACAGTGTCGAATTTCTGCTGCTCTCGACACTCGAATGGATCGGCTCGCCGCTATCGATCGCGCGGTGGCCGCCGGCCGCCGCGACCTCGCTATCCTTCGCGAGGCTGTCCTTCTGGAAGCTGTTCCGGAGCCAGAGAAGTGGCCCCCGCACTGGATTGCTACGACGACCGGCAAGGCGGGAAGCATCCAATTGGGGCGTGCTCGACACCCTGACTGGCACACCGGCCCGAAGGTGCGCCCGTACCTGCGCGTCGCGAATGTCTTCGAGGATCGCATCGACACCAGCGACGTCAAGGAAATGGACTTCTCCGGGGTCTTCGGTAAGTATCGTCTGGATCCGGGCGATATTCTGTTGAATGAAGGGCAGAGCCCTCATCTCGTCGGCCGCCCCGCCATGTATCGGGGGATCCCGGAAGGGGTCGCCTTCACCAACAGCCTGCTGCGTTTCCGGTCCAGCGAAGATGTACTGCCCGGTTGGGCACTCCTGGTCTTCCGCCGTCATCTGCACGCTGGTCGTTTCATGCGTGAGGTGCGCATCACGACGAACCTCGCACATCTCAGCGCGGCCCGACTGAAGAACATCGAGTTCCCGGTACCGCCACTGGACGAGCAGCGACGGCTGATTCGTACCACCAAGCAGCGACTCGCCTCCCTCGACCGCATGGAGCGCAGTCTGGAGGATGCCGCCCGGTACAACGGCGCCTTGCGCCGCGCTCTACTTACTGAGGCGTTCTCCGGCCGCCTCGCCCCCCAGAACGCCGAGGATGAGCCCGCAGGGGAGCTACTGAAGCGGATCCGTGTCGAACGCGAGGTAGCTGAGGCCGAGCGGAAGGAAGCCCGGAGGCTGGCCCGGGCCAGCCGAAAGCGCAAGGCGGAGACCGCTGCGCCGCCTCCTGCCAGGTCGGACGACACCACCCTCGCTGATGGCGAACAGATCGCTCTCTCAATGGAGTTCAACTCGTGAACCAGGAAGCCCGTCGGCTTGTAGACCGCCTGTGGAACTACTGCAACGTCCTGCGCGACGACGGCGTCTCGGCCTCCAGCTATCTGGAGCAGCTCAGTCTCTTGGTCTTCCTCAAGATGGCCGACGAGACAGAAAAGCTCAACGCCCACCGGCCGGAAGGCGAGCACGAACACGTACTGCCGACCGCTCCCGAGTGGAAGGGCCGCGGCTGGCCCGAACTTATCGACCTCGAAGGCGACCCTCTGGAGGAGGCGTACAGCAAGCTCCTTGCTGACCTCGGCCGCCGCAGTGCCCAGGACGATCACACCACCCTCAGCCTAATCTTCAACCGGGCCCGCAACCACATCGAGAACCCGACTCACCTGCGCCGGCTGATCACCGACCTCATCGACAAGGAGAAATGGCGCGACTCCCGTTCGGACATTAACGGTGCTGCGTACGAGGCCCTGATCGCCCGCAGCGCGTCGGATACTAAGGCTGGAGCAGGCCAGTACTTCACTCCCCGCCCGCTGATCGAGTCCATCGTGCGCTGCATGCGCCCGACGCCGTACGACACGATCACAGACCCGGCCTGTGGCACCGGCGGGTTTCTGATCTCCGCGTATGAATGCATTATTCGGGAGTATGGCGACGACCTTCCGGACGATGACCTCCACCGCCTCCGCACTAAGGCAATCTGGGGTCACGAGATCGTGCCTGCGACCGCGCGCCTCGCCGCGATGAATTGCCTCCTGCACTCGCTTGGGGACCCGACCGGGGAGCCGATCATTCAGGTCGGCGATGCCCTGGCCAGGCCCCCGGAGCGGCATGCCAGCCTGGTCCTTGCGAACCCGCCCTTCGGCCGCAAATCTGGCATCAATGTCTCCGGTAAGGAAACTGATTCCGGGGTGGACGACCGCGACAACGTGACGTACAACCGCCCGGACTTCTGGGTGGGAGAGCAGACCACGACCAACAAGCAGTTGAACTTCCTCCAGCACATCGGAACTCAGCTCACCGATAAGGGGCGGGCGGCCGTGATCGTCCCTGACAGCGTGCTGAACGAGGGTGGCCCCGGCAGTGTGGGCGATCTGGTCCGTCGCGAACTGCTCACCGGCTACAACCTGCACACCATGCTGCGTCTGCCAGAGAACATCTTCTATGCCGGCGGCGTGAAGGCCCACGTCCTCTTCTTCGAAGCAGTCCCTGGACACCGCGCGGACGACGACCCGCCGCACACCACCTACGTGTGGACGTATGACCTCCGCACGGGCAGCCGCTTCACCCTCAAGAAGAACCCCATGAAGCCCGAGCATCTGGCCGATTTTGAGAAGCAGGCTTTCGACCCTTCGGACCCCGACCGCAAGCACCGTAAGGAGTCCGACCGATTCCGCCGCCACAACACCGCTGAGCTCCTCGCCCAGAAGCAGGTGAACCTGGACATCGCCCGCCTCAGCCCTGAAGCCTCGGCCGCCAAGGAGCCGACCACGTCCATCGACGCACTGACCCGGTCCGTGGCCGGAGACCTCCGCTCAGCCCTGGCCGAGATTGAAGCCTTTGCCCAGGAACTCGGCGTCGACCTCACCACGGGTTCGGAGTGAGTTGAAGCACGCGGGCCCCTCGCCGCCGGTCGAGACCCCGCGGTACACAGAGGGGGCGGAGACCGCCTGGCGTGGCGCAGGCGAAGTAGCCGTCCTTGGCGTGGCGGCTCCGGGAGTCTTTCAAACCGCACCGCACCTTGTCTGTGTGCGAGCAGCCTCGCTGTGGCGAACGGAGGGCAGGACCTCTGGCTACTTCCGGCCGAGCGCGGCAACGAGGGGCCGCAGCGGACTGCCTACGGCATCTCGACTCCGTCGAGATCCTGCAGGCAGTCCGCAGAGAGTCCGCAGGACACCCGTAAACAGCCGTCGGGAGCCAACGCAGCCAACAAGGAAAGCCCAGGTCAGGGACTTGGAGGGGGCTCCGCCGCAGGTCAGGATCTGGCTTCAGACATTCCGCTTCAACGTGTGATGCGTCACGTAGCGCCACGTCGCTGATCTGGCAAACGTGCAGTTCAGAAGGGGTCGCCTCCTCCGGGAGGCGACCCCTTCGTCGTCACCGTGCTGGATGGGTGCTGGATATTCTGACGCTGGCTCAGCCGGCATCAAGTGTCGTAGACGGTGGAGCGGTGTCCGACGTGAACGACCCACACCACGAGCTCTCCGTTGTCGATCGTGTAGACGACGCGGTAGTCGCCGACCCGCAGGCGACGGCGGTCGGGTTGTGACACGAGTGCGGTGGTGTTGAAACCGAGGGGGTCGGTCTCCAGCTCGGTCAGCTTGGCCAGGATGCGCAGCGCCATGTCGCGAGGGATCTTCCGAAGTTCGGCCTGCGCCTCGGGGCGGAAGACGGTTCGGTACTCACTCACTGCGCGCCAGCGTCTCCCTCATGATGTCCTCGATCGGGATGCCGGGTGCTGGGTTGGCCATGCGCTCGTCGATGATCCGATTGATCTCGCGCTCTTCCCATTCCTGGTACTTGCGCAGTACCTCGATGGAGACGACGGCGGCGACTTCCTTGCCTCGGCGCGTGATCACTGTGGGTACGTCGTCGCGATCGGCGCGCTCCACGACCTCGGCGAGGTGGGCACGCACGTCGCGGATGGACTCTATGGGCAGCGGCTGCGTCATGCGCCCAAGGGTACCGAGTGTCTCATGTGTACACAACGCGTCGCGGGTGGTGGGTGTTCGTCGCGGTCGTGCGTGCTGGATGTGCTGGATGAACTCGCACCGTGCTGGATCGGTACTGGATAAGGGCACCGAGAACCGCGTTTCCGCAGGTGGGAGCTCTGTGTCGAACGTTCCGCCTCAACGTGTAACCGGGACTTCAGAGGCTCCCTGACCTGCGACGACGCAGGTCAGGGAGCCTTGCTGTCCGCAGCAGTCCGCAGCGCAGCGCGCGATGCTGCGACAGCTGGCGTGGCTGTCACCCGTCCGCCTCGCGGCGGTTCTATCAGCATGACCAGTGCGGTCGGCGTCGACCGGCGGATGCACTTCTGTCATTTCGAGGGAGTGACGTCCAAGGTAGTCCTCTTCACGAATGCGGATCGGAAGAGGCTGCCAGGGGGGCGGAGGCGGCAAGTACCCGCGCGAAGTCGACTATCGCCGCCTCGTCCAAGCATGCGAGCACCCCATCGAGGCGTTCTACCCAGTCGAGGCGGAGCGACGGATCGACGAAGAGCACCGCCTCGTCTATCTGGTGACGGACAAGGAGATCGTCATTCTCGCCGCCCGATATCACTACTGATCGATGAGTGTCCGGTAGGGACGTCTCTTCCATACCGGGATGTTCGGTACTCACTCACCGCGCGCCGGCGTCTCCCCACGAGACTTCCTTGCCTCGGCGCGTGATCACTGTGGGTACGTCGTCACGATCGGCGCGCTCCACGGCCTCGGCGAGGTGAGTACGCACATCGCGGACGGACCGGCCACGTGTCCACGCCGACGCCCTCACCCTGAAGCCGCGACGCGAGCTGGTGGAGACGTACGTCATCGTCGACATGAGACCTCGTATCCCCGGGCCCTCGCTGCGCCTTCCACCCGCCCCGGGGCGGCGGGACTTCTTCGTGCCCGCACCCCACCTCTTCCGGTTCGCGAGCAGCCTCGTGGTGGCGAACGGGGAGCGGGATCCCTGGCCGCTGCCGGCCGAGGGCGGCGACGAAGAGCTCGCGGTGGAGCTGCGTAGGCACCTCGCCTCCGTCGGGACCCCGTAGGTCGGTCCGTGGACGGTCCGCAGGGCACCTGTTCGGCGAACGTACAGGTCAGGAGGGGCCGGGTCCTTCGGGGTCGGCCCCTTCGGCGTGCCTGGAGGGCTGGGGGCTTCGTCTTTCCGCAGTGCGGGTTTACCACCCCCTGGGGATCTTGAATCGGGGGTAGATGTTGCATGAACATAAATGAGCGCTGTCCTCGGCGTGATCGTCCGCCCGACTCGGCACCCCATGAGAGAGAAACCATGCACCGCTTGGCCACCGCCCTTCTCGTTTCCGCCACGGCACTGATCGCCCTGCCCGTCGCCTCGGCCCAGGCGGCGGTTCCCGTCGCGCGGTCGGTGGTCGCCGTGGGCGGCGACATCGGGTGGGACTCGGGCAAGCCCGCGCCGACGTCGTTCCAGGGCGGCTGAGGCTTCGCTGCCCGAGCCGCCCGGAACGGTCGCGGGATCAGGGGGAGCTGTCCGGGGTCCCTTCCTCGGCAACGTTGTCAAGCATCCCCGACTTGGCGATCAGATAGCCCAGTTGGGCCCGGCTGCGACTGCCCAGCTTCGCGGACATCCGCGCGACGTACTCCTGGCACCGGCGCACGCTGATGCCGAGCTGTCCGGCCGTCACCGTGTCCGTGTCGCCGGCGACGATGTGCCGCATGATCGCCAGTTCCAGGTCGTCGGTGATGCGGGTCGTGGCCCGGTCGCGGCCGGGCGGGGTGAAGGGGACCGCCCTGATCCACGAGCGTTCGAAGAGGGCCACCAGGAACGAGACCATGGCCGGAGCGCGGATCTCCGCCGCCGCCCGGCGGTCGTCGTCGGCCGGGATGAACGCCACCGTCCGGTCGAAGATGATCAGGCGGTCGAAGTTCTCGTCCAACGTCGCCACCTGGGCGCCACGCTCCTGGATCGCGCGGACGAAATCACGTGTGGCCGAGCCGGACCGGGCGTTGTGCTGATAGATCGTCTTCATCGTCACCCCCCGGTCCAGCATGTCCAGCGTGGACGGCAGCGACTCGCCCAGCACGGCCGCGGACCTGGCGCCGCCGGGCTGAGAGGTCAGCACTTCGCGACGGCATTCCCGCGCCGCCAGTCGGATGGCTGCGTTGATGTTCGGGAAATCGGTGTGCGTCACATATCCGGACGAATTCCTGAGGTGATTGTTCCGATACTCGGCGAGCACCGGACCCAATTCTTCCCGGACCCGCAGAAGATTGATCGCCGAGCGGGCGGAGCTTTCGAGGATCTCGGCCACCACGTAACTCCCGATGGTTTCGGGATTCACGGGGGTGAAGCCTGTGCTGCTCTCCTCGTCCGGGACGGCGAGGCCGGATGAGAGCAGTCTTCCCAGCGAATCCTCGCGGGCCTCGACCGCCCGGTCCCCCCTGTCCGGCCCCGGCTGCTTCGGCAGGCACGGTGCCGAATCCTGTGCGAGCAACTCCCGGTAGAGCTGAATGTCTTGAGATTGAAGAGATTCGAGGCGTGTCTCAGGGCTAGGCGTCACGCTGCATTCCCCCATGCTGGCAACCTGTGCTTCCGGTCAGGCTAGTTGACGGCGCCTCGGCCGGGCATCTGTGCAGGTGGAGACTTTGATCACGTCCTGGGATGCCTCTCGGGCGAGTGCGTGCGGCATGCCGGCCCGCGCCGTGGAGTTGTCGAGCACATCCCGCCACGGAGTCATATGTTTTCGGCCTCTTTCGTCGTTCGCCATACGGCCGGGGAATATTCGGGGCGGCGCCGTCCGGTGGATGCGGGGCGGCGGTCCGCGGCCGACTCCCGTTGCCCCGCGTGTTCCTGCGGCGCAGGTTCACGCACCGGTTTCGGCCTTGCCCGAAGAACTCCTTCCGGCCAGGATCGGTGATGCCTCATTCGCTGAGGCAACGTCGTAAAGAACGCGATAAAGGGAGTGTGCAGTGACGACCGATGTATTACGGTCAGGAGGCGCGGTCGGCGAGAGCAGCGATCCGTACCGATACTTCTCGGAAAGGGATCTGAAGCAGGCGCTGGATATCCACTCCGAGGACCAGATCAAGCTGTTCCTGGAATCCTGGGAGGATCTTCCGGTCGATGCGTACATGAAGGACGGGGCAGACTACCGGCGCCGCCGGCACGGCTCTTTCCGGTTCTCCGACGGAGCTCTCCTGCGGGAGGCCCCCCGGGCCTTCCACCAGTCCGCCGAGGTGAACTCGCTCCACGGCGGCGTCGACCGGCACTTCCCGCCGCTGGACGACGACGTGGCCGCGGAAGGGGTGCTCCACACCCTCATCCACTTCTTCGCCGGGCGGCTGCCCGGTGACTTCGACCCGGCCACCAGCGGTGTCGGCGTGCACCAGATCCGCATCACCGCGACCCGCGACGCCAAGGGCCTCCCGGCCCCCGAGGGCGTCCACGAGGACGGGCACCACTACGTGGCGCAGGTCCTGATGCGCCGCACCGACGTCGAGGGAGGCCGGTCGCAGCTGTACGACCGCGACCGCGAGCCGATCTACAGCACCACGCTGCTCCAGCCGTTCGAGTCGATCGTGATCGACGACCGCCGGGTCTTCCACGGCGTCTCCGCGATCGAGCCGGCGGCCGGAGTCCGGCAGGGCGTACGCGACATGCTGCTGATCGACTTCTTCCCGCTCGACCCCGGTGGCGCGCGCGGCTGACCGCCCGCGCCCCGACCGCCGCCGCCCCACCCGCACACCCGGGAAAGACGCCATGAACGACGACTTCACCAGGCACCTGCAGGCCCGCCTGCCCGCCGCCCGCACGGACGTGCGGACCCGAACCGCCTACACGTCCGACGCCTCCATCTACCGCGTCATGCCGACCGCGGTACTGGAGCCCCGGGACGCGGAGGAGGCCGCCCTCGCCGTGGGCATCGCCGTCGAGCACGGCGTCGGCATCACCTGCCGGGGCGGCGGCACCTCCATCGCGGGCAACTCCATCGGCACCGGACTGATCCTCGACTTCTCCCGGTACATGAACCGCATCGAGGAACTCGACCCGGAAGCCGGCACCGCCACCGTCCAGCCCGGCGTCGTCCTCGGCACCCTGCGGGACCGGGCCGCCGCACACGGCCTCACCGTCGGCCCCGACCCCTCCACGTACTCCCGCTGCACCATCGGCGGCATGATCGGCAACCACGCCTGCGGCGCCCACTCGGTGGCCTGGGGCACGACCGCCGACATCACCGAGCGGGTGGACCTGCTGCTCGCCGACGGCCGCCGGATCCGCGCCGACCAGGGCACCAGCGGCGACGCCGACATCGACCGCCGACTCAAGCAGCTGAGGGACCATCACCTCGCCCCGCTGCGCACCGAGCTCGGCCGGTTCGGCCGACAGGTGTCGGGATACGGACTGAACGCACTGCTGCCCGAGAAGGGCTTCCACGTCGCCCGCTCGCTGGTGGGCACCGAAGGAACCTGTGGCGTCCTGCTCGGCGCCAAGGTCAGGCTCACCGCGATCCCCGCCGCCAGGGTGCTCCTCGTCCTCGGCTTCCCCGACGTCTACGCGGCCGCCGACTGCGCACCCTCACTGGCGAAGGCCGGCGCGCTGACCGTGGAGGGGCTGGACGCCCCGCTGGTCGAGGCGCTGCGCTCACGCGGCGGGCGCGCTCCCGGCATCGACCTGCTGCCGCGCGGCGCGGCCTGGTTGTACTGCGAGATCGAGGGCACCGACGAGGCCGACGCGATCGCAGGCGCCGAGCACCTGGCCCGCGAGACCGACGCCACCGCCTTCATCACCGCCGACGTCGAACAGACGGCCGCGATCTGGTCCATCCGCCGCAACGGCGCGGGCATCGCCACCCGGATGGCCGACGGACGGCAGGCCTGGCCCGGCTGGGAGGACTCCGCCGTCCCGCCCGAGCGGCTGTCGGGATACCTGCGGGACCTGCACGCCCTCATGGCCGAACACCGGCGGACGGGAACCATCACAGGCCACTTCGGCGAGGGCTGCCTGCACGTCCGGATCGACTGGGAGCTCGGCACCGAGCAAGGCATCGCCGGATACCGGGAGTTCATCTCGGCCGCCGGCGACCTCGTGGTCGAGCACGGCGGCTGCGCCTCCGGTGAGCACGGTGACGGCCGCGCCCGCTCCGAACTCCTGGCCCGGACGTACTCGCCCGAACTCATCGGCGCCTTCGCCGCGTTCAAGAACATCTGGGACCCGGGCAACCTGCTCAACCCCGGCATCATCGTGGACCCGGTCCCCTTCGACCAGGACATCCGCCCCAGCCCCGGCCGCGACCGCAAGGAGCTGCCGATGATCCAGCGCTTCGGCGGCGACCAGGGTTCGCTCACCAACGCCGTGCACCGCTGCACGGGCGTCGGCACCTGCCGCAACGACACCGGCCACATGTGTCCCTCGTACCAGGTCACCCGCGACGAGGTGCACTCCACCCGGGGCCGCGCCCGGGTGCTGAGCGAGATGCTGCGCGGCGAGACGATCACCGACGGCTACCGTTCCACCGAGGTCCGGGACGCGCTCGACCTGTGCTTCTCCTGCAAGGCGTGCAAGAGCGACTGCTCGGTCAACGTCGACATGGCCGCCTACAAGTCGGAGTTCCTGCACCGGCACTACGAGGGACGGCTGAGACCGCGGGCCCACTACACCCTGGGCTGGCTGCCGCTGCTGGCCCGGCTGGCGTCGGTGGCCCCCCTCACGCTCAACCGGCTGACGCGGCGTACGCCGCTCGCGGCCAAGTTGAGCTCCCTGGCCGGGCTGGAGACGCGCCGGCCGCTCGTGGAACTGCCCGCGCAGACCTTCCGGCAGTGGTTCCGTCACCGCAAGCCGGTCCCCGCGACCGGTACGGGGGCGCGCGTCCCGGCGGGCTCCGCCGGCACCGTCGTCCTGTGGCCGGACACCTTCAGCAACCTCCTCGACCCCCGCGGTGCCCAGGCCGCCACCCGGGTCCTGGAAGCCCTCGGCTACGAGGTCCTCCTGCCCGACGGCCCCGTCTGCTGCGGCCTGACCTGGCACTCCACCGGCCAGCTGGGGACCGCCCGGGCGGTGCTCGGCCGCTCGGTGGGCGCCCTACGCGAGCACCTGGAAGCCGGCCGCGTCATCATCGGCCTGGAACCCTCCTGCACCCAGACCCTGCGCGAGGAAGCGGCCGAACTGCTGCCGGACTCGCCGCTCGTACGCCGGTTGTCCCAGCAGGTGCGCACCCTCGCCGAAGTGGTCGCGGACCACCAGGGCCCCTGGCCGTTCGGGAAGCTCGACCAGGACGCCGTGATGCAGCCGCACTGCCACCAGGAGGCCGGCCACGGCCACGGCCCGGAGAGCGAGGTGCTGCGCCGGCTCGGCGTCACCACGGACGTGATCTCCGCCGGCTGCTGCGGCATGGCCGGCAACTTCGGCTACGAGCCCGGCCATTGGGACGTCTCCCAGGGCGCGGCCGAGCGGGAGCTCTACCCGAAACTGCGGGCCGCCGGGCCGGACACCGCCGTGGTGGCCGACGGGTTCTCCTGCCGGACCCAGATCTCCCAGGAGGGCTCACGCCGTCCCGAACACCTGGCGGAGCTGCTGCTGCGCGCCCTGCCGGGCAAGACCACCCCCACCGAGTGCGAGAACGGAAGCGGCACATGCGCATCGTAAGGTTCGAGAAGGCGGGCACGATCCGCTACGGACTCCTCGCCGACGACGAGGTCGTCCCGCTCATCAACGGCCCCTTCGGCCCCCTGGACGTGCCCTCGGACGCGCCCCGCTTCCCCCTCCAGGAGGTGCGGCTGCTCGCCCCCGTCACACCGGGCAAGGTCCTCGCGATCGGCCGGAACTACGCCGAGCACGCCGCGGAACTCGGCAACGACGTGCCCGAGGAGCCGCTCGTCTTCCTCATGCCGGGCAGCGCCGTCATCGGCCCGGGCGAGGCCATCGTCAAGCCGTCCTACACGGACGAGCTCCACCACGAGGCCGAGCTCGCCGCCGTGATCGGCCGCACCTGCCGGGACCTGACCCCGGAGGAGGTGCCCGCACACGTCCTCGGCTACACCTGCGCCAACGACGTCACCGCCCGCGACCTCCAAGGGCCGGACCGGCAGTGGTGGCGGGCCAAGGGATCGGACACCTTCTGTCCGGTCGGCCCCTGGGTGGAGACCGACCTCGACGTCAGGGCCGTCGGCGTCCGGGCCACCGTGAACGGCGAGACCCGTCAGGACGGCAACAGCTCCCACATGGTGCACCCCGTCGACCGCCTGATCAGTCACATCAGTTCGGCCATGACGCTGCACCCCGGTGACGTGATCCTCACCGGCACCCCGGCGGGTGTCGGACCGCTGCGGCGCGGCGATCGGGTCACCGTCTCCGTCGAGGGGATCGGCGAGCTCACCAACCCCGTCGTCTGAACCGCGCCACCCAACCTGGAGACCCGCTCCCCATGATGATCCTCCTCGGCGCCTTCCTGGTGCTGGCCGTCGCCTCCGTCGTACGCACCACGGCGGGATTCGGCTTCTCCCTGGTGGCGGTCCCGCCCTTGGCGCTGCTCATCGACCCGGCGAGCGCGGTGGTCGTGGCCGGCATCATGGCCGCCCCGCTCAGCCTGTGGATCGCCGTCCGTGACTGGCGCCACGTCGACCGCCGCCTGATGACGGCCACCCTGCTGTCCGGGCTGGCCGGCGTGCCGTTCGGCGTGTGGCTGCTGGCCACACTCTCCTCGCAGGTGCTGATGTTCATCATCACGGCGGTGGTCCTGCTGGGCACCCTCATCGTGTGGCGGAAGATCACGCTGGGCGGCGGCCTGGGCGCGGTGATGGCCGTCGGGATGTTCTCCGGAGCCTCCTTCGCCGCCACCGGCATCGACGGCCCGCCGATGGTGGCCGCGTTCCAGAGCATGAAGCTGGAGCCCCGGGTGCAACGCGCCACGCTGGGCGTGGTGTTCTCCGGCACCAGCCTGGCCGCCCTGGTCGGATTCGGGATCAGCGGCCAACTCACCGTCACCGTCGGGCAGATGCTCCTCGTCGGGGTGCCGGCCCTGCTCATCGGGATATTCGTCGGCGAGAAGGCCTTCCGCCGCCTGAACGCCGAGCGGTTCCGCCGGGTCGTCCTCGGCCTGCTGGTCGTCAGCTCGCTGTCGGTGGTCCTGCGCGTGGCCACCGCCTGACCCGTCCCGCCCTGCCCGCCCCTCCCGCACCACTCACTCCCAGCCACACCACTTGCATCACGTGCACCACCTGCACCACGGGCGATCACCCAGCGGCCGAAGCCGTTCGCCCGCCGCCACACGTTTCACCACAAGGATGTGAACCACATGCCCGACCAGCACGGTGACCCGGGGCGCGAACCGCTCCTGCGGTTGTCCCGGCGCAGCAGCCTGATATCCGGCTCCAAGACCTCAGGCACCCGCAACAAGGCGGAGGCGCTGCGCGCCCGCGGCGTCGACATCGTCAACTTCGCCGCCGGAGAACTGGACTTCGCGCCGCACCCGGAGGTGCTGAGCGCCCTGCGGCACACCGCCGACGCGGACGTGCACCGCTACACCGACACGGGGGGCATCCCGGCCCTGCGCGAGGCCCTCGCCGAGCGGATCTCCCGGCTGTCCGGCGTCGCGTACACGCCCTCCGAGGTACTCGTCACCGCCGGCGCCAAGCACGCGCTGTACCTGGCGTGCCTGGTGCTGCTGGACTCCGGCGACGAAGCCCTCGTACCCAACCCCGGCTGGGGAACCTTCCAGGCCCAGATCAAACTGGCCGGGGCGGTCCCGGTGCCGGTGGAGACCGCGGACACCGGCTTCGTTCCCACGGTCGAGCGGCTCGACGCCCTGCGCACGCCCCGCACGCGGATGCTCGTGCTGAACACCCCCAACAACCCGACCGGCGCCGTGTACCCGCCCCACGTCCTGGCCGAGATCACCGCATGGGCCCGGCAGCACGGCGTGTGGATCCTGTTCGACGAGTGCTACGGAGAGCTGGTGCTGCCCGGCGCGCGGCACGCCCACCCGGCGGCGCTGGTCGACGGCGCCCGCGAACTCGTCGTCGGCATCGGCTCGTTCTCCAAGAGCTTCGCCGTCACCGGCTGGCGGGTCGGCCACGTCCACGGCCCCGCCGCGGTGATCTCCGCGATGAAGAACCTGCAGAGCCACACCACCTCCAACGTGACCAGTGTGGTCCAGCACGCGTTGCTGCCCGCCGCGCGCGGGGAGCTCGACGACTTCGTCGCCGAGGCCCGCCAGGTACTGCTGCACCGGCACGGCATCGTCGAGAAGGCCCTGGCGGCCACCGCGTACCTCTCGGCCACCACCCCCCAAGGCGCGTTCTACTTCTTCGTCGACGGCCGCGACGTCATCGGCCGCACGCTGCGCGGCGTCGAGGTGACCGACGCCGGGGTGCTCGCCGAACTCCTGCTGGAGCACGCCGGCATCGCGCTGACCCCCGGATCCGCCTTCGGCAGCGAGGGCTTCCTCCGGCTGTCGTACGCCATCGCCGAGGACCGCATCACCGCCGGCCTGACCCGGCTGCGGGAGGTGATGGACGATGTCAGGTGACCTCCGGCCGCTCGTCCTGTACTTCGGCACCGCCCAGCGACCCGAGTTCTACGCCGGACTCCTCGGCGGCGGGTCCGCCCTGGGCCTGCTCCTCGACGAGGACACGCCCCACAAGCTGGAACCCCCGGAGTTCGACTTCGTCGAGCGGTTCGCGTTCTCGCAGGGCGCCGAGGCGATCGCCCGCCGGATCGAGGAGATCCGCGGCCGGTACCGCCTGGAGTGCGTGCTGAACGTGGACGAGACCCTGGTCCCGCTGTGGAGCGAGGTGTGCGCCCTGCTCGGCCTGCGCGGCATGACCCCGGCCGCCGCCACGGCCGTGCGCAGCAAGAGCGAGATGCGGCGCCGGTTCGCCGAGCGGATCGGCATCGCGTACTCCGCCCGCTCCCACGTGGTCACCGACGAGGCGGGGCTGCTGCGGTTCGCCGCCGGGACCGGCTACCCGGTCATCCTCAAGCCCGGCAATCTGTGGGGCAGCTACTTCGTCTCGCTGTGCGCGGACGCCGACGAGCTGACCGCCGCCTACCGGCAGGTCCGCGACACGCTGCCCGAGTTCTCCGAGCAGCAGCGGGTGGCCGGCGTACCGGTGGAGATCCTCGCCGAGGAGTACCTGCCCGGCACCAACCACTCGGTCGAGTGCCTGGTGCTGGACGGCGAGGTGTGGACCACGCCCGTCATCGACGTGGTCACCGGCACCGACCTCGGCGGCACCGACTTCCACCACTTCGCCCGGGTGACGGCGACCCGGCTCACCGCGGATCAGCAGGAGCGGATGCGCGCGCTGGCCGGTGAGGCCGTACGCGCGCTGGACGTCGATCGCGGCCTGCTGCACGTCGAGTTCGTCCAAGGCCCCGACGGCCCCCGGCTGATCGAGGCGGGCGGCCGGCCCGGCGCGAACCGTGCCCCGCTGCTGCGCGAGGCCTTCGGCATCAACATCATCGCCGGATACCGGGACGTCATGCGCGGCGTACGGCCGCAGGTGACCCCGGCCCACGACGGCGCGGCCGCGGTCGTCACGCCGTACCCGGCGCAGGCCGGCGCGCTGCGCTCGTACCGCACCCTGGACGCGATCCGCGCCCTGTCCAGCACGGTGCAGGTCGACACCTACAAGCAGGTCGGGGACGTGGTGCGCCCCCGCCACGAGGGCGTGGCGGCGCCCGTGCGCATCGAGATGCGGGCCGCCTCCCCGGAGCAGCTGTCGACGGACCTGCGGGAGCTCACGGCGCTGTGCGAGGAGCTGTTCGAGGTGGACCCCGAGCGGGACGACGCCTCCGTCGACGCCTCGGTCGAGGCTCTCGGGGACGCCTCCGGGGCGACGGGATGACCCGTCACATCGCCTTCCTGGAGAGCAACCTCACCGGTGCCGGGTACGAGGCGATCCTCGCGGCGCGCGAGGCGGGCCACCGGGTCACCTTCCTGACCCGGGACCTGTCCCTCTACCTCGCCGCCGGCCACGAACGGCTCGACCCCGCCTGGCTGGACGAGGTCGTGGTGTGCGACACCAACGACTCCCGGGCCGTCGTCGACGCCGTACGCAGGCTCTCGCCCCCGGCGGACGCGCTGATCTCCGTCGGCGAGTGGCACATGATCGCCGCAGCCGAGGCCGCCCGCGCCCTCGGGCTGCCCGGCCCGGACCCGGCCGGGGTACGGGCCGCCCGCGACAAGTCGGCGACGCGCGCGCTGTGCGCGGCGGCGGGCGTACCCGTGCCGCGGTTCGCCCGGGTCACCGGCCCGGAGGAGGTGGGCGGGCGGGACCTCGACCTCCCGTGGGTCGTCAAGCCGCTGGACGACGGGGGCAGCAACGGGGTCCGGCTGTGCGCGACCGCGGCCGAGGCCGCCGAGCACGTCCGTACGATCCTGGCGGACACCCACAACGAGCGCGGCCAGCTCAAGATCCCGGCGGCGCTCGTCGAGGAGTACGTCGACGGGCCGGAGGTCAGCGTCGAGGCCCTGGTGCACGGCGGGGAGATCACCGTGCTCGCCGTCACCTGGAAGGAACTCGGCGAGCACCCGCATTTCGTGGAGACCGGCCACCACGTCCCGGCCGAGCTGGGTGACGGGCTCGACGAGCGGTGCGCCCGGGTCGCGACGGACGCGGTGCGCGCCGTCGGCTTCGACTTCGGGGCCGCCCACGTCGAACTGCGGCTCGCCGCCGACGGACCCCGGCTGATCGAGATCAACTGCCGTCCGGCCGGCGACCAGATCACCCGGCTCGTCGAACTGGCCACCGGGGTCGGCATTCCCGCCGAGCTGGTGGCACTGCACCTGCCGGGATGGACACCGTCCCGGCCGGTCGCCAAGGGGGCCGCCGCCATCGCCTTCCTGCCGGCCGCCGCCGGAACGGTCACCGAGGTGTCGGGGGAGGACGCGGCACGCCGGCTCGAAGGCGTGGCCGACGTCAGCCTGTACGTCGCCCCCGGCGACGGAGGTGTGCCCCCGGCCGCCAACAGCGCCCGGCACGGGCACGTCGTGGCGACCGCCCCGACCGGGCGCGAGGCCCTGCACCGGGCCCGCCGGGCGCTCTCCCTGATCACGGTCCGGACCGCCGGCTCGCACTGAGCCGGGCCATGGCCCCGCCCGACCCGCTTGCGCCGCTCCGTCGGCGCCAGGGACGGCCCGAGACCGACCGACCGACCACTGAACGACTTCGAAGGAACCGACATGTTCAAGCCCGTTTCGTACCCGTCCTTCCGCAGCGTCCTCGGGCAGCGACGCGCCCTCTCCCAGGCCGTCCGCGTCGCCGGCGCGCACGACGCCCTGGGCGGCCGGCTGGCGCAGGCCGCCGGGTTCGACGCCGTATGGGCCTCCAGCCTGGAGGTGTCCGCGGCCCGCTGCCTGCCCGACGCCAGCGTGCTGACGATGACCGAGTACCTGGAGGCCGCCGCGCACACCCAGAAGGCGCTCGGCATCCCGGTCGTCGCGGACGTCGACACCGGCTACGGCAACAACCTCAACGTCGCGCACATGGTGCACGAGTACGAGGCCGCCGGCATCACCGCGGTCTGCATGGAGGACAAGCTCTTCCCGAAGATGAACAGCTTCGTCGCCACCTCGCACACCCTGCTGGACACCGAGGAGTACTGCTCCAAGGTCAGGGTCGCCAAGAACGCGCAGCGCGGTGAGGACTTCTTCTTCATCGCCCGCACCGAGGCCCTGATCGACGGCCTCGGTGTGGAGGTCGCGCTGGAGCGCTGCCACGCCTACGTCGACGCGGGCGCGGACGCCGTGCTCATCCACTCCAAGGCCCGGACGAAGGACCAGGTCCTGGAGTTCCTCCGGGGGTGGCAGGACCGGGCGCCCGTCGTCGTGGTGCCCACGACCTACCCCGACTGGCACGCGGACGACGCGGTCAAGGACGGCGTGTCCACCATCATCTACGCCAACCAGGGGCTGCGGGCGACGGTGTCGGCGCTGCGGGACACCTACGCCTCGATCCTGAGCCACGGCGAGACCACGCACCTGGAGGACAAGATCGCCTCCGTCAAGGACGTGTTCGCCCTGCAGCGGCTCGCGGACTGGCAGGAGCTCGAGTCCGCGTGACCTTCCGGGCGTCGACCCGACCGGGAGCGGAGCCTCGTGTTCCGCTCCCGCGGGTCTTCTGGCTGCTCTTCACGGGCGTCCTGCTGAACCGGCTGGGGATCCTCGTCCCGTCGTTCCTCGCGCTCTTCCTCGCCGCGGAGTCGGGCATCGGTCCCGGGGTGACGGGCATCCTCGTCGGCGTGTGGGGGGCCGGATCGGTGGCCGGCTCCCTCGCGGGGGGCGTCCTGGCGGACCGTACCGGCGCGCGGGGCGCGATCCTCGTCTCCCAGTTCACCGCCATCGGCGCCTGCGCCGTCCTGGCGGCGGTGGACCGGCCGACCGTACTGGCCGCCGCGGCCCTCCTGGCCGGCTGCGCCTCCACCCTGCACAAGCCCGCCGGCACGGTGGTCGTCGCCCAGGCACTGCCGCGGAGCGAGCACGTACGGGCCTTCGGCCTGCTCTACTGGGCGTCGAACATCGGGGCCGCGATCTCCCCGGCCGTCTCCGGCTTCCTCCTGTCCGCCTCGGGCTACTGGCTCGTCGCGCTCAACATCACCACCGCGCTCGCGTACGCCGGCCTGGCGCACCGGCTCCCCGGGCCCCGGCCACGGGCCGAGGCCGCCCCGAACGACCCGGCGGGTGCGGCGGACGTGACCGGCGACGGCGGGCGGGAGACCCTGCGGGGACTGCTCGCGCCGTTCCGAAGCCCCGCGACGGCGTGGTTCCTCGCGCTCTCGTTCTCTCTGGCCGCGATCTACCTGCAGAAGCAGTCGGCCCTGCCGCTCGACATGAAGGCGCACGGCCTGTCCTCGCAGGTCTACGGCCTGGTGGTGTCGCTCAACGGATTCCTGATCATCACCACCCAGCCGCTGGTCTCCCGACTGACCCGGCGGCTCGCCGTGGACGTCCAGTTCCTGTGCGCGGCGGTCCTGGTGGCGGTCGGCTTCGGCGCCAACGCGGTGGCCGCGGGGCCGTGGGCGTACGCCGCCGCCCTGGTGGTGTGGACGGTCGGCGAGATGCTGCTCGTCCCGCAGGCTTCCGCGTTCCTGGTCCGCCACGCGCCGCCGGGCCGGGCCGGCTCGTACCAGGGCGCGTACGGGTTCGTCTGGAACCTGGGGCTCGTGATCGGCGCCCCCGTCGGGATGGCGGTGCTGCAGACCTGGGGCTCCGCCGCACTGTGGACGGGCGCTCTGCTCCTGGGCCTGTCCACGGCGACGGCCCACGCCCTGACGATGCTCCGCACCCGCCGCCGAGCGCGCCACCCCGGCCGCCGCTCCCTTACCCGCCCTGACCGACAGGACACCGCCTAGCGGCCGCGGTCCAGGTCGGAGCGGTCGATCCACTCGGGGACGACGAAGACGTCGTCCCCGACGGGGGCCTCGGTGGCTTCCAGCAGGGACCACTCGCGGGCCTGCGCCACCAGGCGCTCCCACGGCGCGGTCCAGTCGAGTTCCCGGTCCAGGCCGGGGCCGCGGACCCATCTCGTGCCGCCGTCGTCCACCCGCCAGAACTGCGAGTAGAGGATCACCTGGGCGTGGTCGGCGAGGTCGCCGACGATCTCGGCGAAGTGGGCCGAGGGCCAGCCGGGGGCGTCAGCCCCGGCGGTGGCGCGCAGGCGCGCGGTGAGCGGCGGCACGACCGGGGTGCGGGCGCCGAAATCGGTCAGGGCCCAGCGGATGGTGCACGGCTCGGTCCGATCGGGCGGGGTACCCCGCTCCAGGCAGGCGAGCCGGGCGCGGCGCAGCGGTTCGACCGCGCCCTCGATCCTCAGGCCCGCCAGGGCGCCGGCCGCCCACTCGCGGACGGTCGAGTTGTCGCTGCCCAGCAGGCCGATGAGCGTCGGGCCGCAGCGGGGATCGCCCACCGCCTCGAAGACCTCGATGGCCGTCAACTGCCCGAAGCCGTCGAGGGAGGGCAGCCCGTCGATGACGGCGGGGATGGCGGCGGAGCCGATGCCGATCAGCTCCGCGCGGGCGTCGTAGGACGGGCCGGACGCGTCGTCGAGCTGCCGGACGAGCCTTTCGAAGGCGGCGGAGGTCATGGCGCGGGGCGGTGGAGGCGGTTCACCCGCACAGTCTCCTCGACGGGCCGGTCATGGGGCGAGCCGATTGTCGGACCCGTGAACGCGCAGGTCAGCGCGGGATCGACCCGGCCGGGGTCCGGTCCTCGCGGCCCTGCCACCGGGGTCGCGGTGGCAGTATGCGGGGACACGGAGAGAGGGGCCGGGCCGGATGGGGCGCAGGCGGCGGGAGGCGGTCGCCCGGGGTGCACGGCCGTACGAGGCCGCGGTCCGGGGGCGGCCTTGACGGAGGCGGCCCCGGAATGCGGTGAGCGCCCGGCGCGGGGGCTCGGGCGACGGTTCGGGCGGCTGTGGGCCGCGTACGCCGTCAGCGCGTTCGGCACCTCGCTCGGTTTCGGCGCCTTCCCGCTGATGGCGATCCTCGTACTGGACTCCGGGCCGGCCCAGGTGGCGGCGCTGGCCGCGGCGGGGCGGGTGCTGGGGGCCGTACTGGCGGTGCCGCTCGGTCCCTGGGTGGAGCCGCGCCGCAAGCGGCCGGTCATGGTGGGGGCGGACCTGACCCGGTTCGCCGCGCTGATCAGCGTCCCCGTCGCGTTCGCGCTCGGGTGGCTCGGCTTCGCCCAACTCCTGCTCGTGTCGGTGGTCGTCGCCGCGGCCGACATCGCCTTCAAGGCGGCCGCGGGCGCGTATCTGAAGACGCTCGTGCCGGCCGGCGACCTGCTCGTCGCGAACAGCCGGTTCGAATCGACGACATGGACCGCGACCATGGTCGGACCACCGCTCGGCGGGGCCCTGATCGGGATGTTCGGCCCGGTGGTGACCGTGGTCGCCGACGCGGTCAGCTACCTGCTCTCGGCGCTGGGCATCCGATCCGTCGGCGGCACGGAACCGAACCCGGGGCGGGCCGCCGGGGCGCCGCGGCTGCGCGCGGGCGACCTGCTCGAAGGGTGGCGCCACATCCTTCGCCACCCCGTGCTGCGCCCGCTGTTCCTCAACGCGATCGTCGTCAACGGCCTGATCATGGCCTCCGAGCCGCTGCTCGCGCTGCTCCTGCTGCGCGGGCTCGGGTTCGCGCCGTGGCAGTACGGTCTCGTCTTCGCGCTCCCCTGCATCGGCGGCCTCGTCGGCTCACGCCTCGCACCCCGGCTCGTGGCCCGGTACGGGCGGCACCGGGTGCTCCGCACCGCCGGAGCGCTGCGCGCGTGCTGGCCGCTCGGGCTGGCGTTCGTCCCGCCCGGCGTCCCCGGGATGGCGCTCGTCATCACCGTCCAGTTCGGTCTGGTGGCCTGCTGCGGCCTGTTCAACCCGGTGCTCGCCACCTACCGGCTCACCCATGTCGACCCCGACCGGCTCGCCCGCACCCAGGCCGCCTGGGCGATCAGCAGCAGCGTCACCATCGCGGTCCTGACCGCCGGGTGGGGCGTGCTGGCCGTCGTCACCGGCCCCCGCACCGCGATCGCGGCCGCCGGAGTCCTCCTCCTGGCCACCCCGCTGCTGCTGCCGCGCGAGACGTGACTGTCTTGCGGTGCAAGGTAGTAGATGACTATCTTGTACCGCATGACAATGGAGCCGACCGCGACCGCCGACCAACGGCGCAGCCAGCTCCTGCGCGGAGTGCTCGACCTCTGCCTGCTGTCCCTGATCGCCGAACGACCCAGATACGGCTTCGAGTTCGCCGAGGCGCTCGCCGAGGGTGGGCTCGACCTCGTCAGTGACGGCAGCATCTATCCGCTGCTCGCGCGGATGGAACGGGCGGGGCTCATCTCCTCCTACCGTGCCCCGTCCTCCAGCGGCGGCGCCCCGCGCAAGTACTACCGACCGACCGAGGCCGGGCGTGCCGAGCTGACCGCGGGGCGGGCCGGCTGGCAGTCCTTCGCCGGGCCCGTCGATCGGATCCTGAGCGCCGGTACGCCATCCACGGGGGAAGACACACCATGACGAACGAGCAGATACTCGCGGCCTGCCGCAGCAACTGGGGGTACCGCGGCGTCGCCGAGGCGGACATGCGGGAGATGCTCGACGAGCTCTCCGCGCACCTGGAGGACGCGGAGGCCGCCGGGCGCACCGCGCAGGACGTCGTCGGCCCGGACGTACGGGCCTTCGCCGCGGCCTGGGCGCGCGAACGCGCCCCCTTCACCCACCGGGCCCTGCGCACGACGGCCATGGCCTGCTTCATCCTCGGAATGCTTCCGCTCCTCACGTTCCTGATCCGCCGGACCACCGCGCTGGACGTACGCGCCGACCAACTCGCCTTCTGGACGGCCGTCGGCGCGGTCACCGTCGCCTGGGAACTGCGCCGGGGCACCATGCGCATGCACCACCAGTGGCTGCTCTCCCTCGTCGTCGGTCTGCCCGTGCTGATCCTCGTGAAGTGGCTGGCCGGCGAGAAGGTGCTGTTCACGCTCCCACTGTGGGTCGCGCCGCTCCTGCTGCTGCCCGGACTGCCGTACATCTACGTCGACATGCGGGCCCGCCGGCACGCCAAGAACGGGTCGACGGAAGCCTGTTGAACGCAGCGCCGGGCAGGTACGGACACGGCTGTCCGGGCCGGCGCCGCTCACGCCGTACCGGAACGGATCACAGGCCGCGGACCGCGGCGACCGTGAAGGTGGTCGGGGTCCCCGAACCGGGGGACATGGGGCCGCCCTTGTCGAACTGCGAGCGGACCACCAGCGTGCGCCCCGGGGTGTGCACGAGGGTCGTCGGGATCTGCAGGGACGGGTCCGTGATCGTCCGGGTCAGGCGGGCCCGGGTGCCGTCCCCGCGGACCTGCCAGCGCGTCAGCGTGTTGGTGGTGTTGTGCGCCACGCGCAGGGTGCCGTCGGGGGAGAGGTCGAGGCCGTCGGCGGCCTTCAGGTCGCCGCCGCCGAGATCCACGCGACGGACGGCGCCGGTGCGCAGGTCGACGCGGTAGAGGTCGCCCGCCGTCATGTCGACGGTGAGGAGGTAGCGGCCCGCCCGGTCGGCGACGATCCCGTTGAGGCTGAAGCTCCCGGCCGGTCGGGGGCGCAGGGCCGGGGAGAGGTCGTAGGCCTCGGTCAGGGTGCCGCTCCCGGCGGCCAACTGCTCGGGGGTGACCCGGTAGATCACCGCGCGGACGCTGTCGGTGAGGTAGGCGGTGCCGTCCGGGGCGAAGGCCAGGTCGTTGACGAAATGCGCGGGGGCTCCGGGCCCCTGGGCCACCTCGAAGTGGGCCAGTCGCGACCCGTCGGCGGTGTCGTACACCGCCACACCCGCGGTGGAGTCGGTGACCCACAGGCGGCCGAGGGCGTCGACGCGCAGGCCGTTCGCCGTGCGGCGGCCGTCGGTGCCGGAGGGCAGGAACACCTCGGCCTCGCCCCGCCCGGGACGGGCCCGGTAGACGGTGCCGTCCGCGTACGAGCCGACGTAGACGGTGCGGGTACGGGGGTCGGCGGCGATGCCCTCCGGGTAGACCTTCCCGCCGGGCAGCGTGAAGGCCGTGGATATCCGGGCGTCGCCCGCCGGAGCGTGCGCCTGTGCGGGGGCCACTGCCAGGGCGAGGGTCAGGGCCGTGACCGTCGACGTCAGAGCTGCGGGCAGGAACGACTTCGTCTTCATGGATGTCCTCTATCGATCAGGTGAAGGCGAATGTATGTGAGAGCTCTAATGCTTGCAAGGGTGGCCGTAGGATGCGGGCATGACCTCCATGGCCCCCGAGGAGCGCATCGGCTCTCACCTCAAGCGTGCTGAGCAGGCGCTTCTCGCGGCGAAGAACGCGGCGTGCAAGCCTGCCGCAGTAACGGTTCCCCAGTACGCCGCCCTGCTCTGGCTGGCCGAGAAGCCGGGCATCTCGGCCGCCGCGCTCGCCCGCCTGTGCGGAGTGACGCCGCCGACCATGAACACCGTGCTGAAGAACCTCCAGGAGCGCGGGCTCATCGAGCGCACCCCGCACGAATGGCACCGCAACGTGCTGGAGACCCGGCTCACGGACGAGGGTCGCGCGGTGATGGAGCTGGCGGACGCGGGCGCGGTGCGGGTGGAGCGGGCGCTCGCCGCCGCGTTCACCGGCGAGGAACGGGAGCTGCTGATCCAGCTGCTCGGGCGGTGCGCGGAGGTGCTCGACGCCCAGCGCTGAGCCGGTCGGCCGGTTCGGGGCGCCCGGCGTGACTTCGCTCGCTCGTGGAACTACGTGACGGTTTCGTACATCAGAACCAGGGGGTGTCCTGTCGGTCGGGCCGGATCGCCTCCAGGGGAAGTACAGCCGTTCTGCCCTCGGGGGGCAGCCATGACCGTTCGGAGCGAAGTCCGTGCACCAGTACCCGCAGCGCCCGCGGCCCGATGAGCAGCCGTCGTACCAGGAGTACCCGCCCCAGGAGCAGTACCAGGGCCACCAGGACTTCCCCGGGGACCCGGGCCCGCCGCAGTACCCCTACCGGCAGCCCGACGGCGAGCGGCCCGCCGCCGCCCGGATACCGGAGCCGAAGCGCTCCCGGCGCCGCATATGGATCGGCGCGGGCGTCGCCCTCGCGTTGCTGCTCGGTGGCGGCGGGTTCGCCGCCTGGAAGCTCGACCGGTTCTCCGGCGACGGTGAGGAGGTGAGCTTCGGTGAGAACACCCCGCCCCCGGCCACCGGCAAGGCGGACCCGAGCGCCCCGGCGACCGCCGCCACCCCCTCCGGTGACCCGGACGTGGCTCTGCCGGCCGGTCCCAGGTCGGGCTTCAAGCAGACCACCAAGCTCGACGACGGCACGATCATCGCCAAGACCCGCCTCGCCGGCGCGAAGTCCGGCTTCGAGGGCGACGTATGGGTGTGGGCGCCCAAGGAGTACGACGACCCGAAGTACGCGAAGAGCGGCTTCCCGGTCCTCATCGCGCTCCCCGGCGGCAACGGCTTCCCGGACAACTACTGGGCCGACCGCAGCCTCGGCCTGCAGAAGGCCGTCAGCGACGGCGTCAAGGCCGGCACCAGCCTGCCGTTCGTCGTGATCATGCCGGTGCTCAACCCGGACGCCAAGTACTACTACGACGGCTCCGACATCCCCGGCCAGGCCAAGATGGGCACGTGGATCGCCGAGGACGTCCCGGACTTCGTCAAGGCCAACTTCCGTACCTACAAGTCCCGTGACGGCTGGGCCTTCATGGGCTCCTCCTCCGGCGCCTTCGTCGGCATGAAGACCGTCCTGCAGCACCCGGACCGGTTCAAGGCCGTGATCGCCAGCGGCGGCGAGATCGTTCCGGACTCCCCGCTGTGGAAGGGCCACCAGGCGGAGATGGACGCGAACAACCCGGAGAAGCTCGCCCAGAAGCTGATCGACACCAAGGGTCCCGAGGTCTACATCAACTTCCAGATCGGCACCAAGGAGAGCGGGAAGGAGCGGATGACGAAGTTCCAGCAGCAGTTCGGCAAGGGACCGGTCAAGACGACCATCCGCGACATCCAGAACGGTGAGCACAACGGCTGGCACTACGTCCGGGGCATGAAGGAAGGCTCCCTGGAGTGGGTCAGCAAGGTCCTGAAGGGGCCGAAGCCCGAAGTCGGCTGACCGGCCCGGCGGCGCGTCCCGGCGGCCCGTCCGCCCGCCCGCGTGGCGCTCGCCACGTCACCCCCGTCCCAGGCAACCCATCCCGTCGTTCATACCTCTGTAAAGGGTGTAAGGGGGACCGATCGGTCCGACCCGCGCCTCTGACCGGGCGCCGGAGAAGGAACGGGACAACAACCGTGCAGCAAGACCAGCAAGGCGACGGCGGCCCTGTGACCGAGGGCCGCCGCCGCCCCCATCGCCTGCGCATGATCCTCATCAGCGGCGGGCTCGCGCTCACCCTCGCCGGGGCCGGAACGGCGGCGTACCGGTACGGCCTCTTCTCGGACATAGGGGATCCGGTCGCCTTCGGCAAGATCCAGGAGAAGGCCGGAGCGGTCGCCGACGTACCGCCCGAGGTGCAGATGCCGACCGGGCCGAAGGCCTCGTTCGTCCGCACCTCCCGGCTGCCGGACGGCACCCAGATCGGCCGCACCACCCTCACCGGCAAGAAGTCGGGCTTCACGGGTGACGTGTGGGTGTGGGTACCCAAGGAGTACGACGACCCGAGGTACGCCAAGAGCGGCTTCCCGGTCCTGATCTCCCTGCCCGGCGGCCGCGGCTACCCCACCAACTACTGGGGTACGGGTCCGGGCCTCGGCCTCCAGCAGGCCGTGAGCGACGGGGCCAAGGCCGGCACCAGCCTGCCCTTCATCCTGATCATGCCGGTGCACAACGCCGACACCAAGCACCACTTCGACGCCTCGGACATCCCCGGCCGGCCCAAGATGGGCACCTGGATGGTCGAAGACATCCCGGATTTCACGAAGGCCAATTTCCGAACCTTCACGTCCCGCGACGGCTGGGCCTTCATGGGCTCCTCCGCGGGCGGGTTCGGTGCCTTCAAGCACGTCCTCAAGCACCCCGACCGGTTCAAGGCGGCCATCGCGAGCGGGGTCGACATCGTCCCCGACTCCCCGCTGTGGCAGGGGAACCAGCAGGCCATGGACGCCGACAACCCGGAGAAGCTCGCCGCGCGGCTGATCGCGGCGGGAGGTCCGGACGTCTACATCAACTTCCAGATCGGCACCAAGGAGAGCGGCCGCGACAAGGCGGAGAAGTTCATGAACGACTTCGGCAAGGGCCCCGTGCACACTTCGCTCCAGGTGATCCAGGATGGTGAGCACAACGGGAAGTCGTACGTGCGCGGTATGAGGGAGGGCTCCCTGGAGTGGATCAGCAAGGTGATGAAGGCACCGACACCCGATCCCGTCGTGCGATGAGCACGGTGGTGAAGGGGGCGTCGGCGGCCGCCGCGGCGGGGATCGTGGCGGTGTTCGCCGTCGCGTTCCTCAAGGTGCCCGGCGAGCGGCCGGTGCTCCCCTTCCCCACCGTCGGAGTACTGATGGCGGGCGGCGAGCACTGGTGCACGGCGAGCGTCGTCGACAGCCCCGAGGGCAACGTCGTCGCCACCGCCGCGCACTGCGTGGCCCCGGCGGGCGAGGACGGGCAACCGGGCGAGGTGGCCCACGACGGCCTGGCCATCGGCGAGCTCTCCTTCGCCCCGGCCTTCTCCGGCGAGGGCGCCGGCACCCAGCCGCTGGGCGTGTGGAAGGTCAAGTCGATCCACGTGGACGACCGCTGGACGAAATGGGGCGAGGACACCGCCGACTTCGCCTTCCTCACCATCGAGCCGGACGAGGACGGGCGCAGCATCCAGGACGCGGTCGGTGGCGGCGCCGAGGCCCCGAAGCCCGAGTGGACCTCGGGGTACGAGCGGGACGTGACCGTCGTCGGCTACCCGGAGTCCGAGCACAACCCGGAGAACAAGCCCGTCTCCTGCACCACCCAGACCCACCACGACGAGGACGACCCCGACATGCTCTACATGAGCTGCGCCGGGTTCTGGACGGGGACCAGCGGCAGCCCCTGGATCGCCGACCGGGGCGGCCCGGACCGGGCCGGGCACCTGATCGGGGTGCTGAGCGGCGGGGACACGGACGTGGACTCCACGGCCGCGCTCTTCGACGAGCACGCCAAAGCCCTGTACGAACAGGCCGCGCGGGGCTGAGCGCGCACCCGCGCCGCCACCGCCTCCCCGTCCGTCACTTCTTCCGCTCGGTGCTGACGATCACGCCCACCGCCACGACGACGATCGCACCGCCGACCACGATCGGCCAGGTCAGCGCCTCGTCGAGGATCAGCGTGCCGAGCGCCACGGCCACCACCGGATTGACGTACGCGTACGTGGACACCAGCGACAGCGGAGCGGCCTGGAGCAGCCACACGTACGCCGTGAAGCCGACGAGCGAGCCGACGACCGTCAGATAGCCCAGAGCCACCCAGGAGGCGGTGGAGAACGCCGCCGGGTCCAGGCCACGGTGCTCGCCGCGCAGCAGGCCGACGACCACGGCGGCGATCCCGCCCGCGAACATCTGGTAGGCGCTGCCCGTGAAGGGGTTGGCCGGCAACGTCAGCCGGGGCGCCGTGAACGAGCCCAGCGACCACAGGACCGAGGCCGCCACGACCAGCAGCACCCCCGACAGCCGCACCGCGCCGCTGAGCCCGGGGCCGGTCAGCACCGCGAGCCCGGCGAGACCCACCAGCACCCCGACCAGGGTGCGCCGCGGCGGCCGGTCCCCGGTGATCGCCCGGAGCACCACCACCCACATCGGCACCGCCGCCACCAACAGCGCGGCGAGGCCCGAGGGCACCGAGGTCTCGGCGAGGACCACACCGCCGTTCCCGCCGAGGATCAGCAGCAGGCCGACCAGGACCGACGAGCCGAGCTGCGCGCGGGTGGCCCGCAGCGCGGCCGTGCCGTACCGGCAGGCGAC
Organism: Streptomyces virginiae; assembly: GCF_041432505.1. Taxonomy (GTDB): domain Bacteria; phylum Actinomycetota; class Actinomycetes; order Streptomycetales; family Streptomycetaceae; genus Streptomyces; species Streptomyces virginiae_A. The sequence goes on from NZ_CP107871.1 coordinate 5,567,103, forward strand.
GACCCCGGCCAGCAGCAGACCGGCGGTGATGAACCGGGCTCCGGCGGAGAGGAAGGGCGGCATGGTCTCGACGACGATCCGGATGCCGAGGTAGGTCGAGCCCCAGACCACGTAGACGAGGGCGAGGGCGGCCCAGACCGCCCCCGAGATCCCGCCGAGCGGGGTGGAGGCGGACCCGGCGGCCTTGCCGTCGACCGGAGTTGAGGTGCTCATGCCCGGATCCTAAGGTCGTTGGCCCATGCACGCTTCCGGATTTCTCAGCCCTTGAGCAGGTCGTTCAGCTCGCCGTAGGGCAGGGAGTGCGCGAGCGCCCCGTAGGTGCCTTCCGAGAGCAGCTCCTCGGTGGCGCGGCGCACCACGGCGTACGCGGCTTCGGCCACCCAGGAGCCGAGGCTGACGCGGGAGACGCCGAGGGCGCCGAAGGCGGCCACGGTCGGGGCGTCCGGGCCGAGCAGGATGTTGAGGGGCGCGTCGATGCCCTTGGCCAGCTCGGCGACGGTGGTCGGGTCGAGGACGCCCGGCACGAAGACGCCGGTGGCTCCGGCCCGCAGGTACGCGGCGGCGCGGGCCAGGGTGTCGTCCAGGCGGGTGGCGTCCTCGCCGAAGCCCCGGAGGTAGGTGTCGACGCGGGCGTTGATGTAGAGCGGGACCCCGGCGGCGTCGGCCGCGGCGCGGGCCGCGGCCAGGCGCTCGACCTGCTCGGCCGGGTCGCGGTGGCCGTCCTCGATGTTGATGCCGACCGCCCCGGCGGCGAGGACCCCGGTGACGGTCTCGCCCACGGCGGCCGGGTCGGCGCCGAAGCCGCCCTCGATGTCGGCGGTGACGGGCACGGAGACGGCGTCGACCACGCGGGCGACGAGGTCGAGGGCCCGGTCCCGGGCGAGCGCGTCGCCGTCGGGGGACCCGAGGGACCAGGCGACGCCGGCGCTGGTGGTGGCGACGGCGGGAGCGCCGGCGGCTTCGACGATGCGGGCGCTTGCCACGTCCCAGGCGTTGGCGAGGGCGAGCGGGGCGGCCGGGGTGTGCAGGGCCGTGAACGCCTTGGCCCGGGCGGCGAGATCAACATGGGTGGTCATGGGGCCAGTTCATCAGACCGGGCGCGTCCGGGCTCGCGGAATTCCGACATGGACGTGGGGCGGTGCGGGGCGCGGACGCCGGCGCGGGGCGCAGGTCGGCCGCCCTCTACTTCCCCGCGCCGCACAGGGGGAGCACGGCGGTGCGGCCCTGCAGGGGATCCCCGGGGGCCGCGGGGCCCACCGCGGCCCAGCAGGCGGCGGCCGTCGCCTCCACGGACAGGCCGCGGCGGGCCAGGTCCTGCTGGGCCTCGCGCAGCCGGTCGTCCGGGACGGTCAGGACGGTGCCGCCGGACTTGCGGACCGCCGCCAGGATCTGGCGGGCGCGCGGCGGCGCCGGGATCGCGATCCCCTCGGCCAGGGTCGGCCGCTGTTCCACCGGAGCGGCCTCCTCGGCGCCCGCCGCGAAGGCCCGCGCCAGCGGGGCCACCGCCTCCGCCTGGACCGCGATCAGGGCCGGCGGCCGGACCCCGCGCCGGGCCAGTTCCTCCACGGCCAGGGCGGCCCCGAGCAGCAGGGTGCCGTTGCCCACGGGGACCACCAGCACCTCCGGGAGCCGGCCGCCCAGCTCCTCCCACACCTCGTACACGTACGTCTTGGTCCCGTGCAGGAAGTACGGGTTGAAGACGTGGCTCGCGTAGAAGACGCCGGGTGCGTCCGCCGCCGCCCGGGCGGCCTGCGCGGCGTCCTCCCGGCCGCCGGGGATCACCCGGACGACGGCGCCGTGGGCCTGCATCCGGGCCGTCTTCTTCTCCGACGTGCCCTCGGGGACGTAGATCTCGCAGTCCAGTCCGGCGCGCGCGCAGTACGCGGCCACCGCCGTACCGGCGTTGCCGCTGCTGTCCGCCACGACCCGCTGCGGCGCGAGCCGCCGGGCGAGCTCCACGAGCATCACCGCGCCCCGGTCCTTGAAGGACAGCGAGGGCATCAGGAAGTCGAGTTTGGCGTGGATCCGCTCCGCCAGCGGGATCAGTGGCGTGTGCCCCTCGGCCAGCGACACGGAGAACGCCCCGGGCAGCGGCAGCACGGACCCGTACCGCCACAGCGAGTTCGGCCCCGCGGCCGGTTCCAGGGCCGCGGTCGGGTCCGGGGTGAAATCGAGGTCCCAGGGTCCGCCACAGACCGGGCACGCCCACGGGGCGGTCCGGACGTCCGCGCGGGTGCCGTCCTCGGAACAGATGTAGCCGGGGAGTGCGTGCGTCATGGGTGGAACACCTTCGCTCGGTCATGGCCGGTGTACGGCACGGATGTTACGCGTCGTCGATCGTCGGAGGGGTTCTGTCACGCACCGGGGCGCGGGAGCGGTGGGCGCCGACCGGGCCGTGCGTGACGGCGGGGGCGACCGATCCGCCGGGGGCCTGAGCTGCGTACTATTTCGCGCATTCGTTCGCGCATTCGTTCGCGCCCGCTGCGGCGCGGCGCCCCGCGATGCCGCCCTGCGATGGAGTCCACCCCCCGTGAGCAACCCGCCGAGTCCTCCTCCCGGACCGGGCCCCTCCGGGCCCCCGCCGCCCCCGCACCTGTGGTGGGCCCCGCCGCCCGGTTACGGACAGCAGCCGCCGGCGCTCAACGGATTCGCACTCGCCTCGCTGCTGTCCGGGCTGCTGTGCTTCCCGCCGCTCGGCATAGCCTTCGGCATCGCGGCCCTCGTACAGATCGCGAAGCGGGGCGACCGGGGCAAGGCCCTGGCGATCGTGGGCCTGGTGGTGTCCGTGCTGATGACCGGCGCGCTGGTGTTCACCGGCCAGCGGCTCCTGAACTCCGTCGACGACCGGTTCGACTCGCTGCGCGAGTACACCGACGTCGAGGGCGAGCTCACGGACCTCGACGACCTGCGGGCGGGCGACTGCTTCAACGTTCCCGGCGGGGACCTGATCGACGAGCGGCCCGTGACGTACCGGATCGACTGCGCGCGGGTGCACCACGGCGAGGTCACCGCCGCCGAGGTGCTGGAGGTGCCGGACGACCCCGAGTCCCGGGCGGCCGACCGCGCGGCCGAGGACACGTGCTGGAAGGCCCAGGACGCGTACGCGATGGACACGTGGGCACTGCCCGAGTACGCGGAGATGTTCTACTACGCGCCCTCCCGCGCGTCCTGGCGCCAGGGCAACCGGGCACTGGTCTGCGTGATCGGTACGACCGAGGAGGAGTGGCGGGGCAGCCTGCGCAAGGACGCCCCGATGCTCAGGCCCGAGCAGGCAGCCTTCCTGCAGGCCGCCAACTCCGTCGAGTTCGTCATGAGCCGGCCTCCCGACAGCGACGTGGAGGACGTGCTGCCGGAGTACCAGGCGTGGGCACGTGAGGTGAACGCGGCGCTGGGCGCCGAGGCGAAGCTCCTCCAGGGGGACGCGGCCCGGCCGGGGACGGAGAAGGCCGTGGCGGCGCAGCTGAAGGAGATCGCGTCGGCGCGCACGCAGTGGCAGCGCGCCTCGCAGGCCAGGACGCCGGAGGATTTCAACCGCGCGTGGCGCGCGGCGGAGCTCGCCATGTCCTTGGAGACGGCACAGGCGCTGCGCGGTGCGTACGGGCTTTCGACGGTGATTCCGCAGTGGCTGCAGGAGATCGAGGACGACCTGGAGGACGGGGACGGTGGATCCGACGGGGGGCCCTCGTCCGAGTCGGTGTGACGACGTCGGGGTGACGCAGGGTGACGGGTTTGAGGACCTGGCTTCATCACTTCGAGTGAAACTCTGGCCCTTGCTTGCGGTCTTCAACCGTCGGTTGCCAGGGTGTAGCTGTCTGTCAACCTGATGGGAGTGGCCAGTGACTTTCGGTGAGCAGCCGGCCTATCTGCGCGTGGCCGGGGATCTGCGACGGAAGATCGTCGACGGTTCTCTGCCCCCGCACGCCCGGCTTCCCTCTCAGGCACGCATCCGCGAGGAGTACGGGGTCTCCGACACCGTGGCCCTGGAGGCGCGCAAGGTCCTCATGGCGGAGGGCCTGGTCGAGGGCCGGTCCGGATCCGGCACGTACGTACGGGAGCAGCCGGTCCCGCGGCGGGTGGCGCGCGCCGGCTACCGCACGGGAGGCGCCTCGACGCCGTTCCGCCAGGAACAGGCCGACGCGGGCGCGCGGGGCACGTGGGAGTCGAGCAGCGAGCAGGCGGCCGCGCCCGCCGAGATCGCGAAGCGGCTCGGCATCGAACCGGGCGAGCGCGTGATGCGGACGCGGTACGTCTTCCGCGACGCGGGGGAGGCGATGATGCTGTCGACCTCCTGGGAGCCACTGTCCGTGACCGGCCGGACCCCCGTGATGCTGCCCGAGGAGGGGCCGTTGGGAGGCTCCGGGGTGGTCGACCGGATGGCCGCGATCGACGTCGTCGTGGACAACGTGGTCGAGGAGGTCGGCGCACGGCCCGGTCTGGCGGAGGAGATCCTGCTCCTCGGCGGGGTGCCGGGGCATGTGGTGCTGGTGATCGGCCGCACCTACTACGCCTCCGGCCGGGCGGTGGAGACCGCCGACGTGGTGGTCCCGGCGGACCGCTACCGCCTGGCGTACCACCTCCCGGTGAGGTAACCGCCCCCCTTCCGCCCCTTCCGCTCGCCTCCGTTCCCTCTGCGCGACATCAACCCCCGGGCGGCGCCCGGGGGTTCACGCGCGCCCGGCCGGACGCCGGTGACCCGGCGGGTTTCGGCGCGATGGTGGTCGCCCGTGCCCTCGCGGCCCCGGGTGTCCTCGGACCGTTCGGTCCGTATGCCGGGATCCCCTTCCCGTGCGCCGCGGCCGGTACCGCTCCGGACGCCCCGCCGCTTACCCCGCGCCACCTGCGCGGATGCCCCTCGCCCGGTGGTGCGGCGATCCCGACCGGGCCGCCTGTGCGCCCCCTTCGGACCGGCGCGCACGGCCCGCTCGTACGCATGGCCGGATGCGTACGCCTCTGAGGTATCTCTTCGTGAAAAACCGTATCCGCTCCGTAAAGGTCGGGCGTAAGCTCGGGCATATGCGCAATGCGGTTTCCCGGACAAGTACGTCGGCGGAGGGTGAAACGCAATGAACGACAGCGGTGCCCTGCTTCCGTGGCTGGTCATACGCGAGGACGACAACGGCAACCGCTACCGGGTGGGTCGGTACGCCACCCGGGCCGAGGCCCAGAAGGTCGCCGACAGCCTCGAGGACCGAGGACACAAGCAGCTCTACTGGGTCGAGCGGATCGGTCAGACCGCCACGATGAACTGAGCGTCGCAGCGCTCCGCGACGCTGACATAGGCTCCGCCCATGACGGTACGAGTGGTCGTGGGCGGAGCCCTTTGTCATGAGGGGCGCCTGCTGGCCGCCCGCCGCAGCGCACCGCCCGAACTCGCCGGACGCTGGGAGCTGCCGGGGGGCAAGGCCGAACCGGGTGAGTCCGTCCCCGACGCGCTGGTGCGCGAACTGCGCGAGGAGCTCGGCGTCGAGGCCGAGCCGCTGGAGCGGATCCCGGGGGAGTGGCCGCTGCGGCCCGGCCTCGTCCTGCACGTGTGGACGGCCCGGCTGCTGTCCGGAGTGCCCGCCCCGTTGGAGGACCACGACGAGCTGCGCTGGCTCGGGCCGGAGGAGCTGGAGTCGGTGGACTGGCTGGACCAGGACCGGCCCGCGGTCGCCGAGGCCGGGCGCCGGTTGCGCCAGGACGGCGGCGGGGGCGCGTGACGCTCCCGGTCTAGGCCGTCTGCGCCACAGTGCGCCGGTGGGTGGGGGATCGAGTGGTACGACGCCCCGAATATCGGGTATGTCGCTATTAATCCCTATCTCGTCCCCCTTTCGTCCCCGACGAACCGGACTGGGGTCACTGCTGGCCCGGGAAGTGATCGGCGTGATCGACACAGACGGTGAGTGCGCCGAGTGGGCTTTCCCCGCCGAGCCCGGTGCCGTCCGTACCGCCCGCCACGCCGTCCGCGGCACTTTGCACGACTGGGGCCTGGAAGCCGTCGGCGATGTGACCGTCCTGCTGGTCAGCGAGCTGGTCACCAATTCCCTGCGGTACGCCTCCGGCCCCATCGGCGTCCGCCTGGAACGGCGCAATCCAGCCGCCGACAGCCCCGCGGCCGGCCCCGCCCTGCTCGTGGAGGTTTCCGATCCGCTTCCGGATCCGCCCCGTGAACGGGTCGCGAACCACGACGACGAGGGGGGCCGTGGCCTGCACCTGGTCGCCGTCACCTCGCAGCGCTGGGGGACCCGGCACGGGAAATCGGGCAAGACTGTGTGGTTCGAGTTGGCTCTTCCTGGTGAGTAACAAGGTGAACGGTGGCGTGTGACCTCTGGGGAACGCATCCCGGCGACAGTCGGGGGAAGATCTTGAGGGAGATCGCGCGACATGGCTCGAAATCATCGAGACCGTGCTGTGATCGTGAACGCCGTGCCGTCCGGGGCCGTGGTGCTGAATACTTCGGTCATGGCCGGTCCGGTTGCGGTGAGCTGGAGGGGACGGTCGCGTGAGCGAGATACCTGCGCAGGCACATCAGACCGACGTGCCGCGAGAGACATGGCACGACGCCCTGTGGCACAGCAGTCCGCCTGGCTCGATATATGACTACATAAAGGTCGCCTCCTTCTCGATCGGACCCGACGGGTTCATCGACCAGTGGAGCCTGCGCGCCGAGGAACTGTTCGGGCTGAGCGCCTCCCAGGCCGTGGGACGCGACCCGGTCGACGCCTTCATGCCGCCCGAGCTGCGTCCCGACGCGCACCGCAAGGTCGCCGAGATCCTCGACGGCAAGGAGTGGACCGGCCTGATCCCCTTCCGGATCCCGGGCGGGAACGGCGCGCACGGCGTGGCCGAGATCTATGTGATGCCCACCCAGACGGAGACCGCCGAACGGGCCGCGCTGTGTGTCGTCGTCGACGTACGCGCGCTGCGCCGGATCGAATCCGACCTGGCGGCCTCACAAGCGATATTCGGCCAATCTCCCTTCGGCTTCCTGCTCTTCGGCACGGACCTCACCGTGCAGCGGGCCAACCGCCGCTTCGCCACCGTCTTCGGAGGCGCCGCCGAAGAGCACCGCGGCCGCACCGTGCACGACTACCTGCCCGCGCACGAGGCCGACCGGATGTCCGAAGCCCTGCGCCGGGTGCTGGACACCGGCGACTCGGTCACCGACCTGCGGATCACCGGGGCCACGCCCGGCAGCCGGGAGAACCGCCACTGGTCCATCAACCTCTACCGCGTCCACGGCGGCAGCGGCCGCCCCATCGGCGTCGCCGGCATCGGCACCGACGTCACCCGCCGCCACCTCGCCGCCCGCGAGGCCGCCGGGGTCCGGCGCAACCTCGCCCTCCTCAACGAGGCCGGGCACCGCATCGGGAACTCCCTCGACCTGGAGACCACCGCCCGCGAACTCCTCGACGTCACCGTCCCCGGCTTCTGCGACCTGGCCGCCGTCGACCTCTACCAGGGGCTCCTGCTCGGCGACGACGACCGGCCCGCCCGACCCCAGGGCCCGGGCGTGCCCAGCCTGCCCGGCCAGGGCCCGGCCCGGACGCCCTCGGCCGCCCTGCGCCGGGTGGCCTTCGCCTCCGCCGTCTCGGACGCCCCGCTGACGGGCGCCGGCGCGCCGGTCTCCGTGGGCGACATCCACCGCTACCCGGCCGCCTCGCCGGGCGCGCTGGCCCTGCGTACGGCACGGACCCGGCTGATCGAGGGCGGCGGACCGGAGGACCTCGTCCAGTCCACGCTGGTCGTGCCGATGGTCGCCCACGACACGGTCGTCGGACTCGCCCAGTTCTCCCGTACCAAGGGCAGCGAACCCTTCGGCGAACGGGACCGGGCGGTGGCCGTGGAACTGGCCGCACGGGCCGCCGTGTGCATCGACAACGCACGGCTCTACCGCCGCGAGCACGAGCGGGCGCTGATCCTGCAGCGCAGTCTGCTGCCCCCCGGCGACCCGGAGGCGGCCGGCCTCGACATCGCCTGCCGGTACCTGCCCGGCAACGCGGCGACCGAGGTCGGCGGCGACTGGTTCGACGTCATCGAGCTGCCCGGGCACCGCACCGCGCTGGTCGTCGGCGACGTCATGGGCCGTGGCCTGCGGGCCGCCGTCGCCATGGGCGAACTGCGCACCGCCGTACGCACGCTCGCGCTGCTGGACCTCGAACCGGCGGAGGTGCTGACCGCGCTCGACGAGATCGCCCGCGGCCTGGGCGCCCCCGGCGGCTCCCAGCAGGCCTCCCGGGCGGCCCTGCACTCGCGGGACGCGGACCGCTCCGAGGTGTACCTCGCCACCTGTGTCTACGCGGTCTACGACCCGGTGACGCGGCGCTGCACCATCGCCAACGCGGGCCACATGCCGCCCGTGCTGGTCGAACCCCCGGACGAGGCGGGCGTCCCGCGGCCCGCACTGCTCCTGGAGGTACCGCCCGGGATGCCGCTGGGCGTGGGCGGCGAACCCTTCGAGGAGGTCGAGGTCGACCTGCCGGAGGGGGCCCTGCTGGCCCTCTACACGGACGGGCTCGTGGAATCCCGCGACCATCCGCTGGAGGAGGGGCTGCGCGGACTGCGCGCGGCTCTCGCGGATCCGGTCCGGCCGCTGGAGGACGTCTGCGACCACGTGCTGAACACCCTCGACACCCGGCACGGCGAGGACGACATCGCCCTGCTCATGGCCCGGGTGCAGGGCCTGCCGGTGGACGCGGTCGGCGACTGGCAACTGCCGCGCGAGGCACGCTCGGTGGGCCGCGCCCGGGAACTGGCCCGGGCCAAGCTCCCGGCCTGGGGCCTGGAGGGCCTGCTCGACACGACCGAACTCCTGGTCAGTGAGCTGGTCACCAACGCCCTGCGGTACGGGGAGGGCGAGATCCGGCTGCGGCTGCTGCTGGACCGCACGCTGGTCTGCGAGGTCTGGGACGCCAACCTGGTCCAGCCCCGCCGCCGCCGCGCCCGCGACACCGACGAGGGCGGCCGCGGCCTCCAACTGGTCGGCCTGCTGTCGGCGGGCTGGGGCACGCGCCGCACCCACCGCGGCAAGACGGTCTGGTTCGAACTCCCGCTGCCCGGAGCGGCGTCGGAGGCCGTCGCCGAACTCTCGGCGGAGCAGCTCCTGAGCATGTACGGCTGAGCACCTCCCGCCCGCCGGGGAGGGGGCCGACAGCACGTGTCGGCCCCTCCCCGGTCGGGCAGGGCGGCCTGCGCGGCCTCGCGACCCGGGAGCCTAGGCGGCCTTGCCGGACTTGAGGGCGGCGAGGCGGGCCTCGATCTCCGACGACGTGCCGAGGTCGTCCAGGGCCTCGAACTGGGCGTCCAGGGAGGACGCCGCCAGTTCCTGCTTGCCGAGCGCCATCGCCTCCTCCCGCCGCACCTTCTCCTCGAAGCGGGCCAGGTCGCTGGTCGGGTCCATGACGTCGATGTTCTTCACCGCGTCCAACATCGTGTTCTGGGCCTGGGCCGTCTTGGCCCGGGCCACCAGCTCGTCGCGCTTGCCCTGCAGCTCCGTCAGCTTGTTCCGCATCGCGTCCAGACCCGACTTGAGCTTGTCGACGACCTCCGTCTGGGCGGCGATCGTCGGCTCCGCCGTCTTCGCCTCCTTCTCCGATCGGAGTTGCCGACCCAGCGCCACCTTCGCCAGGTTGTCGAACCGGTCGGCGTCCGCCGCCGAGCCCGCCGCCCGCAGCTCGTCCGCCTTCCTGCTCGCCGCCAGGGCCTTGCCACCCCACTCGGCGGCCGCGTCCACGTCCTCCGTGTGGTCCGCCTCCAGCATCCGCAGGTTGCCGATCGTCGTCGCGACCGCCTGTTCCGCCTCCGAGATGTTGTTCGTGTAGTCCCGGATCAGCTGGTCCAGCATCTTCTGCGGGTCCTCCGCCTGGTCCAGCAGCGCGTTGATGTTGGCCTTGGCGAGCTGGGTGACGCGGCCGAGGACGGTCTGCTTGCTCATGGTGGGTCTCTCCTGGTCAGGGCCGATGTGTGTGCACTTCAGAAGCGGCCGCCGCCGCCCATGCGGCCGCGGGTTCCGCCGCCCCCGAAGGAGCCGGGACCGCTACCGCCCCCGCCGCCGAAACCCCCGCCGCCGCCCCCGCCCCCGAAGCCGCCGCCGAAGCCCCCACCGCCCCGGCCGCCCCGCAGGATCTCGCCGAGGATGATTCCGCCCAGTACGGCACCGCCCTGGCCGCCGCCGTGCCGCCGGCCCGCGTACGGGTCCTGGTACGCGCGGACGTCCTGCTCCGCCAGCTGCTGTGCCTCCCGCGCCAGCGCGTCCGCGCGCTGGGCCTCCGCGAGCGCTCCCGCCGGGTCGGCCTCGGTCAGGGACACCGCCCGTTCCAGGTGCCGGCCCGCCTCCGCCAGCCGGGTCCGGGCCTGGCTGCCCACCGCACCCCGGGTGGTCGTGATGTAGTCCGTCGCCGCGCCGATCGCGCTGCGCGCCGCGAGCATGGCCTGGTCGAGCAGGGCCACCGCCCGCTGCCGTCCCGACTCCCGCTCCCGCGCCCCGGCCAGGGCCTCGTCGAGGGCCGCGTCGGCCTCCTCGATCCGGCGCAGGGCGTCGATCGGGTCGTACCGGCCGGCCGCCTCCTCCCGCCGTACGTCGGCCAGTACGGCCTCGGCCCGGCCGATCCGTCCGCGCAGGTCCGCCGTCGAGGTGCCCTCCGCCGTTCCGGTGAGCAGCCCGCGTGCGTCCGCGAGGTCGGTGTCCGTCTCGGTCAGCGCGCCCGGCAGCTTCCCGGCCGCCTCCGCCAGCTCCTGCGCCCGTCGCTCGACCGCGTCCACCAGGGTCGCCGCCTGGTCCACCGCGCCCTCGGCGGCGCGTACGTGCACGGCACCCGGGCCCTTCTCGCCCGCGTCGAGGGCCGCGTGGGCCAGGCCCAGGTGGGTCGCCGCGAACAGCAGCCGGTCCTTGGCATGTTCGGCGTTGGAGGCGACGGGCGCGGACGCCGAGTCCGCGTACCGCCGGGTCAGCGCGGTCAGGGTCGCCTCGGCGGTGCTCGCGCGCCCCGTCAGCTCCAGATACTCCTGCTCCACGCTCGCCAACGCCTGCGGGGCGTTCTTCTCCAGGTCCCGCAGCCGGTCGAAGTCCGCCGACTCGGCGTCCAGCCGCCGGTTCGCCTCGGTGCACCGGGCGACGATCTCGTCGAGCATCCGACGCCGGGTCGCGTCGTCCTCCGGGTAGGCGTCGTCGAGCTGCTGACGCAGCCGGAAGGCGTGCGTCAGCTCGTTCTTGGCGTACTCCACGGCCACGACGAAGGGGCGGGCCGCCTCCTCGCCGAACTGGGCCGAGGCGAAACCGAGTTCCTCGGTGCTCGTGCGGACCGCGTCGTCGGTCTCCACCAGCAGGGCCTTGGCCCTGGAGTCCAGCTCCGGGAGCGGGAGCCGGTCCGGCGCCCCTTCGGGCCAGCCCGGTCCGGTCGTCGTACCGCGCCCGCCACCGGCGGCGTCCTTGCGCTTGCGGCGGGTGTACGTGTACGCCGCGAGCGCCCCGGCGGCGCCGACGGCGACCACCGGGAGCACGAAGTCCCCGGCCCCGCTCTCGCCGTCCGCCTTGCCGCCGGGATGCGCCGGTCCGGGGGTGATGGTGGGCGCGGGGATCGGCTGACCGCCGAGGACGGCGTTGTAGCCGTTGGCCGCGCCGATGGCGGCGCCCGCCCAGTCGTTCTGCCTCAGGGCGGGCTCGATGGCGGTCCGCGCGACGTCGGCCAGCTGCTGTTCGGTGAAACCGGAGTCGACATCGGCCGAATAGGCGTACTGGCGGGCCCCGGTCGCCACGGCCAGCAGGACGTCGTTCTGGCCGAGGCCGTTGCGCTGGGCGGTGGCATCGGCCCAGCTCTGGGGGGAGCGCCCGGAGAAGTCCCGTACGTAGGCGACGAAGAGCTGGATCCTCCGGTCGGCGTACAGCTTGTCGAGCGCCGCGGTGACGGACCCCTGCCGGTCGCCCAGCGCTCCCACGCGGTCGGTGATCTGCCCCTGCTGGGACAGGGTGACGGGATCCTCGGCCCACGCGGGCGCCGCCCCGGCCGCGCCCCAGCCGCCGACCGCGAGCAGCCCGGCCGCCAGGGCGAGCCCGGCCCGTACGGACATCCTGCGGCGCGGCCTGCTTCTCGGCGGAATCACAATTGGGAGGGTATGGGGGCTTTCGCGGCCCCGCATTCGGAGTCATCGTCCGTGACCGGCCCGCCGACGGCTCGTTGGCAGCCCATGAAGAAGATCGTTTCCGCCGCCGCGCTCACCGTGGCCGCGCTCGCCCTCGCCACGCCCGCCCACGCCGACAACGACAGCAATTTCGGTGGCGGGGTGAACGCGGCCAACAACTGGAACTTCACGGCGGCCGCCGTCTGCCTCCAGGAGGTGGCCGTGGTCCCGGTCCTCGGCGACTGGGTGGGAGACCACGCGAACAACTGCTCCAACGGCAACGTCATCGACCACTCCGGACGCTGACCCCGCCGGCCCGGCCACCCGCGGCCCCCGGCGACACGATCGCCGGGGGGCGCGGACGGCAGGACGGCGCGATCCGAAAGGGGCGACCTAGCGGGAGTCGGTCGACCGGCGTCCGATCTTGTTCCCCAGCCAGACCAGGGGGTCGTACTTGCGGTCCACCGCCCGCTCCTTCAGCGGGATCAGCGCGTTGTCGGTGATCTTGATGCCCTCCGGGCAGACCTCCGTACAGCACTTGGTGATGTTGCAGTAGCCGAGCCCGTGCTCCTCCTGCGCGGTGCGCTTGCGGTCCAGGCCCGCCTCCGCCGCCGCGTCCAGCGGGTGCATGTCCAGTTCCGCCACCCGCATCAGGAACCGCGGACCGGCGAAGGCACCCTTGTTCTCCTCGTGGTCGCGCACCACATGGCAGGTGTCCTGGCACAGGAAGCACTCGATGCACTTGCGGAACTCCTGCGAGCGCTCCACGTCGATCTGCTGCATCCGGTACTCGCCCGGGGCCACCCCCTCCGGCGGAACGAAGGCCGGCACCTCCCGCGCCTTGGCGTAGTTGAAGGACACGTCCGTCACCAGGTCGCGGACGACCGGAAAGGCGCGCAGCGGGGTGACCGTGATCGTCTCGGACCGCTCGAAGGTCGACATGCGCGTCATGCACATCAGCCGCGGCCGGCCGTTGACCTCCGCACTGCACGAGCCGCACTTGCCGGCCTTGCAGTTCCAGCGCACCGCCAGGTCCGAGGCCTGGGTGGCCTGGAGCCGGTGGACGATGTCCAGGACCACCTCCCCGTCGTGCACCTCGACGGTGAAGTCCCGTAGTTCCCCGCCCTCCGCGTCGCCCCGCCAGATCCGGAAGCTCGCGTCGTACGTGCTCATCCGTACAGCTCCTCTTCGGCGAGGTACTTGGCCAGCTCTTCCTTCTCGAAGAGCGCGAGCAGGTCGGGGCGGATCGGCTCCGTGCGGGTGCGGACCAGGGCGATCCGATCGCCCGCCGGGTCCGTCGGCGCCGGGTCCACCGGCCGGCACAGCAGGTTCACCGGGCGCCAGGCGCGCTCCATCGACGGGCAGTCCTCGCGGGTGTGCCCGCCCCGGCTCTCGGTGCGCTCCAGGGCCGCTCGGGCCACGCACTCGCTGACCAGCAGCATGTTCCGCAGGTCCAGCGCGAGGTGCCAGCCCGGGTTGAACTGCCGGTGCCCCTCCACGCCGGCCCGGGAGGCCCGTACGCGCAGGGTCGCGAGCTTCTCCAGGGCCTCGGCCATCTCGCCCTCGCGCCGGATGATCCCGACCAGGTCGTTCATGGTCGTCTGCAGCTCCTGGTGGAGCGTGTACGGGTTCTCCGCGCCCTCGGCGGCATGGAAGGGGGCCAGCGCCTCCGTCGCCGCCGCGTCGATCTCCGCCTGGGCGACGCTCGGGCGCGGCGCCGACGTGGCGTACCCGGCCGCGTGCAGTCCCGCCCGCCGCCCGAAGACCAGCAGGTCCGAGAGCGAGTTCCCGCCGAGCCGGTTCGAGCCGTGCATCCCGCCCGCGACCTCCCCGGCCGCGAACAGCCCCGGCACCCCGACGGTGGCGGCGGACTCCGAGTCGACCGCGATCCCGCCCATCACGTAGTGGCAGGTCGGGCCCACCTCCATCGGCTCCGCCGTGATGTCCACGTCCGCCAGCTCCTTGAACTGGTGGTACATCGACGGGAGCCGCCGCTTGATCCGCTCGGCCGGCATCCGGGTGGACACGTCGAGGAAGACCCCGCCGTGCGGTGAGCCGCGGCCCGCCTTCACCTCGGAGTTGATCGCCCGCGCCACCTCGTCGCGCGGCAGCAGCTCGGGCGGTCGCCGGTTGTTGTCCGGGTCCTCGTACCAGCGGTCGCCCTCCGCCTCCGACTCGGCGTACTTCTCCTTGAAGACGTCGGGGACGTAGTCGAACATGAACCGCTTGCCCTCGGAGTTGCGCAGCACCCCGCCGTCACCCCGTACGGACTCGGTGACGAGGATGCCCTTGACCGACGGCGGCCAGACCATGCCGGTCGGGTGGAACTGCACGAACTCCATGTTGAGCAGGGGCGCGCCCGCGAGCAGGGCCAGCGCGTGGCCGTCGCCCGTGTACTCCCAGGAGTTGGAGGTGGTCTTGAAGGACTTGCCGATCCCGCCCGTGGCGAGGACGACCGCCGGGGCCTCCAGCACGAAGAAGCGGCCGGTCTCGCGCTCGTAGCAGAAGGTCCCCGAGACCCTCGCTCCGTCCGTCGGACCGCCGCGGTCCTTCAACACCCGGGTGACCGTGCACTCCTGGAAGACCTTGAGCCGGGCCTCGTGGTCCCCGTACTCCTTGAAGTCCTCCTGCTGGAGCTGGACGATCTTCTGCTGGAGGGTGCGGATCAGCTCCAGGCCGGTGCGGTCGCCGACGTGCGCGAGGCGCGGATACTCGTGCCCGCCGAAGTTGCGCTGGGAGATCTTCCCGTCGGGCGTGCGGTCGAAGAGCGCGCCCCAGGTCTCCAGCTCCCAGACCCGGTCCGGGGCCTCCTTCGCGTGGAGCTCCGCCATCCGCCACTGGTTGAGGAACTTGCCCCCGCGCATGGTGTCGCGGAAGTGCACCTGCCAGTTGTCGCCCTCGTTGACGTTGCCCATGGAGGCGGCGATCCCGCCCTCCGCCATCACCGTATGGGCCTTGCCGAACAGGGACTTGCAGATCACGGCCGTACGGGCGCCGCGCTCGCGGGCCTCGATCGCGGCGCGCAGTCCGGCGCCGCCCGCGCCGACCACGACCACGTCCCACTGCTGCCGTTCCACTTGAGCCATGTCAGAAGAACCTCGGATCGGTGAAGGCGCCGCTCGCCAGCAGGTACACGTAGAAGTCGCACAGGGCCACGCTGATCAGGGAGGCCCACGCCAGCTGCATGTGGCGGGCGTTGAGCCGGCTGACCCAACCCCAGAGCCGGTAGCGCACCGGGTGCTTGGAGAAGTGCTTGAGCCGGCCGCCCATGATGTGCCGACAGGAGTGGCAGGACAGGGTGTAGGCCCAGATCAGGGTGATGTTGACCAGGAACAGCAGGGTTCCGAGGCCCATGTGGCCCCAGGCGTAGTCCTCGTCGCGGAAGGTCAGCACCGTGTCGTAGGTGAGGATGCCCGCGACCGGGACCGCCGCGTAGAAGAAGTACCGGTGCGCGTTCTGCAGGATCAGCGGGAAACGGGTCTCGCCGGTGTACCTCGTGTGCGGTTCGGCGACGGCGCAGGCGGGCGGTGAGGCCCAGAACCCCCGGTAGTAGGCCTTGCGGTAGTAGTAGCAGGTCAGCCGGAAGCCGAGCGGGAAGATCAGGATCAGCAGGGC
This sequence comes from Streptomyces virginiae, assembly GCF_041432505.1. Lineage (GTDB taxonomy): Bacteria > Actinomycetota > Actinomycetes > Streptomycetales > Streptomycetaceae > Streptomyces > Streptomyces virginiae_A. The sequence goes on from NZ_CP107871.1 coordinate 5,582,814, forward strand.
GGGGGAGAGGCCCCACCAACTGCCGAAGATCTCCCAGTTGGGTCCGCCCTTCATCGGGACGCAGTTCTCCGCGAGACACGGGGAGTAGAAGGGGGAGACGTACGGGGCCGCGTAGTAGTCGGCGTTCGCGAAGGCCCGCCAGGTCGAGTAGACGATGAAGGCGAACAGCCCGGCCGCGGTGCCGGCGGGGGCCAGCCACCACCGGTCGGTCCGCAGGTGCCGGGCCGCGATCGCGGCCCGTGAGGCGTCGTGGACGCCGCCGGGCCGCTGCTGGGGTCGTTCCGTGCCTGTGGCCAAAGAAGACTCCGGGTGGAGTGATGAGGGGTGCCCCGTCCGGCCCGACCGTGGACGGCCGGGCCGGACGGGGCGTGGGTGGATGCGGGTCCGTGACGGGCTGCCTCAGGGGGCGCGGCGGTCGCGGGCGCCCAGGCCCTCGTCGTCGGAGTCCGTCCACAGGGAGCTGTCGTAGGGGGTGTCCGGGACCGTCACCATCCGGGACGGGTCCGGACCGGCCGCCGTCGTCGACGGCTTCTGCCGCGCGGCCTGCTGTTCCAGCCGCTCGACCTTGCGCGTCAGCTCGTCCAGGTTGCGCCGTACGGCACTCAGATCATCTTGCAGGGACATGATTTGCCCTCACTTCCGCCAGGTGCGGTGGCAACGCTCATGTGCGCCTGCGAGTGTCGCGCTTCCCGTCCCCCGTGTGAAGGGACGTGCAGCGATTGCGGGCGCGCAGGCGTGAATCGTGCGCCCCTCCCTGACCCCCATTCTCATCCCTCTCCCGGGGGAACGCCTCTCGCCGCGCAAGCGGGATTGGTCCGCACGGGTGGGGTTCGCGGCGTGGCGAGAGGCGGGTGCGAGGGGTGCGGCGGAGCGTCTATTTCAGTGGGTTCCGGCAACCGGTGTGATCAGCTCCATATACCGCCGAACGTGATCATGCTTCCCCCACGCCCCGCCCCGGAGGTACCACCCATGTCCCAGAGAAGGCGCAGGTCCTTGGCGCTCCTGACCTCGGGAGTCCTCGCACTGCCGCTGCTCACGGGCTGCGGCGCGGGTGACGACGAGGGCGGTCAGGCCGCCGCAGGACAGGACATCGCGACGACCACCCGCGACAAGATCGCGGACGGGGGTGTGCTGCGCTGGGCGGTGGACGCCCTCCCGGACACCCTCAACACCTTCCAGGCCGACGCGGACGCCACCACCAACAGGATCGCCGGCGCCGTGCTGCCCCAGCTCTTCGTGCTGGACGCCAAGGGCCGGCCGGTGGTCAACCCGGACTACCTGGAGAAGGCCGAGGTCATCGAGCGGGAGCCGAAGCAGGTCGTCCAGTACAAGCTGAACCAGAAGGCGGTGTGGAGCGACGGGCGCGAGATCGGCGCCGCCGACTTCGTGGCGCAGTGGCGGGCCCTGAACGGCAAGGACTCCGCGTACTGGACGGCGCGCAACGCCGGCTACGACCGCATCGAGAAGATCGAGAAGGGCAAGACCGACCTGGAGGTCAGGGTCACCTTCAACAAGCCGTACGCCGACTGGCGCTCGCTCTTCACCCCGCTCTACCCCAAGCAGGTCACCGGCACCCCGGACGCCTTCAACGAGGGCGCCCGCGGCGCACTGAAGATCACCGCCGGGCCCTTCGGGCTGGGCGCGATCGACAAGAAGACCGGTACCGCCGCCCTGACCCGCAACGCGCGCTGGTGGGGCCGCCCGGCCAAGCTGGACACGCTGGTCCTGACGGCGGTGCCGCGGGCCGAGCGCCCGGCGGCGCTGGCCGCCGGCCGGCTCGATCTGGCGGAGATCGACCGGGCCGGGGCCGACCGGATCGCACTGGCCCGCCGCGACGCGGCCGGCAAGAACGGCCCGGGCGCCGGCGGCGCGCCGGCCCACGGCCCCGGAGCCGCGCTGACCCCGGCGGACGCCACCCTGTCGTGGGCGACCGCCTTCGGGGCGGACGAGGAGAAGGCCGCGGCGGAGACGGAGAGCCGCCAGAAGCACCTCGACTCGGTCAAGCGGTACGCCGAGGAGCAGACGGCCCTGAAGGCCTTCACCGTGCGCAAGTCCCTGGAGCCGGCCTACACCCAGCTCGCCATGAACGGGGCCTCCGGCCCGCTGGCGGACGAGCGGGTGCGCCGGGCGGTGGCCCGGGCCCTGGACCGCCGGGCGCTGGCCGAGGTCGTCCTGAAGCCGCTCGGCCTGCCCGCGAAGCCGGTCGGCAGCCACCTCGCCCTGTCCGGGCAGCGGGCGTACGCCGACAACAGCGACGCGCTCGGCGGCCAGGACACCCAGGCGGCCCAGGCCCTGCTCGCGGACGCGGGCTGGCGCAAGGGCGGCAAGATCACCGAGCCGGCGGGCGCCAAGGCCGGCCCGGAGAGCGAGCAGCAGGACGACTCGAAGACCCCCTCGGGCCCGGGCACCGGCAACGACGGGCTCTACATCGTGGGCCAGGACGACGGGGCCAACGGCGACCCGCGCTCGGCGACCGAGGATCGGGCCGGCAGCGACACCGCCCCGGAGGGCACCCAGGACGGGCCGTCCCCGGTGCTCGCCCCCGCCCCCTTCGGCGCCCAGCAGGAGGCGTCCCTGCTCGCGCAGGCGGCCCAGGTCGCCCGGGCCGCCCGGGCGGAGAGCACCGACGACGCCAAGGGCGTCCCGGCCCGCGACGAGGCCGACCCCGCCAAGGCCTCCCCGGCCCCGGCACCGGCCAAGCAGCCCGTCCGCACCTCCGGCGGCATGCTCGCCAAGGACGGCAAGGCGCTCTCGCTGCGCTTCGTCCTCCCGGCGGGCCCCGGCTCGGAGTCCCTGCGCACGGTCGGCGAGCGGATCGCCGGGATGCTCCGCAAGGTCGGCGTGAACACCGAGACGATCAAGGTGGCCGACGACAGCTTCTTCAAGGACCACATCGCCTCCGGGCAGTACGACCTGGCCCTGTACTCCTGGCCCGCGACGGCCTACCCGGCCACCGACGCCCGACCCATCTTCGCCAAGCCGGAGCCGGCCGCGGACGGCTCGCTCCTCGTCGAACAGAACTACACACGGGTGGGCACCGACCACATCGACCAGCTCTTCGACCAGGCGGTCGCCGAGCTGGACGAGGAGCAGTCCCGCGAGCTCATGCGCAAGGCCGACGCCAGGATCTGGGCCGCGGCCGGGTCCATCCCCCTCTTCCAGCGCCCCGAGCTGGTGGCGGTCAAGCCGAGCCTGGCCAACGCGGGCGCCTTCGGCCTCGGCGCCCCCCGCTACCAGGACATCGGCTGGAAGAAGGCACCCACCGCCAAGGACAAGAAGAAGTAGCGGGGGAGAAGAAGTGATGACAAAGGGGTGCCTGTCCGGTTGACCGCAGGGTCACAAGCTCAGATGTGACTCAAGTCCCTTGCCCGCCGGATCCCCCGGCGGGCAAGGTCGTGCATACCCGTTGACCCGCGTGAATACCGGCCGGAACGGTGGTCGGGGCACCCCACGAAACCCTCGGCCGCACTCATGCATCCGGCCTCTTGACAGACCCCCCGGCAGGCGGTTCCCGCCACTCGACGTACCATGGGGTAAGGCCGTGGCAGGTTTTCGCCCGGCCGAGGCGCGCGTGCCGGACCGTACGCGACGCCATCCACGATCCCGGGAGAAGCGCCGAAGTGCCCACGCGCCACGACATCCGTAACGTCGCCATCGTCGCCCACGTCGACCATGGCAAGACGACCATCGTCGATGCCATGCTCAAGCAGGCCGGTGCCTTCGCCGCCCACCAGCACCTCGACGACCGCATGATGGACTCGAACGACCTGGAGCGTGAGAAGGGCATCACGATCCTCGCCAAGAACACGGCGGTGAAGTATCACCCCAAGGACGGCGGGGCCCCGATCACGATCAACATCATCGACACCCCCGGCCACGCCGACTTCGGTGGTGAGGTCGAGCGCGGTCTGTCGATGGTGGACGCCGTCGTTCTGCTGGTGGACGCCTCCGAGGGTCCGCTGCCCCAGACCCGCTTCGTCCTGCGCAAGGCCCTGCAGGCGAAGATGCCGGTCATCCTCTGCATCAACAAGACCGACCGCCCGGACTCCCGGATCGACGCCGTCGTCAACGAGACGTACGACCTCTTCCTGGACCTGGACGCGGACGAGGACCAGATCGAGTTCCCGATCGTCTACGCCTGCGGCCGTGACGGCGTGGCCTCGCTGACCAAGCCCGAGGACGGCACCGTCCCCGCGGACAGCGACAGCCTGGAGCCGTTCTTCTCCACCATCCTGGAGCACGTCCCCGCCCCGGTGTACGACGAGGAGGCCCCCCTCCAGGCCCACGTCACCAACCTGGACGCCGACAACTTCCTCGGCCGTATCGCGCTCCTGCGCGTCGAGCAGGGCGAGCTGCGCAAGGGCCAGACCGTCACCTGGATCAAGCGTGACGGCACCCAGTCGAACGTCCGCATCACCGAGCTGATGATGACCGAGGCGCTCACCCGCAAGCCGGCCGAGGTGGCGGGCCCCGGTGACATCTGCGCGGTCGCCGGTATCCCCGACATCATGATCGGTGAGACCCTGGCCGACCCGGAGAACCCGATCGCGCTTCCGCTGATCTCGGTCGACGAGCCGGCGATCTCCATGACCATCGGTACGAACACCTCCCCGATGGTCGGCCGTGGCGGCAGCGGCAAGGGCGCGGACGCCAAGTCCGCCGTCAAGGACCGCAAGGTCACCGCGCGCCAGGTGAAGGACCGCCTGGACCGCGAGCTGATCGGTAACGTCTCGCTCCGCGTGCTGGAGACCGAGCGCCCGGACGCCTGGGAGGTCCAGGGCCGTGGTGAGCTCGCGCTCGCCATCCTGGTCGAGCAGATGCGCCGCGAGGGCTTCGAGCTGACCATCGGCAAGCCGCAGGTGGTCACGCAGGAGATCGACGGCAAGGTGCACGAGCCGGTCGAGCGCATGACGATCGACGTCCCCGAGGAGCACATGGGTGCGGTCACGCAGCTCATGGGTGTCCGCAAGGGCCGCATGGACAACATGTCGAACCACGGCTCCGGTTGGGTCCGCATGGAGTTCGTCGTCCCGTCGCGCGGTCTCATCGGCTTCCGTACCGAGTTCCTGACCGGTACGCGCGGCACGGGCATCGCCCACTCGATCCACGAGGGCCACGAGCCGTGGTTCGGCCAGCTGGTGACCCGTAACAACGGCTCCCTGGTCGCCGACCGCGCCGGCTCCGTGACGCCGTTCGCGATGATCAACCTGCAGGAGCGCGGCGTCCTGTTCACCGACCCCGGCACCGAGGTGTACGAGGGCATGATCGTCGGCGAGAACTCGCGCTCCGACGACATGGACGTGAACATCACCAAGGAGAAGAAGCTCACCAACATGCGTGCGGCTTCCGCGGACAACACCGAGAACGTGGTGCCGCCCCGCAAGCTCTCCCTGGAGCAGTCCCTGGAGTTCTGCCGCGACGACGAGTGCGTCGAGGTGACCCCGGAGGCCGTCCGCATCCGCAAGGTCGTCCTGGACCAGAAGGACCGCTCGCGCACCGCGTCGCGCGCCAAGTCCGCCAAGTAACAACAGCCGTACGGCTGTTCGCCCGGATTTGCTCGGGCGGCGGCAACGGTCGGCGAAGCCGGCCGCAGGGCCCTGGTAGTGCAGCAGCCCCTCCCCTCACGGAGTCCGTGAGGGGAGGGGCTGTTCGCTTCTGTCAAGCGGATTTTTGCGTTCAGGTGTCCGCATACCGACCGTGACACTCCGGAAGATGAGCTAACCGTCCGTTTCGCACGTGTCTGTCTCCTATCCGTTTGTCCGGATTTCGGGTTTCTGACGCGGATCGATGTTGTGAAAACGAGACCACTTAAGTGTGGTTTACGGCCTGGCAGTCCCTGAGGATGGCTCCATTGAGCTCGGGTCAATGGGTCACGCGATGTGGGGATCGCGCCGACTCACGAGCACACTATGGGCAGGAAAATTGCTCGCCGTCAGGGGTGTCGGCGAGGTTTTTTTGCCCCTCAAGTCGATCAGTGGACTCATGAGGAGGAAACCCATGCGCGGTGCCAAGAGCGCCAAGTGGGTCGTGGGCGCGGTTGTCGTCGCCCTGGCCGCTACCGCCTGTGGCGGCGGTGACGGTGACAGCAAGGACAAGGGCAGCGCCAACGGCGGTGTGTTCCGGCTCGGTAGCACCGAGCCCGACACCATCGACCCGGGGCGTGCCCACGAGTCCACCGGTGTCCTGCTGGCCAACGCCCTGTTCACCGGCCTGTACGGGAACACGCCGGACGGCCTGGCCGAGCCCGCGCTCGCCGAGTCGGCGACGTCGGACGAGGGCTGCACGTCCTGGACCTTCAAGATCAAGCCCGACACCAAGTTCTCCAACGGTGAGGTCGTCGACGCCGAGTCGTTCGCCCGTGGTTGGGCCCGTGCCGCGCACAAGGCCGCCGCGTCGGACGTGGCGTACCACTTCGCCGGCATCAAGGGTTACGAGCAGCTGCAGGACGGCTCCGCCAAGACCTTCAGCGGTGTCACCACGCCGGACCCGACCACCATCAAGGTCGACCTGTCCAAGGCGGACTGCGAGTTCGTCCTGAAGACGGCGCACAACGCCTACAGCCCGGTCCCCAAGGTCGCCAAGGTCGGCGAAGAGGACAAGGCGTTCGGCGAGGCCCCCGTCGGTAACGGTCCGTTCAAGATGGACGGCACGTGGGAGCACAACAAGGCGATCAACCTCGTCCGTAACGACGGCTACGGTCTGCAGAAGGCGTCCCTGGAGAAGGTCCAGGTCACCCTCCTCAACGACAAGACCGCGCAGCAGCTCGAGTACGACGGCTTCCAGGCCGGCACCTTCGACTACGCGCACATCCCGACGCCGATGCTGAAGACGGCCGAGGCGAAGTTCAAGCCGCAGAACAAGTGGTTCGCCAAGGACACCAACGGCATGAACTTCGTTCTGCCGATCGGTGACAACGGCCCGACCAACAACAAGGACGCCCGTCTGGCGATCTCCTACGCGATCGACCGTCAGGCCATCGCCAAGGGTGTCTTCCAGGGCTACCAGACCCCGTCGACGACCATCGTGCCGCCGGCGTTCCCGAAGGCGTACCAGAAGGACCTGTGCGTCTCCTGCGTCAAGCAGGACGTCGCCAAGGCCAAGGAGTACGCCGAGAAGGGCGGCCTGAAGCCGGGTACCGAGATCAAGTTCAGCTTCAACACCGGTGCGGGCCACGAAGAGTGGGTCCAGGCCATCGCGAAGCAGCTCGAGGACGTCCTCGGCGTCAAGGTCAAGCTCGACGGCAAGGACTTCCCGGGCATGCTCAAGGAGCAGCAGGGTTCCGGCGCCACCGGCATCTACCGCTTCGCGTGGGGCGCGGACTACCCGACCCCGGAGAACTTCCTGTTCCCGCTGCTGCACTCGGCCTCGATGAACAAGGACGCCGAGGGCAACGTGACCGGTGACAACCGCGTCCGTTACAACAACCCGGAGTTCGACAAGCTGATCGACACGGCCCGTGGCACCAAGGACGAGGCCGCGCGTCTGGCGATGTACAAGCAGGCCGAGAAGATGGCCATGGACGACATGGCCCTCATCCCGACCTTCAACCGTTCCCAGTTCCGCCTGATGGCGACCGACAAGTTCAACGGTCTGGACGACATCAACTTCAACGAGGACCCGATCCTCGAGAAGATCTCGCTCAAGAAGTAATCGGTTCGGACGGTATATCCGTCAGGAGCGAACGTGCCGCGGCCCCCGGGTGACCGGTGGGCCGCGGCCCCGCTCGGCAGGCCGTTTTTACTTCGGCACCCCTCACATCCGCGGGCAATCCCCGCTGGCCGAGAGCCGACCCGTTCCTTGGGTCGGAGGCCGCTGCTCCCAGAAGCGGCCAGGTAGAGAGGCACAAACATGGGAAGGTACGTCGCCCGTCGCCTCGGGCAGATGGTCATAGTCCTCATCGGCGCGACCATGGTTCTGTTCGCGTGTCTGTTCGTTCTCCCCGGTGATCCCGTGGGTTCGATCGCGGGCAGCGACAAGGCACGTGACCCAGCAGTGGTCGCGGAGCTCAAGGCGCGTTACGGGCTCGACAAGTCGCTGCCCGAGCAGTATGTGAACTACGTGGCCAAGGTCGCGACCGGAGACCTCGGAGAGGACTTCGTCCAGCGCCGCGAGGTCTCCGAAATCCTCGGTCCCAAGCTGCAGAACACCGCGAAGCTGGCCCTTCTGGCCATCGTTCTCGTCACGGTGTTCGGTATGGGTGTCGGCATCATCGCCGCCCTCTACAGATACAGCATCTTGGACATGGCCACGACATTTTTTACGACCATGGCCGTCGGATTCCCGACGTTCGTGATCGGCATGCTGCTCATGAAGTACTTCGCCGTGGAACTCCAGTGGTTCCCGCAGCTCGGCGGCGACAAGCTCGAAGGCATGGTTCTTCCCGCGATCACCCTCGCGATCACCGACATCGCGTTCGTCGCCCGCCTCACCCGCGGCACGATGCTCGAGGTGCTCCGCGCGGACTACGTGAAGACGGCCGTGGCCAAGGGACTTCCGCGCCGGCGCGTGCTCTTCAAGCACGTGCTCCGCAACTCGTCCATCCCCGTGGTCACCTACCTGGGTATCTCGTTCGGCGGACTCCTCGGTGGCGCGCTCATCACCGAGGCGATCTTCAACTGGGACGGTGTCGGTCTGGCACTGGTTCAGGCGATTCAGCAGCAGAACAACCCGATCGTGATCGGCGTCGTGACCTACAGCGTCGCCATCTTCGTCGTCCTCAGCCTCATCGTGGACCTGCTGTACGCGGCCCTCGACCCGCGTATCCGCCTCAGCTGACCGCCCCCTAGGAGGATTTCCTCATGTCTGAGCTCGCAACGAGCCCGGCGATCGGGGACGAGAACCCCGTGTCGTCCGCTTCGGCCCCGGCCGAACCCCGACCCAAGCAACTGAGCCAGTGGGGCGAGATCCGTCACCGCTACGTCCAGAACAAGCTGGCCGTCGTCGGCCTCGTGATCATCACGCTGCTGTTCCTGACGGCGATCTTCGGTGACATGCTCGCGCCGTACGACCCCGCTGCGCAGGACCTCGAGAACACCCTCGCGTCGCCCAACGGCACCCACTGGATGGGCACCGACGCCCTGGGCCGCGACATGTTCTCGCGCCTCATAGCCGGTACCCGCGTGGCCATGTTCGTCGGCCTCGCCTCGATCTTCTTCGCGGTACTGATCGGTGTCGCCCTCGGCGCCATCGCCGGTTACTTCTCCGGCTTCGCCGACACGCTGGTCATGCGCGTCGCGGACGTGTTCCTCGCGTTCCCGCTGATGATCGGTGCCGTCGTCATCATCCTGGTCACCGGCCGCGGCATCACCCCGGTGATCATCTCGCTCGCGATCTTCTCGTGGGCGACCGTGTCCAGGCTCCTGCGCAGCTCGATCCTGTCGGTGCGCGAGATGGACTACGTCCACGCGGCCAAGGCACTGGGCGCGAGCGGCTGGCGCATCGTGCGCACGCACATCCTGCCCAACTCGCTGACCGCCGTGCTGGTCTACGCGACGTTCAACGTCGGTACCACCATCGTCGGTGTGGCGGCGCTGTCCTTCCTCGGCGCCGGCGTCCCCGTCGACGTCCCCGAGTGGGGCAACATGCTGGCGGCCGGTCAGGGCTTCATCGGTGTCAACGACTACCTGTGGTACTTCCCCAGCCTGTTCGTCGTCATCACCGTGCTCGGCTTCGCCTTCGTCGGCGACGGCCTGCGTGACGCGCTCGACCCGAAGCTCCGGTAGGGCCGCCCGATGCCCCGAGACAACATCAGCAAGCAGGACGAAGGTGGCGGCGTGACCACGTCGGAGATTCTCAGCGTTGCGGAGACGGGCGGCGGATCCGCCGTGCCGCTGCTGGAGGTCGACAACCTCCAGGTCGAGTTCAAGACCCGTGACGGGGTCGCCAAGGCCGTCAACGGCGTGAGCTACAGCGTCAGCGCCGGCGAGACCCTCGCCGTGCTCGGCGAGTCCGGCTCCGGCAAGTCCGTCACCGCTCAGGCGATCATGGGCATCCTCGACAGCCCGCCCGGACGCGTGTCCGGCGGCGAGGTGCGCTTCCACGGCAAGGACATCCTCAAGATGTCCGACGAGGAGCGCCGCAAGCTCCGTGGCAACAAGATGGCGATGATCTTCCAGGACGCGCTGTCCTCCCTGAACCCGGTCTACTCGGTGGGCGACCAGCTCGGCGAGATGTTCCGGGTCCACCGGGGCGCGTCCAAGAAGGACGCGAAGCTCAAGGCCATCGAGCTCATGGACCGCGTGAAGATCCCCGCCGCCAAGGCGCGCGTGGGTGACTACCCGCACCAGTTCTCCGGCGGTATGCGCCAGCGCATCATGATCGCCATGGCGCTGGCCCTGGAGCCGGACCTGATCATCGCCGACGAGCCGACCACGGCTCTCGACGTGACCGTCCAGGCCCAGGTCATGGACCTGCTCGCGGAGCTCCAGCGCGAGATGAACATGGGCCTGATCCTGATCACCCACGACCTCGGCGTCGTCGCCGACGTCGCGGACAAGATCGCGGTCATGTACGCGGGCCGGATCGTCGAGACCGCTCCGGTCCACGAGATCTACAAGCGCCCGTCCCACCCGTACACCCGTGGCCTGCTCGACTCGATCCCGCGCCTGGACCAGAAGGGCCAGGAGCTCTACGCGATCAAGGGTCTGCCGCCCAACCTGCTCCGCATTCCGACGGGTTGCGCCTTCAGCCCCCGTTGCCCCAAGGCGCAGGACATCTGCCGCACCGAGATCCCGGTGCTGCACCCGGTCACCGAGCAGGACGGCACCGAACTGCCCGGCCGCGGCAGCGCGTGCCACTTCTGGAAGGACCAGATCCATGGCTGAGCTCACCAAGAACACCACCGAGCGCGAGCCGATCCTCCAGGTCCGTAACCTGGTCAAGCACTTCCCGCTGACCCAGGGCATCCTGTTCAAGAAGCAGGTCGGCGCGGTCAAGGCCGTCGACGGGATCTCCTTCGACCTCTACCAGGGCGAGACCCTCGGTATCGTCGGCGAGTCCGGCTGTGGCAAGTCCACGGTCGCCAAGCTCCTGATGAACCTGGAGCGGGCGACCGCGGGCGAGATCTTCTACAAGGGCCAGGACATCAGCAAGCTGTCCGGTCGCGCCCTGAAGGCCGTGCGCCGCAACATCCAGATGGTCTTCCAGGACCCGTACACGTCGCTGAACCCGCGTATGACGGTCGGCGACATCATCGGGGAGCCCTACGAGATCCACCCCGAGGTGGCTCCCAAGGGCAACCGCCGGCAGAAGGTCCAGGAGCTCCTGGACGTCGTCGGTCTGAACCCGGAGTACATCAACCGGTACCCGCACCAGTTCTCCGGCGGCCAGCGCCAGCGCATCGGCATCGCCCGCGGCCTCGCCCTGCAGCCGGAGATCATCATCTGCGACGAGCCGGTCTCCGCGCTCGACGTGTCGGTGCAGGCCCAGGTCATCAACCTGATGGAGAAGCTGCAGGACGAGTTCAACCTCTCCTACCTCTTCATCGCGCACGACCTCTCGATCGTCCGGCACATCTCGGACCGCGTGGGCGTCATGTACCTGGGCAAGATGGCGGAGATCGGCACGGACGCCGAGATCTACGAGCACCCGACCCACCCGTACACCCAGGCGCTGCTGTCCGCCGTCCCGGTCCCGGACCCGGACGCGCGCGAGGGCCGCGAGCGGATCATCCTCACCGGTGACGTCCCGTCCCCGGCCAATCCGCCGTCGGGCTGCCGCTTCCGCACCCGCTGCTGGAAGGCCCAGGACAAGTGCTCCACCGAGGAGCCGCTGCTGGCGATCCCGGAGCGCTTCAAGGGTGTCACCACCCTGGCCGCGCACGAGTCCGCGTGCCACTTCGCCGAGGAGAAGGCCATCCTGGCCGTCTGACCGACGCGTTCGTCCGAAACGGCCGGCCCCCGGCGCCTCACGGCGCCGGGGGCCGGCCGTTTCCACGTCAGGGGCGGGCCGGCGAAACGGGTTGCGTCCCCGGGAGCCCGCCCCGGACAGTGACGGAATGACCCTCACCGTACGGCCCGCCGGGCCCGGGGACGCCTCCGACATCTGCGCCCTGCTCAATGCCGTCGACGTGATCGAGATCGGCCGCCCGGAGACCGACCTGGGCACCGTCGAGTCGGACCTCAACGCCCCCGACGTGGACCTGGCCACCGACTCCTGGCTCGCCTTCGAGGACGGGAGCCTCGTCGCCTACGCCCTCGTGTGGGCGGACTCCGGCCCGGGCCGCGTCGACGCGGACCACTACGTGCTGCCCGGCCGTCGGGCTGCCGCCCTCCTGCTGCTGGAGCACATGGAGGCCCGGGCCCGGGAGCTGACCGGCGGTCGGGGCGTACTGCGGCTCCAGCTCAACGTGAAGCCCACCCTCGACCTCTCCCTCCTCTCCGGGCGCGGCTACCGCACCATCCGCCGCTACCAGGTGATGACCCGGTCCCTGTCCCCGGCCGCCGACCCGGCGCCCACCCCACCGGCCGGACTCACCCTGCGGCACTGCGCCGACGACGAGACCGACCGCCACCGCGCCCACGCGCTGATCGAGCGCACCTTCGCCGCGCACTTCGGCCATGTGGACCGCCCGTACGAGACCTGGCTCGACCACATGGACGGCCGCAAGATCGACTGGTCCCTGGTGTGGATCGCGAGCCTGCCCGGCCACGGCGACGCGGCCGTGCTGCTCACCCGGGACGACCGCACGAGCATGGCCTGGGTCAGCCACATCGGCGTGACCGAGGAGGTACGCGGCCGAGGGATCGGCGGTTTCCTGCTGCGCCACTGCTTCGCCGTTTACGCGGAGCGCGGCCGGGACTCCGTAGGCCTCGGTGTGGACACCCACAACGAGACCGGCGCGCTCGCGCTGTACGAGGCGCACGGTATGGGCCTGCACTACGCGGTCGACTCATGGGAGCTTTCCTTGCACCCCCAGGGGTGACAGGGGCGAGACGCGCGGGTGCAATCGGTCCAACCAGGAGTGTTCAGGACCCCACATAGGGTGACATTGGCCCCTAAGCGAGTCTTGGGATCCCTAGGAGGCACTCCATGCGCGGAGCCACCCACGCCAAGTGGGCCGCATGTGCGGTGGCCGTCGCCCTCGCGGCGACGGCCTGCGGCGGCGGTAGCGACAGTGGCGGAGGCGGCGAGGCGGGCATCATCAGCTCCTCGTGGGGCGACCCGCAGAACCCGCTGGAGCCGGCCAACACCAACGAGGTGCAGGGCGGCAAGGTTCTCGACATGCTCTTCCGGGGTCTCAAGCGCTACGACCCGAAGACGGGCGAGGCCCTCGACATGGTCGCCGAGAAGATCGAGACGACGGACAGTCAGAACTTCACCATCACGCTGAAGGACGGCTGGAAGTTCAGCAACGACGAGCCGGTCACCTCGCAGTCCTTCGTCGACGCCTGGAACTACGGCGCCGACGTGCGCAACAAGCAGAACAACTCGCCGTTCTTCTCCGACATCGTCGGGTACACGGACGTCCACCCGACCTCCGGCGAGCCCAAGGCCAAGACGATGTCCGGACTGGTCGTCAAGGACGACAAGACCTTCACCGTCGCCCTGAAGAACAAGTTCTCCACCTGGCCCGAGACCCTCGGCTACCAGGCCTTCTCCCCCCTGCCCAAGGCCTTCTTCACCGACCACGCCGCCTGGCTGGACAAGCCGATCGGCAACGGCCCGTACACGGTGGACTCGTACACCAAGGGCACGGGCATGAAGCTGCGCAAGTGGGACACCTACCCCGGCCCGGACAAGGCGCAGAACGGCGGCGTGGACCTGAAGGTCTACACCGACAACAACACCGCCTACACCGACCTGATCTCCGGCAACCTCGACCTCGTCGACGACATCCCGGCGCAGCAGCTGAAGAACGTCAAGAACGACCTGGGCGACCGGTACATCAACCAGCCCGCCCTCATCATCCAGACCCTCACCTTCCCGCTGTACGACCCGCAGTGGAGCAAGGAGGGGATGGAGAACGTCCGGATCGGCATCTCCCGGGCCATCAACCGCGACGAGATCACCAAGCAGATCTTCCGCGAGACCCGCACCCCGGCCAAGGACTGGACCTCCCCGGCCCTCGGCGAGAAGGGCGGCTTCTCCTCCACGGTCTGCGGCGACGCCTGCGTCTACGACCCGGCCGCGGCCAAGAAGCTCATCACGGACGCCGGCGGGCTCCCCGGCGGCAAGGTCACGCTGACCTCCAACGTGGACACCGGCTCGCACCGCGACTGGATGGACGCCGTCTGCAACAGCATCAACAACGCGCTGGGCGAGGGCCCGGTCTGCACGGTCAACCCGATCGGCACCTTCGCGGACTTCCGCAACCAGCAGAGCGGCTTCAAGCTGACCGGCCCCTTCCGCTCCGGCTGGCAGGCCGACTACCCCCTGATCCAGAACTTCCTCCAGCCCCTCTACTACACCGGGGCCTCCTCCAACTACGGGAAGTTCAGCAACGCGGACTTCGACAAGCTCGTCGACGAGGCCAACCAGGAGAGCGACCAGGCCAAGGCCGTCGCGAAGTTCCAGGACTCCGAGAAGATCCTCGCCGCGCAGATGCCGGCCATCCCGCTCTGGTACCAGAACGGCAGCGCCGGCTACGCCGAGCGGCTCACGGACGTGGCGCTCAACCAGTTCAGCGTCCCCGTGTACGACCAGATCAAGGTCGGCTGACCCGCCTTTCGGATCGATCCTGGAGCAGTCCATGGGACGTTATGTGATCCGGCGGCTGCTCCAGATGATCCCGGTGTTCATCGGCAGCACGTTCCTGATCTTCTTCATGGTGTACGCGCTCGGTGACCCGGTCGCCGCCCTCTTCGGCGACAAGGCGCCCGACCCCGCCACCGCCGCGCGCATCCGCAAGGACCTCTACCTCGACCGCCCCCTGTGGGAGCAGTACGTCCACTACATGGGCCAGATCTTCCAGGGCGACTTCGGCACGGCCTTCAACGGCCAGCCGGTCACCGAGCTGATGGCCTCGGCCTTCCCCGTCACCCTGCGCCTGACCCTGGTCGCGATCTTCTTCGAGATCGTCATCGGCATCACCCTCGGCGTGATCAGCGGCCTGCGCCGCGGCAAGTCCGTCGACACCACCGTGCTCGTGCTCACCCTCGTCGTCATCTCCGTGCCGACCTTCGTGACGGGCTATCTGCTCCAGTACCTCTTCGGCGTCAAATGGGGCTGGGTGCGGCCCACCGTCTCCCCGGACGCTCCCCTGAACGAGTTGATCCTGCCCGGCATCGTGCTCGCGCTGGTCTCCCTCGCCTACGTCACCCGGCTCTCACGCACCTCCATCGCCGAGAACGTCAAGGCCGACTACGTGCGCACCGCCGTCGCCAAGGGGCTCCCGCGCCACCGGGTCGTCACCCGGCACCTGCTGCGCAACTCGCTCATCCCCGTCATCACCTTCATCGGCACCGACATCGGCGCCCTGATGGGCGGCGCCATCGTCACCGAGCGGATCTTCAACATCCACGGCGTCGGATACCAGCTCTACCAGGGCATCCTGCGCAACAACTCCCCGACGGTGGTCGGCTTCGTGACCATCCTCGTCATCGTCTTCCTGCTGGCGAACCTGCTCGTCGACCTGCTCTACGCGGTCCTGGACCCGAGGATCCGGTATGCCTGACCCCGAGCGTCCCGAAGGGCCCGGCGGCTACGATCCCGTCGGGCCCCGCCCGCGCGAGGCGGTCTCCCCGACCGGCCTGGGCGGACCCATGGATCTGGCCCTGGAGCAGGCCGAGAGCGTCGAGGGCATCGAGAAGACCGGCCCCCGGGGCGGGACCGGCCCCGGCCAGAAGCCCCGCTCCCTGTGGTCCGACGCCTGGCACCAGCTGCGCCGCAACCCCGTCTTCGTCATCTCCTCGCTGATGATCCTCTTCCTCGTGATCATCTCGATCTGGCCGCAGCTCATCGCGAGCGGCGACCCGCTGCAGTGCGACCTGTCCAAGTCGCAGCAGGGCTCCTCCCCGGGCCACCCCTTCGGCTACGACACCCAGGGCTGCGACGTGTACACCCGTACCGTCTACGGGGCCCGCGCCTCGATCACCGTGGGCGTCTGCGCCACCCTGGGCGCGGCCCTGCTCGGCTCGCTGCTCGGCGGGCTCGCCGGGTTCTTCGGCGGCTGGGGCGACGCGCTGCTCTCCCGGGTCGCCGACATCTTCTTCGGCATCCCCGTCGTCCTCGGCGGCCTGGTCTTCCTGTCCGTGGTCACCAGCACCACCGTGTGGCCGGTGGTCGGCTTCATCGTGCTCCTCGGCTGGCCGCAGATCGCCCGGATCGGCCGCGGCTCCGTCATCACCGCCAAACAGAACGACTACGTCCAGGCGGCCCGGGCCCTCGGCGCCGGCAACGGCCGGATGATGCTGCGGCACGTGGCGCCCAACGCCATCGCCCCGGTCATCGTCGTCGCCACCATCGCCCTCGGTACGTACATCGCGCTGGAGGCCACCCTGTCCTTCCTCGGCGTCGGCCTGCGCCCGCCCACCGTCTCCTGGGGCATCGACATCTCCAACGCGGCCTCGCAGATCCGCAACGCCCCGCACATGCTGCTCTGGCCGGCCGGCGCGCTGAGCCTGACCGTGCTCGCCTTCATCATGCTCGGCGACGCGGTGCGCGACGCCCTCGACCCCAAGCTGCGCTGAGGAGCCCGCACATGCTGCTCGAAGTCCGCGACCTGCACGTGGAATTCAAGACGCGCGACGGAGTCGCCAAGGCCGTCAACGGCGTCAACTACTCGGTGGCCGAGGGCGAGACGCTGGCCGTGCTCGGCGAATCGGGCTCCGGGAAGTCGGTCACCGCCCAGGCCGTGATGGGCATCCTCGACGTGCCGCCGGGCCGCATCGCGGGCGGCGAGATCCTCTTCAAGGGCAAGGACCTCCTCAGGATGAAGGAGGAGGAGCGCCGCAAGATCCGCGGCGCCGAGATGGCCATGATCTTCCAGGACGCGCTCTCCTCCCTGAACCCCGTCCTGAGCGTGGGCGCGCAGCTCGGCGAGATGTACGAGGTGCACCGCGGGATGTCCCGCAAGGACGCCAAGGGCAAGGCCGTCGAGCTGATGGACCGGGTGAAGATCCCGGCGGCGAAGGAACGGGTGGGTGACTATCCGCACCAGTTCTCGGGCGGCATGCGCCAGCGCATCATGATCGCGATGGCGCTGGCCCTGGAGCCCTCGCTGATCATCGCGGACGAGCCGACCACGGCCCTGGACGTCACCGTCCAGGCCCAGGTGATGGACCTGCTGGCCGAGCTCCAGCGCGAGCTGAACATGGGCCTCATCCTGATCACCCACGACCTGGGCGTGGTCGCCGACGTCGCCGACAAGATCGCGGTCATGTACGCGGGCCGGATCGTCGAGGCGGCCCCGGTCCACGAGATCTACAAGGCGCCCGCGCACCCGTACACGCGCGGCCTGCTGGACTCCATCCCGCGCCTGGACCAGAAGGGCCAGGAGCTGTACGCCATCAAGGGACTGCCGCCGAACCTGGTGGCCATCCCGCCCGGCTGCGCCTTCAACCCGCGCTGCCCGATGGCGCAGGCGGTGTGCCGCACCGACGTCCCGCCGCTGTACCGGGTGACCGAGTCGCCGGTGGAGCGGACCAGCGCCTGCCACTTCTGGAAGGAGTGCCTCCATGGCTGAGTCCCTGCTGGAGGTGAAGGACCTGGTCAAGCACTACCCGCTGACCCGGGGCATCGTCTTCCGCAAGCAGGTCGGCGCGGTCAAGGCCGTCGACGGGGTCTCCTTCGACCTGCGCGCCGGTGAGACGCTCGGCATCGTCGGCGAGTCCGGCTGCGGGAAGTCCACCGTGGCCAAGATGCTGGTCAATCTGGAGCGGCCGACGGCGGGCGCGATCTCGTACAAGGGCGAGGACATCAGCAAGCTGTCCGGCCGTGCCCTGAAGGCCGTGCGCCGCAACATCCAGATGGTCTTCCAGGACCCGTACACCTCGCTGAACCCGCGCATGACGGTCGGCGACATCATCGGGGAGCCCTACGAGATCCACCCCGAGGTGGCTCCCAAGGGCAACCGCCGGCAGAAGGTCCAGGAACTGCTCGACGTCGTCGGTCTGAACCCGGAGTACATCAACCGGTACCCGCACCAGTTCTCCGGCGGCCAGCGCCAGCGCATCGGCATCGCCCGCGGCCTCGCCCTGCGACCCGAGATCATCGTCGCCGACGAGCCCGTCTCGGCCCTGGACGTCTCCGTCCAGGCCCAGGTGATCAACCTGCTGGACCGGCTGCAGAGCGACTTCGACCTGTCCTACGTCTTCATCGCGCACGACCTCTCGATCGTCCGGCACATCTCCGACCGGGTCGGCGTCATGTACCTGGGCCGGATCGTCGAGATCGGCACCGACAGCCAGATCTACGACCACCCGACCCACCCGTACACCCAGGCGCTGCTCTCGGCCGTCCCGGTACCGGACCCGGAGGCCCGCGCGCACCGCGAGCGGATCATCCTCACCGGTGACGTGCCCTCCCCGGCCAACCCGCCCTCGGGCTGCCCCTTCCGCACCCGCTGTTGGAAGGCCGAGCCCCGCTGCACGGCGGAGGTCCCGCTGCTCGCGGTCCCGCAGGTCTTCCCCTCGGGCCCGGCGGCGCACCCGTCGGCCTGCCACTTCGCGGCCGAGAAGCAGGTGGTCCCGCTGTCGGACCAGCCGCCCCCGCCCTCGCCGCCACCCCCGCCACCGGCGGATCCACCGGCGAAGGAGTAGCCGCATACCGATGATTTCCGGCCACCGCTGTGCGACGGGTGGGGAAGGGGTGGACACCCCCGGCAACTCCGTTTACGTGGGGGCAACTTGACCGTTTCTGCCCCGAGATCTGGGGCATGCAACCTGGATGCCGTGCGGCCGTGCGGGTGCCGACAGCCGGCCGGGGAGGCGTACAGCCTCGCCGGCCGGCCTCCCCGTGCCCCCACTCATGCGCGGCATGCGCCCCTCGTGCTGCCGGATTTCGATCGATGCGCTGGTACGGATAGTTATGATCCGTAGCGCACGGTGGGTATGACTCCTGCCGAGCACGAATGCGCGTACCGATGTCCGCTCGACGTGGAGGTGAAACGCCGTGGCACTCTCGATCTCCGCCGTGGTGCTGCTGGCGATCATCGTCTTCCTGCTGGTCCGAAGGGCGGGCCTGAAGGCGGGACATGCGGTGGTCTGCGTGCTGCTCGGCTTCTACCTGGCGAGTTCCACCATCGCCCCGACGCTCAGCCAGCTCACCTCGAACGTGGCGAGCATGATCAGTGGCCTCAAGTTCTAGCTCAGGCCTCGTAGGCTGGGCCCATGAACGGTCTTCCCGCCCGTCGTCTGCTCCTCGTGCACGCGCACCCCGACGACGAGTCGATCAACAACGGCGTCACCATGGCCAAGTACGCGGCCGAGGGCGCCCACGTCGCGTTGGTGACCTGCACCCTGGGCGAGGAGGGTGAGGTCATCCCGCCCGCGCTCGCCCACCTGGCGGCCGACCGCGACGACACCCTCGGCGCCCATCGCGTCGGCGAGCTCGCCGCGGCCATGGCCGAACTGGGCGTCCACGACCACCGCTTCCTCGGCGGCCCCGGCCGCTTCCGGGACTCCGGGATGATGGGCGCCCCGCAGAACCAGCGCGCGGAGGCCTTCTGGTCCGCCGACGTGGACGAGGCCGCCGCGTACCTCGTGGAGGTGATCCGCGAGCTGCGCCCGCAGGTGCTCGTCACCTACGACCCGGACGGCGGATACGGCCACCCCGACCACATCCAGGCCCACCGGGTCGCCATGCGCGCCGCCGAACTGGCCGCGGAGACCGCGTACCGGCGCGACCTCGGCGCGCCCCACACGGTCGGGAAGATCTACTGGAACCGCGTCCCGCGCTCGGTGGTCGAGGAGGGCTTCGCCCGGCTCCGCGCCGCCGGGGGCGGGGTGCCCTTCCCCGCGGTGGCCTCGCCCGGGGATGTGCCGGGGGTCGTCGCCGACGAACGGATCACCACCGAGATCGAGGCCAAGGACACCTTCGTGGCGGCGAAGGCGGCCGCCATGCGGGCCCACGCCACCCAGATCGCCGTGGACGGGCCCGTCTTCGCCCTCTCCAACGACCTGGCGCAGCCGCTGTTCACCCGCGAGTACTACGAACTCGTCGAGGGCCGGCCCGGAGCCCCGGCGGGCGAACGCGAACACGACCTCTTCGCGGGGGTGGAGGCGTGAGCCGCACGGCGACGGCCGGACGGATCGCCGGCTGCCTCGGCATGCTGGTCGCGGGCGCGCTGACCGGCGCGGCCGGCTGGCTGGTGATCGACCTCTGGTTCCCCGGCGGTCTGCTGCTCGCCCTGCTGGCCGTCCTCGGACTGTTCCTCGGCGGCCGCATCGCCCTCGGGACCGGCTACGGGGTCGGCGGCGCCGCGGCCGGCTGGTTCCTCTCCTACGTGATGCTCAGCCTCCCGCGCCCCGAGGGGGACTTCCTCCTCGGTTCGTCCGGAATCGGCGTGTACGTCTACCTTTTGGGTGGAACCGTTCTCGCTGTGATGTGTGCCACGATGCGCGGTTCGCTGGATCGGCCGGTTTCGGCCGCCCGGTCTGCCAAGTGACGTGGTGTCGGACCTCGTAGGGAGGTCCGTCGGAGAACGCGCGCGGGTGCTCTCCGGGCGCTTCAGAGGGGTTTGACCGGCCCTTTCAGGAACCCCTGATTCCCGCCAGTCAGTTGCGTGCGGGCGGCGGCCAGTATGGTGGACGGGCCGCCGAGCTGCCCGCGCACGGAATGACGGGCGGCGGAGCCAACCGGGAGAACCTGCCTTGAGTCGTGAAACCGACAGTTCGTCCTCCGGGCCCAAGGGGCACGGTGGAGCCGCCTACCCCTCGGGGACACCGCCGTACGGAACCGGCCAGTACCCGTCCACGGACGCTGCGGCGACCGCTCCGGAGGAGAACTCTGTGACCTCGAAGCCGTCCACGCCCGACTCCGACGGGCCCAAGACCGAGACCACCCTGACGACCCGGATCCGGATCAACATCCCGGGTTCGCGGCCGATCCCACCGGTGGTCGTGCGCAAGGCGATGGGCACCACCTCCGGTTCGGCCGGTGCCGGCGAGCAGACCGCTCCGGAGCCCACGCCCGAGCAGGCCCAGCCGCCGCTCGCGCAGCGGCGCGGACCGCAGCCGACCCGCATCGAGGCCGCGCCGGAGCCGGACCACACCCAGGCGCCCGGGCCCGCCCCGGCGGCCGGACCCGAGGAGCCGACCAGCAACTGGTTCGCCCCCCGCAAGCCGGCCCCGCAGGCCCCGGCATCCGCACCCGCCCCGGCGCAGATGCCGCCGGCCGGCGCCGCCCCGCGGCCCCCGCAGCGGCCGTTGCCCACCCGGACGCCGTCCCCGACGCCGACCCCGAATCCCACGCCGCCGGCCATGCCGGGCGCGGGCTTCGCCCCGCCGCAGCGCACCCAGGGCCCGCCCGTACCCGGACCGGACGCCGCCTTCGCGCCGCCGCGCACCCCGCCGCCCCCCGTGGCGGACTACGGCCAGGGCTTCCCGCCCGGCCCCGGGGCCCCGATGCCCGGCGGCCCGGGCGTCGGGACGACCCAGGGCTTCCCCGCGTACGGGGACGACCAGGCCGACGCCGGCCCCGTCACCGAGGCGTTCCCGGCCTACGGCGGCGGCCCCGCCGGACCCACCGGCGGCCCCGGCTTCGGCACCGGCCCCGTCGGCGGCCCGGCCGGCGCGGCCGCCTTCGACGAGGCCCCGCAGTGGCCCGGCCCCGACCTGGACGGACCGCTGCCCACGCCGGTACCGGCCCCCGCCCCGGCCGCCCCCCGCCCCGCGGCCACCCAGTCGAAGGCCGCCGACAAGCCCGCCAAGAAGGGCCGCTCCAAGCTGGTCCTGCTCGGCGGCGGCGTCATCGCCCTCATCGGCGTGGCCTACGGCGCCGGGCTGCTCCTGAACCACTCCGACGTCCCCAAGGGCACCACCGTCCTCAGCGTCGACATCAGCGGCAGCCGCGACGAGGCCGTCTCCAAGCTCCAGACGGCCTTCGGCACCCGCGCCGCCGCCCCGATCCAGCTCACCGTCGGCGGCAAGCCGGTCGAGCTGAAGCCCGAGAAGGCCGGCCTCACCCTCGACGCCCAGACCACCGTCCGCAACGCGGCCGGCAGCGACTACAACCCGATCACGGTCATCGGCTCGCTCCTCGGCAACGAGCGCGTCGCCGACCCGGTGATGCCGATCGACGAGGAGAAGCTCCAGGTCGCGCTCCAGGAGCTCGCCGGCACCTCCGGCACCGCCACCGAGGGCACCATCAAGTTCGACACGGGCAAGGCCGTCGCCGTCCCCGGCACCCCCGGCACCACCCTCGACGTGGACGCCTCCGTGCAGCTGGTGGCCAAGACCTTCAAGGACCAGGTCGCCACCGGCAAGGCCGCCGTGGCCGAACTGCCGACCACCACCAAGGCGCCGGCCATCGGCCAGCCCGAACTGGACCGGGCCATGAAGGAGTTCGCGGAGCCCGCGATGTCCGCGAACGCCACCGTCAAGGTCGGCACCAAGTCCATCGCCTTCGGCGCCAAGTCCCTGCCCAAGATCCTGAGCATGCAGCCCGTCGACGGCCGCCTGGTCGAGAAGTTCGACCTGGAGGCGCTCAAGGCGACCTACGGGAACACCTTCGACGGGATCCTGATCACCCGCGGCAACGGCGAGAAGACCCCCGTCACCCCGCAGGACATCGCCGGCCCCCTCGGAAAGGCCCTGCGCGGCAAGACCACGGCCGAACGCACCGCCGTCGTCGACACCAACCCCAACTAGAGGGCCACGGCAGAAACGGTGCCCCCGCCCGCACCAGGGCGGGGGCACCGTCATGTCCGCCGTATGACATCCGTCATCCGGCACACACGACTACCGACACTGCCGCGCGAGACCCCGTACGGGCGAATCTCCAGGCATGACGACGACCACCGCGACACGCACCGCGCAGCCCACCACCGACAGCGTGGTCAGCTTCGAGAACGTGACCAAGAGCTACGGCCCGGTCCGGGCGGTCGACGGCCTCTCCCTCGCGCTCCACCCGGGCGAGACCGTCGCGCTCCTCGGCCCCAACGGCGCCGGCAAGTCCACCACCCTCGACCTCCTCCTCGGCCTGCGCCCCGCCGACTCCGGCGCCGTCCGGCTCTTCGGCACCACCCCGCGCGAGGCCGTCACCGCCGGCCGGGTCGGCGCGATGCTGCAGAGCGGCGGCCTGATGGAGGAGGTGACCGTACGGGAGATCGTCGCCCTCGGCTGCGCCCTGCACCCGCGGCCGCACCCCGTCGACCAGGTGCTCTCCCGGGCCGGCATCGAGAAGATCGCCGACCGCCGGGTCGACCGGCTCTCGGGCGGCCAGGAGCAGCGCGTGCGCTTCGCGCTCGCCACCGCCGGCCACAACGACCTGATCGTGCTCGACGAGCCGACCACCGGCATGGACGTCACCGCCCGCCAGGCCTTCTGGGCCACCATGCGCGAACAGGCCGACCAGGGCCGCACGGTCCTCTTCGCCACCCACTACCTGGAAGAGGCCGACGCGATCGCCGACCGGGTCCTGGTCCTCGGCAAGGGCCGGCTGCTCGCGGACGGCACCGCCGCCGAGATCAAGGCCAAGGCCGGAGCCCGGAAGATCTCCTTCGACCTCGCCGGCGCCGAAAGCACCGACATCGAGCGCCTGCGCGCGCTGCCCCACCTGACGGCCTTCGCCCATCACGGCGACACCGTACGCATCCAGTCCCGCGACGCGGACGCCACCCTCCACGCCGTGTACGCGCTCGGGCTGTACCCCCACCATCTGGAGGTCGCGGGCCTCGGCCTGGAACAGGCCTTCATCGCCCTCACCGAGGCCGAGGAGGCCAACCGATGAACGCCCTCGTCAAGCTGGAGATCGTCCGCGCCCTGCGGAACAAGAAGTACATCTTCTTCACGATCATGTACCCGGCCGCACTGTTCCTGATGCTCGGCGGAACCCTCGACGGCACCACCAAGGTCATGGGCACCGACCTGACCATGCCCGCCTTCTACATGGTCGCCATGGCCTCCTTCGGCGCCCTGACCGCCGTCCTGGTCGGCAACAGCGAACGCATCGCCAAGGAACGGGAGAAGGGCTGGGTCCGCCAACTGCGCCTGACCGCCCTCCCCGGCCGCGGCTACGTCCTCGCCAAGACCGCCGGCGCCGGAGTGCTCTCGCTCCCCGCCATCCTGGTCGTCTTCGCGGTGGCGGCCGCCGTGAAGGGCGTACGGTTCGACGCCTGGCAGTGGCTCGCCCTCACCGGTGCGATCTGGGCCGGCAGCCTGGTCTTCGCGGCCCTCGGCGTCGCCCTCGGCTACCTTGCCACCGGGGACAACGTCCGCCCCATCACGATGCTCGTCTACTTCGCGCTGTCGATCCTCGGCGGCCTGTGGATGCCCACCGCGAACTTCCCGCAGTGGCTCCAGAACATCTGCGAGTGGCTCCCCACCCACGCCTACGCGGGCCTGGGCCAGGCCATCGAGCTCGGCGGCGCACCCCGGGCCGGGGACGTCGCCCTCCTCGCGGGGTATTTCGTACTGTTCACCGGTGCGGCCGCCTGGCTGTACCGCAAGGACTCACTGAAGGCATGACACCCGTGGCGCTGACGAAGGAAGGCGAGGACCGGAGCTTCCCGGCGGTCGCCGAACCACCGGAGAACCGCCGCCAGAAGATGGTGAAGGCGCTCTGGATCAGCATCTGGCTGTTCTACCTGAGCGCCCCCGTCACCGACCTGGTCAGCGGGGGACACAGCCTCGGAGCCCGGCTGCTCGGCGGCCTGGGCCTGCTGGCCTTCGTCGCCTGGTACCTGATGCTGGTCTTCCGCACCGCCCGCCGGATGCCGGTACGCCGGGTGCTGTTCTCCCTGGCCGTGCTCACCGCCCAGGCCACCGTCCTGTCACTGGCGCTGGGCCGCGAATGGCTGGTGCTCTTCGTCTACGTGTCCATCTGCTCCGGGGCCGCGCTGCCCGCCGAGTACTCCCGCTGGACCGTCCTCGGCGCCACCGCCCTGCTCGCGGTCACGGCGAACGCCGTCCCCGGCGGCACCGCCTACCTGGCGGGCCTGCTGATCCCGGCCCTCATGGGCGGCTACGCGATGGTCGGCATCCGGGCGATGATCCGCACCACGATCGAGCTGCGCGAGGCCCGGGCCACGGTGGCCCAGCTCGCGGCCAACGAGGAACGGCTGCGGATGGCACGGGACCTGCACGACCTGCTGGGGCACTCCCTGTCGCTGATCACGCTCAAGAGCGAGCTGGCGGGCCGGATGCTGCCCGGGCAGCCGGAGGCGGCCGCCCAGCAGGTCGCCGACATCGAGCAGGTCAGCCGACAGGCGCTCGTCGACGTACGGGAAGCGGTGAGCGGCTACCGGCGCCCCACGCTCCCCGGCGAACTGGCCGGCGCACGTACCGCGCTGGCGGCGGCCGGCGTCCTGGCGGACCTCCCGCGACCACCGGCCGACGATCTCCCGGAGGCCTCGGAATCCGCCCTGGCCTGGTCGCTGCGCGAAGCGGTGACGAACGTGGTGCGGCACAGCGGGGCGAAGCACTGCCGGGTCACGCTGGAGACGCACCAGACCCTGGACGGGCCGGTGCTGGAACTCACCGTCACGGACGACGGCGCGAGCGACGGCCCGAGCACCCCCGGCAACGGCCTGACCGGCCTGACGGAACGTCTGGAGGCCCTCGGCGGAGGCCTGTCGGCGGGCCGCACCGGCCCGCGCGGCTTCACGCTCACCGCCCGCGTCCCGCTGGCCCCCGCATAGGATCGAGACCATGACCTCACGCCCCATCCGCATCCTGCTGGCGGAGGACCAGTCGATGGTCCGCGAGGCCCTCGCCGCGCTGCTCGGCCTGGAACCCGACATCGAGGTACGGGTCCAGGTGGCCCGCGGCGACGAGGTACTGGCGGCGGCCCGCGCACACGACGTGAACGTGGCCCTGCTGGACATCGAGATGCCCGGCATGACGGGCATCGAGGCGGCGGCCGCCCTGCACGCCGAGCTCCCCGCCCTGCGGATCGTCATCCTGACCACCTTCGGCCGCCCCGGCTACCTCCGCGGCGCGATGGAGGCGGGCGCCTCCGCCTTCCTGGTCAAGGACGCCCCGGCCGCGCAGCTGGCGGCGGCCGTACGCAAGGTCCTCCAAGGGGAGCGCGTCATCGACCCGACGCTGGCCGCGGCCGCCCTCGCGGAGGGCGCGAACCCGCTGACGGACCGGGAACGGGAGGTCCTGCGGGAGGCGGAGAACGGCGCGACCAACGCGGAACTCGCGGCGCGGCTGCACCTGTCCCAGGGCACGGTCCGCAACTACCTCTCGACGGCGATCCAGAAACTGGCGGCCCGCAACCGAGCCGAAGCGGCCAGCACAGCCCGAGCCAAGGGCTGGCTCTAGCCCCCTCCCCCTTCGCCTGCCATTTCAGCCCCGCCGGCGTTTGAGCAGGGGGCACCTCCCAGCGGTAGCTGGGGGAGGGTCCGGGCGGAGCCCGGTGCCCGGCGGAGCCGGGTTCCCTGGGGCTCCGCCCCAGACCCCGCGCCTCAAACGCCGGCGAGGCTGAATGTGCCGGCGCAGCCGGATTGGCTCGGCGGGGCCGGAACAGGCCCGCAGGGGCGGGGGCGGTCAGTTCAGGAGGGCTCGGGCCGAGAGGGCTTCCGCTCGGATGCGGGCCGCCGCGTCGGCGTCCACCGCGGACACCACCCCGGCGTACGCGTCCAACTCCGCCGCCCCCTCCTGGAAGGAGCCCCGCTCCACCAGCAGCCGCGCCCGCTCGTACCGCAGCGCCGCCGGATGCGACGGCAGCAGCAGCGACAGCTCCACCGCCCACAGGGCCACCCCCGACTGTTCCGGGCGGGCCGAGGCCCAGGCCCGGATGTTGGCCAGGATCCGCTGCACGATGTCCAGCGTCCGGGCCGGCTCGCGCGGGCCCGACGCCAGCTCCGCCGGTCCGGTGCCCAAGGACGCGCCGCCCGCGAACGGGTCCACCACCACGCCGTCCTCCGGGTCCCCGAAGCCCACCACGAAGTGCCCCGGCAGCCCCAGCCCGTACACCGGCGCCCCGGCCCGGCGGGCGACCTCCAGCCACACCACCGACAGCAGGATCGGCAGCCCGCGCCGCCGCCGCAGTACCTCGTGCAGCAGCGAGGACGACAGCCGGTCGTAGTCCGCCGGGGTGCCGTGGAACCCGAGGCGCCCACCCAGCAGTTCCGTCACCGCGTTCGCCCACGCCCGCCCGCCGCGCAGCCCGTACGGCAGCATCCCGGCCAGCCGGTCCAGCTCGATCTGGGCCGCGTCCATGGCACGTTCGTCCAGCGCCGGATCCCCCTCGGTGGCCAGCAGCAGGCACAGCAGCGCCAGGTCGGGCCGCTCCGCCCGGGCCTCGGCCGCGAACTGCTCCCGCCAGGCCGCCGTACTCACGAGGCCGCCCGGTAGTGGTGGTACGTGTGGTGGCGGGCGAAGCCCAGCCCGTCGTACAGCGTCAGCGCCCCCGGATTGTCCGTCTCGACCTGCAGCCACGCCGCCGACGCGCCCTCCTCCAGCGCCCGCCGGGCCAGCGCGGCCATCACCGCCGTCGCCAGGCCTTCCCGCCGGTGCGCGGGATCCACCGTCACCGCCGCGAAGCCGGCCCACCGCCCGTCCACCACGCAGCGCCCGATCGCCCGGCCCCCGGGCAGCGCCGCGAACCACACCGACGGCCCTTCCACGAGCATCCGCCGGGCCAGGTCCGGGTCGCTCACCTTCCCGTAGCGCCCGAGCCACTCCTCGTCCGGGACCCGGGTCAGACGTACGGCCTCGGCCGCGGGCGCGTCCACGTCGCCCACCGGGGCCAGCGCCCCGATCCGTACCTCCGCCGACACCTCGTTCACCCAGCCGCGCCGTTCCAGCTCCGCGCCGAGCATCTCCTGGGTGCCGGCGGCCCCCGTCGCGACCTGTACGTAGGCCGGCAGCGACCGCCGCGCGTACCAGGAGGTCACTCGCGCGAGTGCATCGTCCAGCGGTATACCGGGGTCGCCGAGCGGCAGCACGGAATTGGCCCGCCGCGTGAATCCGGCGGCCGCCCGCAGCGTCCAGTCACCCAGTGGCTCGCTCTCCAGCGGCTGCCAGGCCCGCGCGGCGACCCGCGAGAGCTCCTCGAAGGAGGCCGCGGGACCCCGCCGCCGGGCCGGCGCCGCAGGCACGATCTTGCCCGCGACCAGCGAGGATTCCGAGATACGGACGGATTGCCCGTCCTTCTTTGTGATCAGCAGCACACCCTGGTCCCAGGATGTGAGAACCCCGACCGTGTCCGTGAACTCGGGTGATCCGCTCACCACGGCCTCCACCCGTCGTACAGAGACTCGTTTACCCACGTCAGCCGGGGTGATACGGACCTCCAGCAGTCCACCGGCAGTGATTTCCACAGCTCTGTCCGCCCCTCCTGTTCGGATCGTGCCCGGGAACGGAGATACTAGGTGCGGGCATCGACGACGCCGCGCTCCCGCGCGATATGGAAAGCCCTACCGAGGAGGAACGAGAGCGTGACCTACGTCATCGCGGAGCCTTGTGTCGACGTCAAGGACAAGGCATGCATCGAAGAGTGCCCCGTCGACTGCATCTACGAGGGCCAGCGGTCCTTGTACATCCACCCGGACGAGTGCGTCGACTGTGGTGCGTGTGAGCCGGTCTGCCCGGTCGAGGCCATCTTCTACGAGGACGACACCCCGGAGGAGTGGAAGGACTACTACAAGGCGAACGTCGAGTTCTTCGACGAGCTCGGTTCGCCCGGTGGTGCTTCCAAGCTGGGCCTGATCGAGCGCGACCACCCCTTCGTCGCGGCGCTGCCCGCCGGCATCAACGGCGAGCACTGACCTTTCCAGGCAGACGCGCCCCCCGGTCCCGTACGGCCTCGTCGCCGCACGGGACCGAGGCGTTTACGGACCCGCTACCAGCCAGTACTCAGAGAGAGCAGAGACCATCGTGGCCGCAGTATCCGACCGTCTTCCCGCCTTCCCCTGGGACAAGCTGGAGCCGTACAAGAAGACGGCGGCGGCCCACGCGGACGGCATCGTCGACCTGTCCGTCGGCACGCCCGTGGACCCGGTCCCGGAGCTGATCCGGCGCGCGCTGATCGAGGCCGCCGACTCCCCGGGCTACCCGACCGTGTGGGGCACCGTCGCCCTGCGCGACGCGATCACCGGCTGGGTGCGCGGCCGCCTCGGCGCGAGCACCGCCGAACACCGCAACGTCTTGCCGGTCGTCGGCTCCAAGGAGCTGGTGGCCTGGCTGCCGACCCAGCTGGGTCTGGGCGCCGGGGACAAGGTCGCCTACCCCCGTCTCGCCTACCCCACCTACGAGGTCGGCGCGCGCCTGTGCGGCGCCGAGGCCGTCGTGTACGACGACCCGACCGAGCTCGACCCGGCCGGCGTCAAGCTCCTGTGGCTCAACTCCCCGTCCAACCCCACCGGCAAGGTCCTCGCCAAGGAGGAACTCGTCCGGATCGTGGCCTGGGCGCGCGAGCACGGGATCCTGCTCTTCAGCGACGAGTGCTACCTGGAGCTGGGCTGGGAGGCCGAGCCCGTCTCCGTCCTCCACGACGACGTCTGCGGCGGCTCGTACGAGGGCATCGTCGCCGTCCACTCGCTCTCCAAGCGCTCCAACCTGGCGGGCTACCGGGCGGCCTTCGTCGCCGGTGACGCGGACGTGCTCGGCGAGCTGCTGGAGATCCGCAAGCACGGCGGCATGATGACCCCCGCCCCGGTGCAGGCGGCCACGGTCGCGGCCCTCGGCGACGACACCCACGTCGAGGAGCAGCGCGAGCGCTACGCGGCCCGCCGCGCGGCGCTGCGCACCGCCCTGGAGGGGCACGGCTTCCGGGTCGAGCACAGCGAGGCGAGCCTGTACCTGTGGGTGACCCGTGACGAGCCCTGCTGGGACACCGTCGCCCACCTCGCGGGCCTGGGCATCCTGGTCGCGCCGGGCGACTTCTACGGCGAGGCGGGCGCGCGGTTCGTGCGCGTCGCCTTCACCGCCACCGACGAGCGGGTCGAGGCGGCGGTCAAGCGCCTCGGCTGACGGGTGCGCCGAACATGACCGAGGGGGCCGGGAGTACGAACTCCCGGCCCCCTCGGTGGTTCCTACGGCGTCAGCCGCCCAGCGGCAGGCCACCGGGCAGCCCGCCCGGCAGGACGCCGGAGGTCGGCAGCGAGGACGTCGGCAGCGAGGACACCGGCAGTTCCTGCGTGGTGGGGAGCCCGCCCAGCAGGCCCTGCGCGGTACCGGCCACGTCGGCGGCGGGCGCCGGCAGGTCCTTGGTGGCGCTGCCGGCGGTGCCGACGACGTCCGTGGCCGCGTCCGCCGTCGTCGCGGCGTCGGGGGCGTTGAGCCCGCCCAGCTGCGGCACGGACTCCAGACCGGCGGCGCTGGCCGCACCGGCCGCACCGACCACGGGCGCTGCCCCGGCTGCGAGGAGCAGCGCGGCACGGGCGATCCGACGGGTCAGGGGGAGAGACATGTTGCTCCTAAGCGGTAGCGGCTGAGTACGCCATGACTAACCGCTTCCGGGGCGGGTGGAGTTGCGGTGCCGGTGGGTAAAGGATCGGTAACGCATCGTTTAATCGGCTTCCGCGACAAGCGCATCGGACGGTCGCCGACCAGGGCTTCCGTGCGATTGCGGGATCCGTGGCCCGCTACACGGATCCCCCCGCAGGAGTGATCACTCGTACGTCAGCCCGGGCGCCCCCGGCGCGTGCCCCGGCCCGCGGCGATCAGCGGGCCATGAAGATCCGTACCTCGCCCGGCCCCGCGTAGTGCGCGGCGTCCTTGCCCCCCGCGCCGCCCTTGTCCTGCCACCGGCCCCGGTTCGTGCCCGCGACCCAGCCGTGCCGGCCGTAGGACACCCGGGAGATGCCCATCGCCTTCGAGTTGGCCACCGCCCAGTGGGCCATCGCCCGGCTGCGGCGCGTCGCCTCCTCGCCGCCGTTCTTCTTCTCCACCAACGTCACCTCGGGCTCCGGGGCGACCTGCCCGCCGCCGGTGTTCCGGCCGGCCTGACCACCCTGCGGCGACATGGTGTGCGTCCCGTCCTTGCCGAAGATCCGGATCAGATCCGCCTTGACCCGCTCCGGGTCGCCCGGCCCGGCGGGCGCGGGACCGCCGCAGTTGAGCGTGCCGCCGCCGGCGAACGCGGCCGTCAGCACGGTCGCGTCGGGCTCGTGCTTCGCGTACGCCTGCGGGAACCCGCTGCGCTGCACCTTCTGCGCGGCCACCGTCAGCGGCAGCCGCGAGTACCCCGGTACGTCGACGAGGTGGTCGTAGAAGATCCCGGCCGAGTACACCGGGTCCGTGATCTGCGCCGGCGTGCCCCAGCCCATCGACGGCCGCTGCTGGAAGAGCCCCAGGGAGTCACGGTCACCGTGGTCGAGATTGCGCAGCGCGGACTCCTGCATGGCGGTCGCGAGCGCGATGGTCACCGCCCGGTCCGGCAGGCCCTTGGCCACGCCGACGGCGGCTATCGTCGCCGCGTTCGCCGCCTGCTCCGGGGACATCTCGTACGTCGCGGACGTTTCGTCCTCCCCGATCGGATCCGCGCCGGCCACGCAGAACGGGGCACCGCCGCCACCGTTCGAATCGCGCTGCACGGCGAAGTACCCGATCACCGCGAGGAGAACGAGCAGGCCGACGCCCGCCCGGAGCAGCCGGCGGCGACGAGGACGGGGATCACGGGTCTGGGACACGCGGCCCACCGTACTTGAGCCATATGACGCGTCCACCGGCCGGACGGAGGAGGCTTCGGCGCAGCCCGGGGCATTAGGGTCAGCTCCATGTCCGAATCCGAGCTGGACCTCACCCTGGACGCCGCCGAGCTGACCGCCCGGCTCGTCGACATTCCGTCCGTGAGCGGCGACGAGAAGGTACTCGCCGACCTCGTGGAACACGCGTTGCGCGGCCTCGCGCACCTCACCGTGGACCGCTTCGGCAACAACGTCGTCGCCCGCACCCACCTGGGCCGCGCCGAGCGCGTCGTCCTCGCCGGCCACCTCGACACCGTGCCGATCGCCGACAACGTCCCCTCCCGTCTCGACGAGAACGACGTGCTGTGGGGCTGCGGCACCACCGACATGAAGTCCGGTGTCGCCGTGCAGCTGCGCATCGCCGCGACCGTGCCCGAGCCGAACCGGGACCTCACCTTCGTCTTCTACGACCAGGAGGAGGTCGCCGCCGACCTCAACGGCCTCGGCAAGGTGGCCGAGGCCCACCCCGACTGGCTGACGGGCGACTTCGCGGTCCTGCTGGAACCCTCGAACGCCGAGGTCGAGGGCGGCTGCCAGGGCACCCTGCGCGTCCTGCTCCGCACCACCGGCGAACGCGCCCACTCCGCGCGCAGCTGGATGGGCTCCAACGCCATCCACACGGCGGGCCCGATCCTCGCCCGGCTCGCGGCCTACGAGCCCCGCAAGCCGGTCATCGACGGCCTGGAGTACCACGAGGGCCTCAACGCGGTCCGCGTCGAGGGCGGCGTCGCCAACAACGTCATCCCCGACGCGTGCACGGTGACCGTCAACTTCCGCTACGCCCCGGACCGCACCGCGGCCGATGCGCTGGCCCACGTACGGGAGGTGTTCGCGGACTGCGACATCGCCGAGTTCGTGGTCGACGACTCCTCGCCCGGCGCCCTCCCCGGCCTCTCCCACCCGGCCGCCCAGGCCTTCATGGAGGCGGTCGGCGGCCGCGCCATGCCCAAGTTCGGCTGGACGGACGTCTCCCGCTTCAGTGCCCTCGGGGTCCCGGCGGTCAACTACGGCCCGGGCGACGCCCTGCTGGCGCACAAGGTCGACGAACGCGTCGAGACGAAGGCGATCCTGCACTGCGAGGAACGACTCCGCGCCTGGCTGACCTCCTGAATTCCGCTTCTCGTCACCTTTGTGCGCCTACCCTGATCCAACGATCAGCAGGAGGGAGCACAGCATGGGCAACCACGGCAGTCCCGAGGGTTCCGCTCGTCGTCGGCCCGAGGAGCAGCAGCTCGGGCCGGTGCTGAGGAGGCGGAGCCAGGTGCAGGCGGGCAGCACGACGGACCAGCGGCTGCTGGATTCGGCGGGGCCCTCCGAGTGGGTGCACACCGATCCCTGGCGGGTCCTGCGCATCCAGTCGGAGTTCATCGAGGGCTTCGGCACGCTGGCCGAGCTGCCGCCCGCGATCAGCGTGTTCGGGTCGGCCCGTACGCCGGAGGGCTCGCCCGAGTACGAAGCGGGTGTGCGGATCGGCGGCGCGCTGGTCGACGCCGGCTTCGCGGTGATCACCGGCGGCGGTCCGGGGGCCATGGAGGCGGCCAACAAGGGCGCCCGCGAGGCGAACGGCGTCTCGGTCGGCCTCGGCATCGAGCTCCCCTTCGAACAGGGGCTCAACCAGCACGTCGATCTCGGCCTGAACTTCCGGTACTTCTTCGTCCGCAAGACGATGTTCGTGAAGTACAGCCAGGGCTTCGTCGTCCTGCCGGGCGGCCTGGGCACGCTGGACGAGCTGTTCGAGGCGCTGACCCTGGTCCAGACCCAGAAGATCACCCGCTTCCCGATCGTGCTCTTCGGCACGGAGTACTGGAGCGGCTTGGTCGACTGGCTGCGGAACACCGTGATCGCCCAGGGCAAGGCCTCGGAGAAGGACCTCTACCTGTTCCACGTCACCGACGACGTGGACGAGGCGATCGCGCTGGTGACGAAGGAAGTCGGCAAGTGACCGTCCGGGCCCGGGGCGCTGCGCCCCGGGCCCGGCAAGGGCCTCAGGCCAGGCCGCGGCGGGCGACCGCCGGGGGGCGGTGGCCCTGGATCGAACGCACCATGTCCAGGATCTGCCGGGTCTCCGCGACCTCGTGGACGCGGTAGACCTGCGCGCCCAGCCAGGCCGAGACGGCCGTCGTGGCCAAGGTGCCCAACAGGCGTTCCTTGACCGGCTTGTCGAGGGTCTCGCCGACGAAGTCCTTGTTGGACAGGGAGACCAGCACCGGCCAGCCCGTCGCCGTCATCTCGCCCAGCCGGCGCGTGGCCTCCAGCGAGTGCCGGGTGTTCTTCCCGAAGTCGTGTCCGGGGTCGATCATGATCGCGTCCCGGCGGACGCCGAGCGCCGCGGCGCGTTCGGCGAGGCCGAGCGTGACGCGCAGGACGTCCTCCATGATGTCGTCGTACGCGATCCGGTGCGGCCGGGTACGCGGTTCCACGCCGCCCGCGTGGGTGCAGACCAGGCCCGCCCCGTACCGCGCGGCGACCTCCGCCAGCTTGGGGTCCACCCCGCCCCAGGCGTCGTTGAGGACGTCGGCCCCGGCCTCGCACACCGCCTCGCCGACCTCGTGCCGCCAGGTGTCCACGCTGATCACCACGTCCGGGTGGCGGCGGCGGACCTCGGCCACGAAGTCGACCGTGCGCCGTGCCTCCTCGGCCGCGTCCACGTGCTCGCCCGGGCCCGCCTTGACCCCGCCGATGTCGATGATCGCGGCGCCCTCGGCGATCGCGTGCTCGACCCGGTCCAGCGCCGGCTCGTCGCGGAACGTCGCGCCCTGGTCGTAGAAGGAGTCCGGCGTCCGGTTCACGATGGCCATGATCACCGGCTCGTGGGTGTCGAACTCGCGCCTGCCCAGTCGCAGCATCCTGCTCTTTCCTCCTTCGGCGGCCCTTGCGCCTCGCCAGCGACCTTAACCTGGTGGCCGGAGTCTCTCAGGGGAGTTGATCGTGTTCTTCTTCTTGATGATCGCGCTGGTCGTGGTCGTGGCAGCGGTCACCCTGGCGGTGATCGGCGGCGGCTCGGAGGCCGTCCTGCCGGAAGCGGAGCCGGACCGCGTCGCGGACGGGCTGCCGGAGACCCGGCCCGTCGTACGGGCCGACATCGACGCGCTGCGATTGCCCGTGGCCCCGCGCGGGTACCGGATGGCCGAGGTGGACGACGTACTGGAGCGGCTCGCGGCCGAACTGGCCGAGCGCGACGCCCGCATCGCGCAGCTGACGGCCGCGGCGGCGCCCGCCGCCGCCCCGTCGGACGCCCCCGGGCACGTCGACCTCGGCAAGGGCGGTGAGCGGTGAGCGGCTCGGTGGCGGGCGCGGACGGGCTGCTGCGCTGCCCGTGGGGGCTGTCCACCCCGGACTACGTCGCCTACCACGACACCGAGTGGGGCCGTGCGGTGCACGGGGACGACGCCCTCTACGAGCGGCTGTGCCTGGAGGCGTTCCAGTCGGGACTGTCCTGGATCACGATCCTGCGCCGCCGCGAGGGGTTCCGTAAGGCCTTCTCCGACTTCTCGATCGCGGCGGTCGCGGAGTTCGACGACCGGGACGCGCAGCGGCTCCTGGCCGACGAGGGGATCATCCGCAACCGGGCCAAGATCGAGGCGACCCTGGCCAACGCGAAGGTCCTCGCCGGGTGGGAGCCGGGCGAGCTCGACACCCTGATCTGGTCCCACGCCCCCGAGGAGCCGGGACCGGCCCCGCTGACGGTCACCGAGGTCCCGGCGGTCACGCCGCAGTCCACGGCCCTCGCCAAGGCCCTGAAGAAGGCCGGCATCCGCTTCGTCGGCCCCACGACGGCCTACGCCCTGATGCAGGCCTGCGGGCTGGTCAACGACCACCTGGCCGACTGCGTCTCCCGCGACCCGGCCTGAGCCGGGCCGGATCGCGGGATCCCGGTCAGCGGCCCAGGTACTTCGGGGGCTGCTTCGCGAGGAAGGCCTGGACGGCGATGGAGTGGTCCTCGGAGGCCCCCGCACGGGTCTGGAGGGTGTCCTCGTGGGCCAGGGCCTCGGAGAGCGTGTGGGAGGCCCCGTAGGCCAGGGACTCCTTCAGGGCGGCGTACGCGACCGTCGGGCCGGCGGCCAGGGTGCGGGCCACGGCCTCCGCCTCCGCGTGCAGGGAGTCCGCGGGCACGAGGCGGTTGACGATACCGAGCTCGTACGCCTCCTGAGCCTTGATCGAACGCGGGAACAGCAGCAGGTCCGAGGCGCGGGAGGCACCGATCAGACGGGGGAGGGTCCACGAGACCCCGGAGTCGGCGGTCAGCGCCACCCCGGCGAACGAGGTGTTGAAGGAGGCGGTGTCGGCGACGACCCGGAAGTCCGCCGCCAGCGCGAAGCCGAAGCCCGCCCCGGCCGCGACGCCGTTCACCCCGGCCACCACGGGCTTGGGCATCTCGGTGAGCGCCCGCACGATGGGGTTGTAGTGGTCGGCCACCGTCGTCATGGTCAGCGAGGTGCCGGTCTCGCGGTCCGAGGCGAGGTTCCCGATGTGCTCCTTGAGGTCCTGGCCCACGCAGAAGGCCCGGTTCCCGGCCGCGGTGAGCAGCACGGCCCGTACGGCGGTGTCGGCGGCCGCCGCCTGGACCGCGTCGCGCAGGGCGACCTTGGCCTCGGTGTTCATCGCGTTCATCGCGTCCGGGCGGTTGATCGTGATGGTGGCGAGTCCGTCGGTCACTTCGTAGAGCACGCTGTCGGCCATGGCAGGGGGTCCCCCTTCGTCGCGGGCTTGGCTACCGGTCGGTACTGTCCGGTACAAAGGTCAGCATGGCGGACCGGACGGGGCGGGCACATGTGATGTGCGTCAAAGAAAGCCGATGCCGCTTCCCTGGTGCGGCGGCGAAGTATCGCAGGCGGATCCCCGAAATGAGTGGTTTTGGTCGAGCGCGTTGCCCAAGCGTTCCCGGGTGATGTTGGTCATCGGGTCCTGACATGCGGGATAATGGCTGGGAAGCAATGTGTTCGATGCCGGGTATTAGGCGCCTGAACGGGGCCGTCGGCTGACGATGAGCTGGTTTCAGGAAGGGGAACGAGCATGGCGGCCATGAAGCCGCGGACGGGCGACGGCCCGCTCGAGGTCACCAAGGAGGGGCGGGGCATCGTCATGCGCGTACCGCTCGAGGGCGGCGGTCGGCTTGTCGTCGAGCTGACCCCTGATGAGGCGGACGCCCTGGGTGACGCCCTGAAGAAGGTCGTCGGCTGACCCCACGGGGACACCGACAGCACTTCCACCTTCTGCGTTTTCCGCATTCTCTGCACTGCCCCGACCGCGATCCGCGGCCGGGGCAGTGTTGTGTCGTCCTCCGCTGACCCGAGCATTCCGGAGCCGAGCCGGTGACCTTCAGCCCGCCCGCGCCGCCCGCGTTCGCGGACTGCGCGCCCCGCCGGAAGGCGGCCCGGGTCCTCTCCGACGCACTGGCGCCCGTCCACCTCGTGGTCGCGCTGCTCCTGCTCGTCGGATGGCACAGCACCACCTCCTGGACCGGCCTCGGCCGGGGCCTGCTCGCCGCCCTGTTCTGCGGCGTGGTGCCGATCGGGATCATCGCCCTGGGGGTCCGCCGGGGCGCGCTGACCGACCAGCACATCCGGGTGCGGCGCCGGCGCGTCGTCCCGATGGCCCTGAGCCTGGCCTCCGTCGTCGCCGGGGTCGCGCTCCTGCACGCCCTGGGCGCCCCCCGCCCGGTCTTCGCGCTCGTCGTCGCGATGCCGGTCGGCCTCGTGTCCTCGTTGCTGGTCACGGTCGCCTGGCAGATATCGATCCCATGTCGGTGGCCGGCGGCACCGTGATGATCCTGCTGCTCGTCCTCGGGGCCCCGGCGCTCCCCGCGGCACTGGTCGCCGCGGCCGTCGGCCGGTCCCGGCCGGTGCTCGAGGCGCACACCCCGGCCCGGCTCCTCGCCGGCACCGCGCTGGGCGGCACGGCGGCCCTCACCTTCGCGCTCCTGACCTGATCCGCGGCCCCTACGAGGCTCAGCGGCGCACCGCGCAGAGCAGACCGTCACCCACCGGGAGCAGCGCGGCCTCCAGCGCGGGGCTCTCGCGGACGCTGCGCAGCAGCTCGCGCACGCGCAGCACCTCCACCGGCTGGGCCGCGGAGTCGACCGTACGGCCGTCGGAGAACACCCCCTCGAAGCACACCAGTCCGCCGGGGCGCAGCAGCCGCAACGATTCGGCGAGGTAGTCGAGGGACTCGGACGGGTCCCCGTCGCAGAAGACGAGGTCGTATCCGCCGTCGGCGAGTCGCGGGAGTACGTCGAGGGCGCGGCCGGGGATGAAGCGGGCGCGGTTGCCCGCGAAGCCGGCGGCGCGGAAGGCCTGGCGGGCGAAAGCCTGCCGGTCCGCTTCGGGATCCACCGTGGTCAGGACCCCGTCGGGGCGCATTCCGTGCAGCAGATGGATGCCGGAGACGCCGGTTCCGGTGCCGATCTCGGCGACCGCTTTCGCGTCCGCGGTGGCGGCCAGCAGGCGCAGCGCGGCCCCGGTACCGGGGGAGACGGACCTCAGGCCCGCTTCCCTGGACCGGTCGCGGGCCCATCGCAGAGCGTCGTCCTCGGCGACAAACGCGTCGGCGAACGCCCAGCTCGTCTGCCGGTTGCCGGTAATGACCCTCTCCTGTCCCCATAGTTGGCGCAACGGTGACTGTATCCGTTGACGTCGGGAACCCGCAGATGGGACCGGGCGTTGTGCAGGGTGGAAGCGGGATCAGAAGGGACGCCGCCGGGCAGATCGACGGCCGGGACCGCTCCCAGGTCTAAGTCTCGCGTAAAGATACTGCAAAAACGCTTATCCGGAGCTGACAGAGGGGGTGGCTATGGTAGGGACTCCGCTGGACACCACCAGAGCCGATAGGGGAGGTGCGGCTGCGCCTGTGGATCGTGGGGGCGTGTTCAGACGCCTCTTCTGGTCGGCCGGTGAGCCGAAATCCGTGACCGACATTGCTGACCGCTTCCACACCGCAGACACCGCAACCACCGCGAGCTTTGCCGCCGATGCGGGCTCCCAGGCGTGGACCCCTCCCTCATGGGAGGAGATCGTCAGCACGCACAGCGCGCGCGTCTACCGCCTTGCCTACCGTCTGACGGGCAACCAGCACGACGCCGAGGACCTGACGCAGGAAGTCTTCGTCCGCGTCTTCCGCTCGCTGTCCACGTACACGCCCGGGACCTTCGAGGGCTGGCTGCACCGCATCACCACGAACCTGTTCCTGGACATGGTCCGCCGTAAGCAGCGGATCCGCTTCGACGCGCTCGGCGACGACGCCGCCGACCGGCTGCCGAGCCGTGAGCCGTCCCCCCAGCAGGTCCTGCACGACACCCACTTCGACGCGGATGTGCAGCAGGCACTGGACACCCTCGCCCCCGAGTTCCGCGCGGCCGTGGTGCTGTGCGACATCGAGGGCCTGTCGTACGAGGAGATCGCCGCCACCCTCGGCGTGAAGCTCGGCACCGTCCGCAGTCGTATCCACCGAGGCCGTTCGCACCTGCGCAAGGCGCTCAAGCACCGGTCCCCGCAGGCCCGTGCCGAGCAGCGCGCGTTGGCGGGAGTGGCGATGGGCGCCCCCGGCGCCGGGGGAGAGGGCGGAGCCGAGTGAGCGAGGCCAGTCCGTCACCTGCCGAACAACACCTGGGAGACCGGCTTGCCGCCCTCGTGGACGGGGAGCTGAAACACGACGCGCGCGATCGGGTCCTGGCCCACCTGGCGACCTGTGCCAGATGCAAGGCCGAGGCCGACGCGCAGCGCCGTCTGAAGACCATGTTCGTGGAGAGCGCGCCGCCGCCGCTGTCCGCGGGGCTGCTGGCACGGTTGCAGGGGCTGCCGGGCGGCGGCCTCGACGATCCGTCGGTGCCGACGGGTCCCGGGGGACCCGGCCGTCCCGCCGACCCCACGGACGGCCCGGGGGCCGACCCCTTCGACGCGTTCACCTACGGGTTGCCGGTCGCCGCCCGGCCACGGCCGCAGGACGGCTTCCGGATCCACGAGGTGGGCCGTCCGCGCCGCCGGTTCGCCTTCGTCGCCGCCGGGGCCGTCTCGCTGGCCGCGCTCGCGCTCGGTGGCGCCCTGCCGCTGGAGGTGGATCCGAACCTGCGGGGTGATTCCCCGGCCCCGGCCTCCAGGCCCGGGCCCGCCCTGCCCGCGGCCGATCAAGGGGCCCGTGACCGCCTGCCCACCCCGGAGGCCGTCCCGACCCTCCTGTCGGTCATGGCGACCCCGCTGCCGCCGCTCCGGCCCACCCCGCAGGTGCCGGCGCGTCCGGTCTCCCTGCTGCGCTGACGCGGGACCTGGTTGAATCTTCGGCACATGCGCATAGGTACGCGGGGAGCGCCCATGGCC
Organism: Streptomyces virginiae; assembly: GCF_041432505.1. Classification (GTDB taxonomy): domain Bacteria; phylum Actinomycetota; class Actinomycetes; order Streptomycetales; family Streptomycetaceae; genus Streptomyces; species Streptomyces virginiae_A. The sequence continues at coordinate 5,622,861 of NZ_CP107871.1, forward strand.
GACAGGCAGCAGACCGACCCGGCTCCACAGTGGTGGAGCCGGCCCGAGGGCACGGCCGAGGGCGGCCGCCGCGAAGGGGTTCCCGCACCGCGGCCCGAAACCGGGGGCGAGGACCACGTACAGGACGCGGCCCCGACCCCGACCCCGGCCGCGGCCGCGGCCCCGACCCTGGACAAGGACCCGGACCTCTCGGACCCGGCGCCCGACGCGCCGGCCGGGGCCCCCGTCGTGCGGTACGACCCCTGGGGCACCGAGCCGTTGCAGGTCGTGGACCGGGGCCGGACACCGCGCGGGATCCGGCTGTGGCAGGTGGTGGCCCTCAGCCTCGGTACGGCCCTCCTCGCCGGAGGCATCGGCGGCTACGTCGGTGTCCTCGCCGAGCGGCAGAGCAACACCCGGCTGGAGCTGCCCCAGGCCGCCGCCGTCGACGGGGGCCGGGCCCCGGACAGCGTGGCCGGCATCGCGGCCACCGCACTGCCCGGCGTGGTGACCCTGCACGTGCGGGGCGCCAAGGGCGGCGGTACGGGGACCGGCTTCGTGCTCGACCAGCAGGGGCACATCCTGACCAACAGCCATGTGGTCGCCGACTCCCAGGAGATAACGGTCACCTTCAGCACCGGCGAGAGCGTCACCGCCACGCTGGTCGGCCGCGACTCCGGCTACGACCTGGCCGTGGTCAAGGTCGAGGGGGTGCGCGGGCTCCGACCGCTGAGCCTGGGCAACTCCGAGAACGTGAAGGTCGGCGACCCGGTGGTGGCCATCGGCGCGCCCTTCGACCTGTCGAACACCGTCACCGCCGGGATCATCAGCGCCACCGGCCGGCCCGTCACCGCGGGCGGCGACAAGGGCGACGGCAGCGACATCAGCTACGTCGACGCCCTGCAGACCGACGCCCCCATCAACCCGGGGAACTCCGGCGGCCCGCTCCTCGACGCGAAGGCCCACGTGGTCGGCATCAACAGCGCGATCCGCGGGGCCGACAAGGACGACCCCACCCGACAGGGCGGCTCCATCGGGCTCGGCTTCGCCATCCCCGTCAACCAGGGCAAGCGCGTCGCCGAGGAGCTGATCCGCACCGGCCGGGCCACGCATCCGGTCATCGGCGTCACCCTGGACATGGACTACACGGGCGACGGGGCCCGGGTCGGGGACAAGGGCGAGGACGGCAAGCCGTCCGTGGTCGCCGGCGGACCGGGCGCGGTCGCCGGGATCCGGGCCGGGGACGTGATCACCAAGGTGGACGGCCGGCGGGTCCGCGGCGGCGACGAGCTGATCATCAAGATCCGGGCCCACCGCCCGGGCGACCCACTGACGCTCACCGTGCTCCGCCAGGGCCGCGAAAGCACACTGAGAGTGGTCCTCGGATCGGCCAACGGATCATGAGCGCCCGATGACGGCACAGGGGGCACCTCCCGGACGAAGTCTGGGGGAGAAACCGCCGCGCAGCCGGTACGGAGGTATGGGCCCGTGGACAACGCCGGGTACCGTGTGTCAGGGCCCGAAGTGATAGAGAGCCGAGGAGCGGCAAGGTGTTCAACGACATAGGCGCACTCGAACTTGTCACGATCGTGGTGCTCGGCATCCTCGTCTTCGGACCGGACAAGCTGCCCAAGGTCATTCAGGACGTCACGGGCTTCATCCGCAAGGTCCGGGCGTTCTCGGACAGCGCGAAGCACGACATCCGCTCCGAACTCGGCCCGGAGTTCAAGGATTTCGAGTTCGAGGACCTGAACCCGAAGACCTTCATCCGCAAGCAGCTCACCGAGAACGAGGACCTCAAGGAGATCCGCACCAGCTTCGATCTCCGCAAGGAGCTGAACGACGTCTCCGACGCCGTGAAGAGCTCGGAGGCCGGCGCCGCCCCGACCTCGCCGGCCGCCGCCGCCACGCCCGCCGTGACCGGCCCGGACCTGCTGAAGAAGCCCGCCGCTCCCGCCCCGGAGGAGCGCTCGCGCTTCGACGCCGACGCCACCTGAGGCGCGGCCTGCCCGGCGATCCGCGGTCCGATGGCTATCCTCCATCTGTCCGGATCGCAGGACGCCCGAGGGAGGGGGTCCCCCCAGCACAGCGAGGGGGAGGGCCGTTCCGGACCCCACGGAACGAGAGGCCGCCCAGATGGAGACGACGAGCAGCAGCCGGGTAGGGGCGCAGACCGCGGAGGCCCCCGCCCCCGGTGCAGCACCCGCCCAGGAGCCGGATACCGGCCCCGACAGCCATACGGAACCACAGGAGGCCGCCGCGCCCGTGCCGGCGGCCCGCCGGACGGCCGAGGGGTTCCTGGCCGCCGACTTCCCCTGGTACGGGCTGGACGGGGCCTTCACGGGCCCCCGCCGGCTCATGCAGGTGGCGGTCGCCGCCGACGGCACCGTGGAGCACGGCTCCACCGGCCACGGCGACGAGCCCTCCGCCCGGGGTGAGATCGCCACCGGCGAGAAGGAACGGTTCGCGGTGGTCATCACCGTGGCGAGCAACCCGCTGCGCCGCAGCGGCGACGGCACCGGCGTCCTGGAGGCCACCTCGGTCGCCTCGGCGGCCTGGCTGGCCGGCTCCGGACTGCTGGCGTACAGCTGGCCCGGCCAGATGGACCACTCGCTGCGCGACGACTGGCTGGACCAGCAGACCGAGGCCGCGTGGGAGCTGGCGGACGACCTGACCGGTGAGGACTGGTCCACGCTGTCGCTGCCGGTGGACGGCGAGCCGACCCCGTTCCACTACCGCGAGTCGGAGTTCGGGTGGGTCCTGGCCGGCTCCACCGGGAGCGGTGTCCACCTGGGCGCGTACGGCCGCGGCATGAGCGCGTACGGGCTCGGTTTCTCCGCGATCGCGGACCTCGGCACGTACCAGTAGCGGACGACGGACGACGGCCCACGGGTATCGGGGGCCGGTACGCGGAAGGGCGCCGCTCGACGAGCGGCGCCCTTCCCCGTGGTACGGACGATCAGAACTTGTTGCGCGGGGTGATGCCCAGGGACATGCCCGACAGGCCGCGCGCACGGCCGCCCAGCTTGCCCGCGATCGCGCGCAGGGCCGCACCGGCCGGGGAGTCCGGGTCGGAGAGCACGACGGGCTTGCCCTCGTCGCCGCCCTCGCGCAGCCGCACGTCGATCGGGATCGAGCCCAGCACCGGCACGGTCGCGCCGACCGTCTTGGTCAGGCCGTCGGCGACCTTCTGGCCACCGCCCGAGCCGAAGACGTCCACCATCTCGTCGCAGTGCGGGCAGGGCAGACCCGACATGTTCTCGACCACGCCGACGATCTTCTGGTGGGTCTGGACGGCGATGGAGCCGGCCCGCTCCGCGACCTCGGCCGCGGCCTGCTGCGGGGTGGTGACGACGAGGATCTCCGCGTTCGGCACCAGCTGGGCCACGGAGATCGCGATGTCACCCGTACCCGGCGGCAGGTCCAGCAGCAGCACGTCCAGGTCGCCCCAGAACACGTCCGCCAGGAACTGCTGGAGGGCGCGGTGCAGCATGGGGCCGCGCCACACCACCGGGGCGTTGCCCGGGGTGAACATGCCGATGGAGATGACCTTCACGCCGTGCGCCGACGGCGGCATGATCATGTTCTCGACCTGGGTGGGACGCCCGTCCACACCCAGCATGCGCGGCACGCTGTGGCCGTAGATGTCCGCGTCGACCACGCCGACCTTCAGGCCGTCCGCCGCCATCGCCGCGGCCAGGTTCACCGTGACGGAGGACTTGCCGACGCCGCCCTTGCCGGACGCGACCGCGTACACCCGGGTCAGCGAGCCCGGCTTGGCGAAGGGCACCTCGCGCTCGGCGGTACCGCCGCGCAGCGTGGCTGCCAGGTCCTTGCGCTGCTCGTCGCTCATCACGTCGAGGGTGACGGCGACGGAGGTGACGCCCGCGACCTTCTCGACGGCCTCGGTGACGTTCTTGGTGATGGTCTCGCGCATGGGACAGCCCGACACCGTGAGGTAGACCGTGACGGCGACCTCGCCGCCCGCGCCGATCTCCACCGATTTGACCATGCCGAGCTCGGTGATCGGCCGGTGGATCTCGGGGTCGTTCACCGTCGCCAGCGCGTCCAGGATCGCGTCCTGCTCAGGCACGGCGGCGGAGCTTGTGTCGGTAGCCATGCCCCGATGGTACGGCTCGGTAGCAGGCCGCAGGTAAGCCCGTCAGCGGTCGCCTTCGTCACGTTCGGCGGGGAATAGACGGCGCTCGTCCATCTCCTTGATCAGGTCCTGGAACTCGGACCTGATCCAGTCGCGGGTGGCGACCTCTCCCAGACCCATCCGCAGGGCGGCGATTTCCCGGGTCAGGTACTCGGTGTCGGCGATGGACCGCTCGTTCTGCTTGCGGTCCTGCTCGTGGGTGACCCGGTCGCGGTCGTCCTGCCGGTTCTGCGCGAGCAGGATCAGCGGAGCCGCGTAGGAGGCCTGGAGCGACAGCATCAGCGTCAGGAAGATGAACGGGTAGGGGTCGAACCTCAGGTCGTCCGGCGCGAAGATGTTCCACAGCACCCAGACGATGATGACCAGGGTCATCCAGACGATGAACCGGCCGGTGCCCAGGAAGCGCGCCACCCGCTCCGACAGCCGCCCGAAGGCCTCCGGGTCGTACTCGGGCAGCAGCGACCGTCGCGGCGCGCGCGGCAGGTCCAGGCGCACCCGCGAGCGCGTCAGCGCGCTCGACCCGGCGCCCGAGGACCTTCCCGCGCGCTCCCCGGAACGTTCCGCCGCTTCCGCCGCCAGACCGTGCTCGCGGGCCTGCGTCCGCGCCTGCTCGCGCCGCTCGCGGATCTGCTCGCGGCGCCGCTCGCGCGCCTGTTCGCCCCGCCCCCGGTCGAAGCGTCCTCGTTCAGCGGCCACCGAGGGCCTCCTCGGAATGGAAGTCCGTCTCCCGCCAGTCGTCCGGCAGCAGGTGGTCCAGCACGTCGTCCACGGTCACCGCGCCCAGCAGCGAGCCGCTCTCGTCGACGACCGGCACCGCCACCATGTTGTAGGCGGCGAGGTGCGTGGTGACCGCGGGCAGTGAGGCGTTCGGCCGCAGCGGCGGCAGGTCCGTGTCCACGATCGAGCTGACCAGGGTGAACGGCGGGTCGCGCAGCAGCCGCTGGAAGTGCACCGTGCCCAGGTACTTGCCCGTCGGCGTCTCGTCCGGCGGCCGACACACGTACACCTGGGCCGCCAGTGCCGGCGACAGGTCCGCCTGCCGTACGCGGGCCAGCGCGTCGGCGACCGTCGCGTCGGGCCGCAGCACGATCGGCTCGGTGGTCATCAGACCACCGGCGGTGTTCTCCTCGTAGGACAGCAGACGACGCACGTCGGCCGCGTCGTCCGGCTGCATCAGTGTCAGCAGCCGTTCCTTGTCGTCCTCCGGCAGCTCGGAGAGCAGGTCGGCCGCGTCGTCCGGGTCCATCGCCTCCAGGACGTCGGCGGCGCGCTCCTCCTTCAGCTTGCCGAGGATCTCCACCTGCTCGTCCTCGGGCAGCTCCTCCAGCACGTCCGCGAGCCGGTCGTCGTCGAGGGCGTTGGCCACCTCCGCGCGCCGCTTCGGCGTCAGGTGGTGCAGGACGTTCGCCACGTCGGCCGGGCGCATCTGCTCGAAGGTGGCGACCAGGTTCTCGGCGCCCTGCCCGTGCTCCTCCAGCGAGAAGCCCGTCACGGCCGACCACTCCACCGTCAGGGCCTCGCCGCGCCGGCGCAGCGCCCCCGACTTGCCCTTCCGTACGAAGATCCGGTCGATCTCCCAGTCCCGGCGGGCCGGCAGCTGCTGGATGGCCACGTCCAGGACGGTGACCTCCTCGCCGCTCGCGACCAGCGTCACCCGTCGATCCAGCAGCTCGCCCAGGACCAGACGTTCGGTCGGGCGCTGCTCGAAGCGCCGCATGTTGATCACGCCGGTGGTGATGACCTGCCCGGACTCCACCCCGGTGACCCGGGTCATCGGCAGGAAGATCCGCCGCCGGCTGACGACCTCGACCACCAGACCCAGCAGCCGTGGCGGGCGGCCGCCGACCCGGAGCATCGCGACGAGGTCGCGGACCCGGCCGACCTGGTCGCCGTTGGGATCGAAGACGGGCACACCCGACAGATGCGAGACGAAGATCCGCGGGGCGCCTGCAGCCATCCGAGCGCCTCCTAGTGCGTCGATCAAGAGTCGTGCCGCCCCTCAGGCTAGCCCGTGCCCGGGGAAAGCGTCCTGGTGGGGCCGTCCGCCCGGGGGCCCGTGAACACCGGGGCGCGGTCGATGGCCGCGATGTACGGGCGGGTACGCTGCCTGCTGCTCGCAGATGTCCGACGAGAGGCACCCGCCCGTGACCGCCTACTTCCCTGCCGCGCGGCTGCGCCGGGCCGCGTTCATCGGTGTGCTGTGCGCGGGCCTCGCCGTCACCGGTACGGGCTGCGGCGAGGACCCCGACGAGGGCACCAACGGTGTCGGCAAGCTCTCCGCCGACAAGATCGAGGCGAAGGCGAAGGCGGCCGCGACCGAGGCGGACTCGGTGCACCTGTCCGGCACGCTGGTGAGCGGCGGCAAGTCCTTCACCCTCGACATGCGGCTCAAGTCGGACGGCGGCTCCGGCGAGGTGAAGTCCAACGACGACACCTTCCAGCTGCTGCGCGTGGGGGAGCAGCTGTACCTGAAGGCGAGCGCGGCGTTCTGGGGCCAGTCCGACTCGGCCGGCAAGCTCGGCGACAAGTTCGTGAAGGTGCCCGAGGGCGACCCCTCGTACAAGCAGTTCCGCGGCTTCACCGACATGGACGTGCTGCTGGACGGGCTGCTCGGACTGGAGGGCAAGCTCGCCAAGGGCTCCTACACCAAGGTCGGGCACACCCGCGCGGTCCAGGTCACGGCGGACGCGGGCAAGGGCGGCAAGCTCTCGGTGTCGTTGGAGGGCACCCCGTACCCGCTGATGATGGAGCGGGCGGGCGGCGCCGGCCGGGTGGAACTCGCCGAGTGGGGCAAGACGTTCCCGCTGGAGGCGCCCGCGCAGGACCAGACGGTCGACTACGGCTCGCAGCTGCCGACGACCAAGGACCAGAGCGGTTCCCCCGCCCCGGCCCCCTCCAAGGGCACCGGCCAGGGCGCGAACCCCACCAAACCCTGAGCCGAGGGAGACGCCCTAGCCCCGGGTGGCCTTCTTGCGCTTCAGCAGCAGCTTCGGCAGGCCCGCCGGGACGGCCCGGCGGGTCGTCGCCGGGGACGGCAGCGGGACGGCGACCAGCGAGCCGTCCGGGAGCTGCGCCCGGACCGACTCCGGCTCCAGCCGCAGCAGCCGGCACTCCCGCGCCCACCGCTCGGTCATCTGCTCCGAGTCGGGCGCGTTCAGCCGCTTGCCCTTGAGCTCGGCCACCGCCGCCGCCCACTCCTCGCCCCGCGGCGGGAGCTCCCGTACCGTCGCCGTCCAAGCCACCAGCCGGCCGCCCTTGTCCTTGCTCCGCACGGTCACCTCGGCGCTCGCGCCGTCCGCCAGCCCCGGGAACGGCTGCTCGCCGGGCCCGTCGCCCAACACATGGGCCGCGCCGTCCACCCAGGCGTGCCACAGGGCGCGGTCGGCCCCGTCGCCGCGCACCCAGATCAGGCCGGACTTCTTCGTGGCCTCCTCGACGAGGGCCAGGTCGAGCGTGCTGAGAGTCATGCCGACAGGGTAGGGGGTCACTCCCCGCGGCCGGGCAGGTGTCCAGGACGCGTCGCCGTCACAGCCATCCGTGCCGGCGCAGCGCGCGGTGGATGGTGAAGCAGGAGGCGACGATCGCCGCCATCACCATCGGATAGCCGTAGCGCCAGTGGAGCTCCGGCATGTGGTCGAAGTTCATCCCGTACACGCCGCAGATCATCGTCGGCACGGCGATGATGGCCGCCCAGGAGGTGATCTTGCGCATGTCCTCGTTCTGGGCGACCGTCGCCTGCGCGAGGTTGGCCTGGAGGATCGAGTTCAGCAGCTCGTCGAAGCCCACCACCTGCTCGTGCACCCGCGCCAGGTGGTCGGCCACGTCGCGGAAGTACTTCTGGATGTCCGGGTCCACCAGCCGCATCGGCCGCTCGCTCAGCAGCTCCATCGGACGCAGCAGCGGCGAGACCGCCCGCTTGAACTCCAGCACCTCGCGCTTGAGCTGGTAGATGCGGCCCGCGTCGCCGCCGCGCGCACTGCCCTTGGCCGGGGCGGCGAAGACCTCGCTCTCCACCTCGTCGATGTCGTCCTGCACCGCCGCCGCGACCGCGATGTAGCCGTCGACGACGTGGTCGGCGATGGAGTGCAGGACCGCCGAGGGGCCCTTGGCGAGCAGCTCCGGGTCGTCCTGGAGGCGGTGGCGCAGCCCCTTGAGGGAGCCCTGTCCGCCGTGCCGGACGGTGATGACGAAGTCGGGGCCGGTGAAACACATCACCTCGCCGGTCTCCACCACCTCGCTGGTGGCGGTCAGTTCGGCGTGGTCGACGTAGTGGATGGTCTTGAAGACGGTGAAGAGGGTGTCGTCGTAGCGCTCCAGCTTCGGCCGCTGGTGCGCGTGCACCGCGTCCTCCACGGCCAGCGGGTGCAGTCCGAAGGTCGCGGCGATCCCCGCGAACTCGGCCTCCGTCGGCTCGTGCAGGCCGATCCAGGCGAAACCGCCGTCCTCGCGGACCCGGCGGATCGCCTCACGGGGCGTCAGACACGCCGGACCCAGCACCCGCCGCCCGCCGCGGTACACGGCGCAGTCGACCACCGCGCTGCTCGCCGACGGGTCGCGGGTGGTGTCGTAGCCGGGCTGGACGGGGGTGGCCCTGCGCAGGGACGGACGTACGGCCGCACGCAGGTAGGGCAGCATCGACATGGCAGGCTCCTTCTCGCGCACGGCTGCGGACCGTACGGGTGGGAGACCCTCCACCGCGGGCGGGCAGGCCCAGGCAGGGGGAGGGAACAGGACGGGAGGACAACGTTCTGCCGTCGCTCTTCTACTGATCGGCGGATCAGGGGATCGAGCAGATCAAAGGGGGCGGGAAACGCCCGTCACAGAAGTGGAAGAGCGATTGGTACTGCACGATCGACTTCGGTCCACCGCAGCCCCACCTCCTCCGGCCGGTCCCCCGTGAGGGACGTCCTGTTGCCGGGGCGCTGAAACACCGCTTCTGCGTGCGGCCCCGAACAGCTGTCAACACTATCAGCCGACGGATGGTCAAGACCCGCCCTTTACCCGCCTGATACGAGTTCTATGCTCGCCTCATGGCAGAAATTCTGGCCCTCGTGGAGGCCCGACTGCGCACGGCGTTCGGTGAACCCGACGCACGCGCCGCCGTCACCTTCCTGGGCACCGACCGCATCGAGGTACTCCGTTTCGCCGAGGGCGACCTCGTGCGGTACGCGACCCTCGGGATGTCCGCGCACCCGATGACCGATCCGACCGCCGTGGTCGCCGACCCCGTACGGGGCCCGCGCGCCGAGCTCGTGCTGACCGTACGGGCGGGACTGGCGGCCACCGACAAACTCCTGCGCCCGCTCGCGGTGCTGGCCGCCTCCCCGCAGGTCGAGGGATTGATCGTGGCCCCCGGGGCCTCGCTGGACGTGGGTGAACCGCTCTGGGACGGGGCGCCCTTCAGCTCCGTCCTCGTGGCGGAACCGGGCGGTCTGGTCGAGGATCTGGAGCTCGACGAGCCCATGGATCCGGTCCACTTCCTCCCCTTGTTGCCGATGACGGCGAACGAGGCCGCCTGGAAGCGCGTGCACGGAGCGGCCGCGCTCCAGGAACGCTGGCTCGCGCGCGGAACGGACCTGCGGGACCCTGTGCGTAACGCCGTCGCGCTGGACTGAGGGCCCGGACGGGTGAGCGTGCCTTGACTGGGGGCCGGGCGGGGAGGAGCGTGGCTTCTTATGAGGGGTGAACCAAGTTGCCCGAAGTGCGGTGGCCGGGTCAGGGCGCCCGGACTCTTCTCCGACTCCTGGCAGTGCGCGGTGCACGGCGCTGTCCACCCCCTGCAACCCGTCATCCCGCCGAGCGTCGAAGGTCTGAGCGTGGTGGTGCACCGGGCGCGGGTACCGGTGTGGATGCCCTGGCCGCTGCCGGTGGGGTGGCTGTTCACGGGGGTCGCGTCCGCGGGTGACGACCGGGGCGGTGGCCGGGCGACGGCGGTGGCCTGTTCGGGCCCCGGCCCGCTGGGCGGGATCGGCGAGCTGCTGCTGATCGCGGAGGAGCTGGGCGTGGGCCTCGGCGCGCGGTACGCGGGGATCGACGGAGTCGACCCCGGCTCGTCCATCGACGTGTCGGCGCCGCCCCACGCCAAGGTGGTCGCCGCCGGCCGGCCGACACCGCTGTGGCATGTCAAAGGCGGCCCCGAGGACCGGGCCGTCTTCGCCGGCGAGGCGCGCGGCCTGTGGCTCTGGGCGATCGTCTGGCCGGAGCAGTCCGGCCTGCTGATGTACGACGAGCTCGTCCTCACCGACCTGCGTGACGCGGGGGCCGAGGTCGAGCTCGTTCCGTGCGGGGCCCTGAGTCCGCGCATCCTGGGCCCTGCCTGAGGGGGTCCGCGGCCCGGTTATCCTGGGGTGTCCCCCGTACGTTCGAACCATGGAGCCAGGCTGTGCGCATCGACCTGCACGCCCACTCCACGGCCTCCGACGGTACGGACACCCCCGCCGAGCTGGTGCGCAACGCGGCCGGCGCCGGGCTGGACGTGGTCGCGTTGACCGACCACGACACCGTGCGCGGATACGGCGAGGCCCTCGCGGCGCTGCCCGCCGGCCTGACGCTGGTGACGGGGGCCGAACTCTCCTGCCGGCTCGACGGCGTCGGCGTGCACATGCTCGCGTACCTCTTCGACCCCGAGGAGCCCGAGCTGGCCCGGGAGCGGGAACTCGTCCGCGACGACCGCACCCCGCGCGCACAGGCCATGATCGGCAAGCTCCGGGACCTCGGCGTCGACGTCACCTGGGAGCAGGTGGCCCGGATCGCCGGTGACGGCTCGGTCGGGCGGCCGCACATCGCCACCGCCCTCGTCGAACTGGGCGTCGTACCCACCGTCTCGGACGCCTTCACGCCCGAATGGCTCGCCGACGGCGGCCGCGCGTACGCCGAGAAGCACGAGCTCGACCCGTTCGAGGCCGTGCGCCTGGTGAAGGCGGCCGGCGGGGTCACCGTCCTCGCGCACCCCGCCGCCGTCAAGCGCGGCCGGTGCGTCTCCGAGTCCGCGATAGCCGAGATGGCGTCCGCGGGCCTGGACGGCATCGAGGTGGACCACATGGACCACGACGCCGACACCCGCGTGCGGATGCGCGGCCTGGCGGCCGACCTCGGCCTGCTGACCACGGGGTCCAGCGACTACCACGGCAGCCGCAAGACCTGTCGCCTCGGGGAGTTCACGACCGACCCCGAGATCTACGGCGAGATCACGCGCCGTGCGACGGGCGCCTTCCCGGTGCCGGGCGCCGGCGGACGCGAGCGCTGATCGGCCGGATCCGGCCCGCTCCACCCGTCCCACACTTCTTCTTCGCGACACCCCTCTCTTCTGCAAGGCATCACTGTGTTTGATTTCGCCGTCTTCGGATCCCTCTTTCTCACCCTTTTTGTGATTATGGACCCGCCGGGGATCACGCCGATCTTCCTGGCGCTGACCTCCGGCCGCCCCGTCAAGGTGCAGCGCCGCATGGCCTGGCAGGCCGTCTGCGTGGCCTTCGGCGTCATCGCGATCTTCGGTATCTGCGGCCAGCAGATCCTGGACTACCTGCACGTCTCCGTCCCGGCGCTGATGATCGCCGGTGGTCTGCTGCTCCTGCTGATCGCGCTGGACCTGCTCACCGGCAAGAACGACGAGCCGAAGCAGACCAAGGACGTGAACGTGGCGCTGGTCCCGCTCGGTATGCCGCTGCTGGCCGGCCCCGGCGCGATCGTGTCCGTGATCCTGGCCGTCCAGAAGGCCGACGGCGCCGCCGGACAGGTCTCGGTCTGGGCCGCGATCGTGGCCATGCACGTGGTGCTGTGGATCACCATGCGCTACTCGCTGGTGATCATCAGGGTCATCAAGGACGGCGGCGTCGTCCTCGTCACCCGGCTCGCGGGCATGATGCTCTCGGCGATCGCCGTCCAGCAGATCATCAACGGCGTGCTCCAGGTGGTCGGCGCCGCCTGAGGCGCCGCCGCGCCCCTGCCGTACGTAGCCGCTCATGCGAACGCCCCCGCACCGGGATCGGTGCGGGGGCGTGAACGTTCTTCGTGCGGTGCGTCAGCAGGACGCACTCTCGGCCGGTCGGATCAGGATGCGCTGGCCGACGGCTGCGGCCTGCTGCACGATCCGGTTGACGGAGGCCGCGTCGACGACGGTGCTGTCCACGGCGGACCCGTCGACGTCGTCCAGGCGCAGAATCTCGAAGCGCATGGGGCTTCTCCCTTCGTCAGTGTCTCTCTTGCACTGGTACAACGAAGTGTAGGCCGCAATCATTCCCTACGCTAAAGAAATTTTTTGACTGGCTAACTATGAGCGGGTGCAGGAGTCCCAGAACGCGGCCAGCTCGCGCGCCGTCGTGACCGGGTCCTCGGCGTTCGGGGAGTGGTCCGTCCCCGGCACGATCACCCGCCGCGCCCCCAGACGCCGGGCCGTCCCGTCCAGCAGCGGCACCGGCCAGGCCTGGTCCACGGCCCCGGACAGGACCAGCTTCGGCAGGTCGACGCGGCTCAGCTCCGCCACCCGGTCCGGCTCGCAGATCAACGTCCGACCGGTGACGATCAGCTGCTCGGGGACGGTGGCCAGCCACCGCTCGCGCAGGAAGTGCGCGAGCTCCGGGGAGTCCGCCGCCGCGTCCGCGGGGTCGTGGGCCCGCATCGCCGCCCAGATCCCGGGCATGTCGTCACCCATCGCCTCCAGCGCGGCGACCAGCAGCTTCGTCCGGGCCTGCTGGTCCTCGGAGATCGCGGCCGGCCCGCTGCTCATCAGGGTGAGCGAGGCGAACGGCGCGGGGTCGCGCAGCACGGCGGCGCGGGAGATCAGCCCGCCGAGCGAGTGGCCGACCAGGTGCACGCGGTCCTCGCCCAGCGCGCGTACCTGCGCCAGGACGTCCCGCGCCAGCTCCTCCAGGGCGTACGGGGCCTCCTCGCGCGGGCCAGGCGTCTCGTGCTGGCCGCGGCCGTCCACGGCGACGACCCGGTACCCGGCGGCCGCCAGCGGCTCCAGCAGGCCGATGAAGTCCTCCTTGCTGCCCGTGAAGCCGGGGACCAGCAGGGCGGTGCCGCGTACGGGCTCACCGGCCTCGTGCACGGCGAAACCGCCGCGCTCGGTGGTGAGGAGGTACGCGCGGGCGGCGGCGGGCAGGGTGAGGCGCGGCGGCTTGCTCATGGCCCGAGGTTACCGGCCCGTAGGGGCGGTGGCACGGCCCGGGCGCACCGATGGCCCCGACCCCCTCGGAAGGGGATCGGGGCCATCGGCGGGGTGCTGCGTGAGGCTCAGGCCTCCGGCGCGGCCGCGACCTTGCGGGTGCGGGTGCGCTTCGGCTTGACCGGGGCCTCCTCGGTCACGGCGGTGCCGGTCTCGGTGGCGACCGGAGCGGCCTCCGCGACCTTGCGGGTCCGGGTCCGCTTCGGCTTGACCGGAGCCTCCTCGGCCACGGTGGCGCCGGTCTCGGTGGCGACCGGAGCGGCCTCCGCGACCTTGCGGGTGCGGGTGCGCTTCGGCTTGACCGGAGCCTCCTCGGCGGGAACCTCGGCGACGACCGGGGTCACCACGGCCGCCGGGGCGGCCTTGCGGGGGGCGCGCCGGGCCCGGACGGGCTCGACCAGCGGCGGCATCTGGAAGTCCGGCTCCGGCTCGGTCGGGGCGGCGACCTTGCGGGTACGGACGCGCTTCGGACGGGCCGGAGCCTCCTCGGCGACCGGGGTCACCGGGGCGACGGGAGCGACCGGAGCCGCAGCCTCGGCGACCGGCGCGGCCACGGCGGCCTGGGTCGGCACCGCGGCCACCCGGGTACGGCGGCGACGCGGACGGCGCGGCTCGTCTGCGGCCGGGGCCGCGGGGACCTCGGGAGCCTGGACCGGGGTCACCGCTGCGGTGGCCTCGGCGCCCTCGGCGCCCTCGGCGAGCTCCGACCCGCCGCGGGTGCGGCGGCGCTGGCGCGGCGTACGGGTACGCGCCGGACGCTCCTCGGTCACCACGGCGGCGGCCGCCGGACCGGAGCGGCCGCCACGGCCACCGCGGCCGCCGGTCTCGCCCAGGTCCTCGAGGTTCTCGGCCTTCAGGCCGGCCCGCGTGCGCTCGGCGCGCGGCAGGATGCCCTTGGTGCCGGCCGGGATGTTCAGCTGCTCGAACAGGTGCGGCGACGTGGAGTACGTCTCGACCGGGTCGTGGAAGTCCAGCTCCAGCGCCTTGTTGATCAGCTGCCAGCGCGGGATGTCGTCCCAGTCGACCAGGGTGACGGCGATGCCCTTGTTGCCCGCGCGGCCGGTGCGGCCCACGCGGTGCAGGAAGGTCTTCTCGTCCTCCGGCGTCTGGTAGTTGATGACGTGGGTCACACCCTCGACATCGATACCGCGCGCGGCGACGTCGGTGCACACCAGCACGTCGACCTTGCCGTTGCGGAACGCGCGCAGCGCCTGCTCGCGCGCGCCCTGGCCCAGGTCACCGTGGACGGCGCCGGACGCGAAGCCGCGCTTCTCCAGCTGCTCGGCGATGTCGGCCGCCGTGCGCTTGGTACGGCAGAAGATCATGGCCAGGCCACGGCCCTCGGCCTGCAGGATGCGGGAGACCAGCTCCGGCTTGTCCATGTTGTGCGCACGGAAGACGTGCTGCGTGATGTTGGCGACGGTCGCGCCCTCGCCGTCCTCGGACACGGCGCGGATGTGCGTCGGCTGCGTCATGTAGCGGCGGGCCAGGCCGATGACCGCGCCCGGCATGGTCGCCGAGAACAGCATCGTCTGACGCTTCGCGGGCAGGTACGCCATGATCTTCTCGACGTCGGGCAGGAAGCCCAGGTCGAGCATCTCGTCGGCCTCGTCCAGGACGAGGGCCTTGACGCGCGAGAGGTCGAGCTTCTTCTGCCCGGCCAGGTCGAGCAGGCGGCCCGGGGTGCCGACGATCACGTCGACGCCCTTCTTGAGCGCCTCGACCTGCGGCTCGTACGCGCGACCGCCGTATATGGCGAGGACGCGGACGTTGCGGACCTTGCCCGCGGTCAGGAGGTCGTTGGTGACCTGGGTGCACAGCTCGCGGGTCGGAACCACCACGAGGGCCTGCGGGGCGTCGGTCAGCTGCGCGGGGGTGGCGCGGCCGGCTTCGACGTCGGCAGGGACGACGACCCGCTCCAGCAGGGGAAGGCCGAAACCGAGCGTCTTGCCGGTACCGGTCTTGGCCTGGCCGATGACGTCCGTGCCGGAAAGGGCGACGGGGAGGGTCATCTCCTGGATCGGGAAGGGGGACACGATGCCGACGGCCTCAAGGGCCTCGGCCGTCTCGGGAAAGATCCCGAGGTCTCGGAACGTAGTCAGGGTGCTGCCTCTTCTGTGAGACGCGGCGCGAGGCGGCGAGGGGGGTCGTACCGTGCCGTGCTTGCAGTACTGCTACGTACGAAGCTGCGCGGGACCACTAGCCTTCGCTCAAGCGCATCTGCCGCTGAGGGGGCCCCTCGTGGTAGGCGGTACGCATGAACGTACGCACCGCACCGAGGGCGGTCGGTTGGAGCCGATCGGGCCACCGACCGGGCATCCTCATTCGGATGGCCCGCCGAGTATTCGGCAGGCGCATTACCACTGTACCCCGGAATCGCGCAGCTGTGTCGGGTGAATTCACCGGGTAGGCGCGTTTAGCTGGACAGGCAAGGATCCGGCGTGGTGACTTGGAGGGCCATTCGGCGGGCTATTGTGCGGAGCATGTCGACCGTAGAAAACGCCTCGCCCGCCGACGACAGCGCGCCCGCCGACGCCGTCGGTATCGCCTCCCAGGACTGGGCCGCCGCCTCTGCCTCGCCGCAGTACCGCGCCGCCGTCGTGGACCTGCTCGGCGCGCTCGCCTACGGAGAGCTCGCGGCCTTCGAGCGCCTCGCGGAGGACGCGAAGCTCGCGCCCACCCTGGACGACAAGGCCGAGCTCGCCGCGATGGCCTCCGCCGAGTTCCACCACTTCGAGCGGCTGCGGGACCGGCTCGCGGCGATCGAGGTCGAGCCCACCGCTGCCATGGAGCCCTTCGCGAAGGGCGTCGACGACTTCCACCGCCAGACCGCGCCCTCGGACTGGCTGGAGGGCCTGGTCAAGGCCTACGTCGGCGACTCCATCGCCAGTGACTTCTACCGCGAGGTCGCCTCCCACCTCGACACCGACACCCGCGCCCTCGTGCTCGGCGTGCTCGACGACACCGGCCACGGCAACTTCGCCGTCGAGAAGGTCCGGGCGGCGATCGAGGCGGACCCGCGCTGCGGCGGCCGGCTCGCGCTCTGGGCCCGCCGGCTCATGGGCGAGGCCCTCTCGCAGGCCCAGCGCGTGGTCGCCGAGCGCGACGCCCTCTCGACCATGCTGGTCGGCGGCGTCGACGGAATGGCGGCCGGCTTCGACCTGGCGGCCGTCGGCGAGATGTTCACCCGCATCACCAAGGCGCACACCAAGCGCATGGCGGCCCTCGGCCTCGCCGCCTGAGCCCACGGGCACCCGCGAGGCCGCGAGGCTCCGTACCGCTCGTACCGCTCCACACGTCGGCCCCGGCGCGCACACCGCGCGCCGGGGCCGACGTCCGTGGTTCAGGGGTCAGTGGTCCGGGTCGTCAGCCCCGCGACGGGAGTGAAAACGGAGTCCTGTGGGACCGCCTGCGCGGCCCTGCGGCCGGACGGAGCAACAGGGACAGGACCACGGCCGACACCAACACCGCACCGATCAGCGTCGCGGTCAGGGTGTTGTGTCCGGGGCCCAACGCGAAGTGGGTCAGATACGCCCCGAACAGCGCCCCCAGCACCCCGCTGACCAGTACCACTTTGGTGGAAGGCAACCGGCGCGTGAGCACCCTGGAGGCTGTCGCGGACAAGGCGAGGCCCAGGAATGCGGAGCCGAGCACTTCCAGCAGCAGCATGAGGTCTCTCCCATACGTCAGGGCAAACCGGGTCACTGCGGTCCTACCCGAAGCGGAAGAAACAGAAACGGCCCGGTGGGATCAACCACCGGGCCGTTTCCAACAGTTCTCAGAGCGCGCCGAAACCGACCTTGCGCGTGCTCGGCTCGCCCAGGTCGACATACGACAGGCGGTCCGACGGCACGAGGACCTTGCGGCCCTTGTTGTCGGTGAGGCTCAGCAGCGGCGACTGACCGGAGAGCGCGGCGGCGACGACGGCCTCCAGCTCCTCGGCGCTCAGGTCGCTCTCCAGCACGATCTCCCGGGGTGCGTGCTGCACGCCGATCTTGACCTCCACGGCTTTGTCCCTCCGACGATCCGTTCGCGCGATCAGCCGCGCCGTACGCGGTCCACATTAGCCCGGAGAGGGGACGCGGACCGCGTAGAGCGGACACGCTCGCAGCGAACAGACGACGATGAGGCCCGCCGATGCCGCGGGCGCCGTCGGCGAGCCGCTCCCTCAGGACTCCGTGCCGTGCAGCGGGAAACCGGCGATACCGCGCCAGGCGAGGGAGGTCAGCAGGCCGACCGCCGTCTCCCGGGCGACCGGGCTCTCGCTGGAGAGCCAGTAGCGGGCCACGACCTGCGAGACCCCACCCAGGCCCACGGCCAGCAGCATCGACTCGTCCTTGGACAGGCCGGTGTCCTCGGCGATGACGTCCGAGATGGCCTCGGCGCACTGGAGCGAGACCCGGTCGACGCGCTCACGCACCGCCGGCTCGTTCGTCAGGTCGGACTCGAAGACCAGCCGGAAGGCGCCGCCCTCCTCCTCCACGTACGCGAAGTAGGCGTCCATCGTGGCCGCCACGCGCAGCTTGTTGTCCGTCGTCGACGCGAGGGCCGTGCGCACGGCCAGCAGCAGTGCCTCGCAGTGCTGGTCCAGCAGGGCCAGGTACAGGTCGAGCTTGCCGGGGAAGTGCTGGTACAGCACCGGCTTGCTCACGCCGGCCCGCTCGGCGATGTCGTCCATGGCCGCCGCGTGATACCCCTGCGCGACGAAAACCTCCTGGGCCGCGCCCAGCAGCTGGTTGCGCCGGGCTCGGCGCGGCAGTCGCGTGCCCCGCGGACGCGCTGCCTCGGTCTGCTCGATGGCTGTCACGCCGCCTCCCACTTTCTCTAAGAACACAGTGCGCTCTGCGCCGCGCCGCCATCGTACTTTTCGGTAACCGAATCTGGTGGGTTCCATCCGAGTTTTCTCGCGGTACGGACGGCCCGGAGGCGCTGGTCAGCGGTTTGATCAGCGGTTTGATCGATGCCCGGTCGACCGCGGGTCAGCGGTAGTCGTCCTCGTCCAGCGGCACCACCCGCGCCTGCTCGACGGCATCGCCGTCGCTGACACCGTCCACCGGGCGCGCGGTGATCGGGTCGTCCTCGTCCGGCCGGAGATCGGCCAGCTGCTCCGCCACATCCGCCTCGGGCGCCTCAGGATCGAGGGATTCCGGAAACTGCTCCCGGAAGGTGTCCGGCTCCGCAGGGTCGACAGTCATGCCGCTCCCCTCGCTTCCTTGTGCTCACTTACGAGCCTAGGAGGATCGCGGAGGCACCGCTAGACGGATCCGACCTGTGTCTGTGACGGCGAACACAAGAGGAGGAGCGTGATCGTCTCGTAACATTGCCCGCATGTCATCGACCGAGCTGCCGGGCGTACGGTCCACCGCCGAGCTGTCCTCCCAGGTGGGAGCTGTTCGAGTGGCCGAAGGGGAGCAGCTGCGCACCGTCACGCTGCCCGGCCTGGAACTGGCCGTCCGGGTCCGGCCGCCCCGGCGCACCGGGCTGCCGCCCGCTCTGTTCGTGCACGGACTCGGCGGTTCCTCCCAGAACTGGTCGGATCTGATGGCGCGACTGGCCGACACCGTCGACGGTGAGGCCCTCGACCTGCCGGGCTTCGGCTGGTCCCCACCACCCGCCGACCGGGACTACTCCGTCACCGCCTTCGCCCGCGCCGTGATCCGGCACCTCGACGCCGCCGGGCGCGGCCCGGTCCACCTGTTCGGGAACTCCCTCGGCGGCGCCGTCTCCACCCGCGTCGCGGCCGTCCGGCCCGACCTGGTGAGCACCCTGACGCTCGTCTCGCCCGCCCTGCCCGAACTGCGCGTGCAGAAGTCGGCCGTGCCGACCGCGCTGCTCGCCGTGCCCGGGGTGGCCGCGCTCTTCAACCGACTGACCCAGGGGCTCGGTGCCGAGCAGCGCACCCGCGGGGTGACGGAGCTCTGTTACGGGGACCCCTCCCGGGTGACGCCGGAGGGATTCCGCAACGCCGTCGAGGAGATGGAGCGGCGGATGGCGCTCCCGTACTTCTGGGAGGCGATGACCCGCTCCTCGCGCGGCATCGTCGACGCCTACACCCTCGGTGGCCAGCACGGACTGTGGCGACAGGCGCAGCGGGTTCTCGCGCCCTCGCTGCTGGTCTACGGTGGCCGGGACCAACTGGTCTCGTACCGTATGGCGCACAAGGCGGCCGCGGCCTACCGCGGTTCGCGGCTGCTGTGCCTGCCCGAGGCCGGACACGTGGCGATGATGGAGTACCCCGAGGTGGTGGCCGCCGCCTTCCGGGAGCTGCTGAGCGACACCGGGACGGGCGAGAGTGACCGATATAGCGAAGACGGCAGAGGCTGAGGACCGTGGGACGACATAGTCGCAAGGGCCCTGCCCCAGCTCCGGCTCCGGCCGCCGCCCCGGCACCCGCCCGGCCGCAGCCGGAGCCCGCGCCCCTGCCCTACGAGGAACCGTCCGCCGGGTACTGGCCCGAGCCGACCGTCACCCACCAGGGATACGTGCCCCAGGACCGGTGCCACGCCGACGCGCGGACCGGCGGCCACCCCCAGCAGTACGAGTCCGACGACGTGTGGGGGGCCCACCCCGACTCCGTGTACGGCGACTGGCGCGGAGTACGGCGCCCGCACGAGGCCGCCGCGCCCGCGCCCAGGCCGGCACCCGGGCCCGCGCCCACGGCCTACCGCGACAGTGACACCCCGGCCTTCGGGACGCCCGCGGTGGGCTTCCCGCAGGTCACCCTGACGCCGCCGGCCGCATTCGACCTGGACCCCGTCACCTCCACCGGCGCGCAGCCCCGGGTGCCCGGACCGCGCAAGCCGGTCGATCCGGTGGCTCCCGCGGCGCCCGAGGACGCCGACGACGGCGCCGAGGAGCCCGCCGGCCGCGGCCGGAAGGTCCGTACGTACACGGGCATGGCCGCCGTGGCCGTCACCACCGTCCTCGCCGTCGTCGTCGCCGGCCAGGTGACCTCGGACGGCGACGCCGAGAAGTCCGGCGCGCAGGCCGCCGGCAACAGCCGCGCCGACGCCGGCGCCTCCCGTTCGGACGACCGCTCGACCCCGCCGCAGGCGGTGGCGCCGGCTGCGCCGTCCGCCGCGCCCGAGGTGGAGCTGACGTACGAGCAGAAGATGGCCCAGCAGCTGCCGATCGACGCGAAACTCGCCGGACCGGGCACCTTCGACACCGTGCCCGGGGTGGCCAAGGCCCCCGGCAAGGGCAAGCTCGTGCGCTACCGGGTCGACGTCGAGCAGGGTCTCGGCCTGGACCCGCAGCTGTTCGCCGAGGCCGTCCACCGCACCCTCAACGACCCGCGCAGCTGGGCCCACAACGGCGAGAAGACCTTCGAGCGGGTGCCGGGCGGCGAGGCGGACTTCGTGATCACCCTGGCCAGTCCCGGGACCACCGGGGTCTGGTGCGCCAAGTCCGACCTGGACACCACCGTGGACAACGTCTCCTGCGACTCCGCCTCGACGGACCGGGTGATGATCAACGCGTTCCGTTGGGCGCAGGGTTCCGCGACCTACGGGCCGGACCAGATGTTCGCCTACCGGCAGATGCTCATCAACCACGAGGTCGGACACCGGCTCGGACACGGCCATGTGAACTGCCGCACCCCCGGCGCGCTCGCGCCGATCATGCAGCAGCAGACCAAGTCCCTCGACATCAACGGCATCCAGTGCAAGGCCAACCCCTGGGTGTTCCCGGAGAGTTGACCGACGGGCCGGATCCCCGCCCGAGGGTCGGGCGGGGATCCGCGTTGACAATCCGTCCGATCATCGGCAATCGTTCTCCGCATGTCGCACCACCACACCACCACTGCGAGCGCCGCCATCGAGCTGGCGCTGCTCGGTGTGACCGCGCACAGCGTGGCCGACATCTTCTGTCGCTGACCCCCCTGGGCCGTGCGGCCCGGGAGGTGTCCCCGACCCGCGAGCGCCGCGACCTTCCGCCTTTCCACCGCCGCGCCCGGGTGTACGTACGCCCGCAGGTGCGGCTTCCTCATGTCTCGGTGTCCGATCCGGCGCCGTCGTCGACCGCTGCCCCTCGCGTGGCCCTTCCGCCCTTCCTTCACGCCGAGAGGTCTCCACACCCATGTCTTCCGCCGGACCTGCCCGTCATCTCATAGCGCGCCGCGTGGCCGCCGTCACCGTCAGCCTCGTCCTGGCCGGGGGCGCCGCGGCCTGCGGGCCCAAGGACGGTACGGACAAGGCCGGTTCGGGCGACAAGCCGGGCGCGGCCGGGGGTGCGCCGCAGAAGGGCGGCACCCTGACCGTCCTCAACTCCGAGCCGCAGAGCGACTTCGACCCGGCCCGGCTCTACACCTCGGGCGGCGGAAACGTTCCCTCGCTGGTCTTCCGCACCCTGACCACCCGCAACCGCGAGGACGGCGCGGCCGGCACCAAGGTCGTGCCCGACCTGGCCACCGACACCGGAAAGCCCAACGCCGACGCCACCGAGTGGACGTACACGCTCAAGGACGGGCTGAAGTACGAGGACGGCTCCCCGATCACCTCCGCCGACATCAAGTACGGCATCGAGCGGTCCTTCGCCGCCGAGCTGTCGGGCGGCGCCCCCTACCTGCGGGACTGGCTGGTCGGCGGCGAGAGCTACGAAGGCCCGTACAAGGACGGCGGCAAGGGGCTCGACTCGATCCTCGTGCCCGACCCGAAGACGATCGTCTTCAAACTCCGCAAGCCCGAGGGCGAGTTCCCCTTCGTCGCCACCCAGACGCAGTTCGCGCCCGTCCCCAAGGCCAAGGACACCGGGGTCAAGTACGAGGAGCACCCCGTCTCCTCCGGCCCGTACAAGGTCGTCAAGAACGACAACGACGGCGAGCACCTCACCCTGGAGCGCAACGAGCACTGGGACGAGAAGACCGACGAGGAGCGCAAGGCCTACCCGGACAAGATCGACGTCCGCTCCGGGTTGGACGCCGCCGTCATCAACCAGCGCCTGACCACCAGCTCCGGCCCCGACGCCGCCGCCGTCACCACCGACACCAACCTGGGACCCGCCGAACTCGCCCAGATCGGCGACAACAAGGAGCTCGCCGCACGCGTCGGCACCGGCCACTTCGGCTACATCAACTACCTGGCCTTCAACCCGAAGGTGGCCCCCTTCGACAACCCGAAGGTGCGCCAGGCCATCTCCCACGCGATCAACCGCACCAGCGTGATCAACGCCGCCGGCGGATCCGCGCTGGCCGAACCGGCCACCACCTTCCTGCCCGAGCGCGAGGCCTTCGGCTTCACCCCGTACGACCACTTCCCGGCAGGGAAGACCGGCGACCCGGCCAAGGCCAAGCAGCTGCTCGCCGAGGCGGGCTTCCCCGACGGCCTCACCGTCACCCTGACCCACTCCACCGCGCAGAACCGCCAGACCAGCCCCGAGGTCGCCACCGCCGTGCAGCAGGCCCTCGCCGCCGCCGGCATCACCGTCAAGCTGGAAGGCCTGGAGAACAACGCCTTCAACGAGAAGCGCTGGGACGCCAAGAACACCCCCGGCTTCTTCCTCTCCCGCTGGGGCGCCGACTGGCCGTCCGGCGGCCCCTTCCTCGCGCCGATCTTCGACGGCCGACAGATCGTGACCAACGGCTCCAACTACAACCACGCGCAGCTGAACGACCCGGCCGTGAACACCGAGATCGACGAGATCGCCAAGCTGACCGACCTCGCGGCGGCCGGCAAGCGCTGGGGCGCGCTCGACAAGAAGATCGGTGAGCAGGCCCTGGACGTGCCGCTCTTCCACCCCGTCTACAAGCGACTCGTCGGCAAGGACATCAAGAACGTCGTCATCAGCGACTGGACCGGCGTCCTCGACATCTCGCAGGTCTCCGTCAAGTGAGCCTCGCCCTGAACGAGCCGGCGCGGCAGCCGGTGCCCGCGCCCGCGCCCGGGGCTCCCGCCCCGGGCGCGGGCACCGCGCGCCAGGTCCTGCGGCGCCTGCGCCGCCGGCCCGCGGCCCTCGCCGCCGCCGGGGTGCTGACCCTGCTCGTCCTCCTCGCCCTCGCCGCGCCCCTGCTCGCCCACCTCACCGGGCAGGACCCGAACGCGTACCACGACGACCTCGTGGACTCCGCGCGCGGCGGGGTACCGCTCGGCTCCTTCGGCGGGATCTCCGCCGACCACCTGCTCGGCGTCGAGCCGGGCACCGGACGTGACCTGCTCACCCGGCTGGCGTACGGGGCGCGGATCTCCCTGCTCGTCGCCCTGGGCGCCGTCGTCGTACAGACCCTCGTCGGCGTGGGCGTCGGACTCGCCGCCGCCCTCGGCGGCCGGTTCGCGGGCCAGCTCATCGGCCGGTTCACCGACGTGATGATCGCGCTGCCGATGCTGGTGATCGGTATCGCCCTCACCGCGGTCGTCCCGCCCGACTTCCCGCGGCCGCTGCTCCTGATCCTCATCATCGGCCTGCTCGACTGGGGCGGCACCGCCCGCATGGTGCGCGCCCAGGCCCTCGCCCTGCGCGGCCTCGACTTCGTCGACGCCGCCCGCCTCTCGGGCCGCGGCACGCTCGGCATCGCCCGCCGCGAACTGCTGCCCTCGCTCGCCGCTCCCGTCATCACCTACGCCGCGATCAAGGTGCCCACCGCCATCGTGGCCGAGGCCTCGCTGTCCTTCCTCGGCGTCGGCGTGAAGCCGCCCACCCCCTCCTGGGGACAGATGCTCTCCAGCGCCCAGACCTGGTTCCGCGCCGACCCGACCTACGTCCTGCTCCCCGCCGGACTGCTCTTCGTCACCGTGCTCGCCTCCACCGTGCTGGGCGACGCCGTCCGCACGGCCCTCGACCCGCGCGAAGGCTCCCGCCTGCGGGTCGGCACCAGAAAGGAGCGCAGGGCGTGACCCGCTTCGTGCTCAAACGGACCGGCGGCGCACTCCTCGTGCTGCTCACCCTGTCCGTCATCGTCTACGCCCTCTTCTACCTCGCACCCGGCGACCCGGCCCGCCTCGCCTGCGGAGAGCGCTGCAACCCGGCGCAGATCGCCCAGGTCCGCGAACAGCTCGGGCTGAACGAATCCGCCCTCACCCAGTACCTGCACTTCCTCCAAGGGCTGATGGCCGGCCGGGACTACTCCGGCGGCGCCGGCCTGGTCCTGCACTGCGACGCGCCCTGCCTGGGATTCTCGTACCAGAACGACCAGCAGGTCACCGGACTGATCCTGGACCGGCTGCCCGCCACCCTGTCGCTGGCGCTGGGCGCGCTGGTGATCTGGCTGGTGGTCGGCGTCGGCACCGGACTGCTGTCCGCGCTGCGCCGCGGCGGGATCACCGAGCGGGCCCTGACCGTCCTGACCCTCGCCGGGACCGGCACCCCCGTCTTCATCCTCGGTCTGCTGCTGCTCATGACGGTGTGCGCCTACCTGCAGTGGCTGCCGTTCCCGACGTACGTGCCGCTGACCGAGGACCCCGAGCAGTGGGCCTGGAACCTGCTCCTGCCCTGGGTGACCCTCGGCTTCTTCGAGAGCGCCAAGTACGCCCGCCTCACACGCAGTTCGACCCTGGAGACGCTCGCCGAGGACCACATCCGCACCTTCCGCGCCTACGGGGTGGGGGAGCGGGCCGTCGTCACCCGGCACGCGGTGCGCGGCGCCGTGGCCCCCGTGATCGCGCTCAGCGCCGTGGACTTCGGCACGATGATCGGCGGCGCCGTGCTGACGGAGTCCCTGTTCGGCATCCCCGGCCTCGGCAAGACCCTCATCGACGGGGTGAGGGTCGTGGACCTGCCCGTCGTGGTCGGCGTCGTCCTCGCGATCGGCACGGCCGTGGTCCTCGCGGGCGCGATCGCCGACCTGCTGTACGCCGCCGCGGACCGAAGGGTGACCCTCGCATGACGCACTCACTGGTGGAGGTCACCGACCTCGTCGTCGACTTCCCCGTCGGCGGGGCGGGGGAGCACGTACGGGCCGTGGACGGGGTCTCCTTCACCCTGGAGGCCGGCCGGGCCCTCGGCGTCGTGGGCGAGTCCGGCAGCGGCAAGTCCACCGTGGCCGCCGCCCTGCTGGGACTGCACCGCGGTACGGGCGCCCGCCTCGGCGGCACCGTCCGGGTCGGCGGCACGGACGTCGCCGCGGCGTCGACGGCCGAACTGCGCCGACTGCGCGGCGGGACCGCCGCCATGGTCTTCCAGGACCCGCTGAGCTCCCTGGACCCGTACTACGCCATCGGCGACCAGATCGCCGAGGTCCACCGCATCCACGCGGACGTCTCCCGACGGGCCGCCCGGGCCCGTGCCGTCGAGGTGCTCGACCGAGTGGGCATCCCGGACGCGGCACGCCGCTCCCGGGCCCGCCCGCACGAGTTCAGCGGCGGCATGCGACAACGGGCCCTCATCGCCATGGCGCTCGCGTGCGAGCCGCGGCTGCTGATCGCCGACGAGCCGACCACCGCGCTGGACGTCACCGTGCAGGCCCAGATCCTCGACCTGCTGCACGGACTGCGCGAGGAACGCGGGCTCGGGCTGCTGCTGGTCACCCACGACGTGGGAGTGGCGGCGGAGAGCGTGGACGAGGTGCTGGTGATGAGGGACGGAGCCACGGTGGAACGGGGACCGGTGGCCTCCGTCCTGGCCACGCCGGCCGAGGCCTACACCAAGGCCCTGCTGGCCGCCGTACCGAGACTGGACGGGCCGCGCCCCGCGCGGGGGGCCGCGGGTGAGCAGGCGCGGCGCCGTTCCCCGGGCACCGCCCAGGTCCCCGCTCCTCGAACGCCGGCGGGGCCGGACGCGTCCCCGGCGGGGCCGGACGGGAGGCGGGAAGTGCCGCCCGTCGTCGAGGCCTTCTCCCTGCGGCGGGAGTTCGGGCGGGGACGGCGGAAGGTCGCCGCGGTCGCCGGCGTCTCCCTCGCCGTGCACGCCGGCGAGACCCTCGGGATCGTCGGCGAGAGCGGCTCCGGCAAGAGCACGCTCGGACGGATGCTCGTCGGACTGCTGGAGCCCGACTCCGGGCAGGTGCGCCGGGACGGCGCCCCGGTCACCGGCATCGCGAACGGCGTGCAGATGGTCTTCCAGGACCCGGTGTCCTCCCTCAATCCGCGCCGCTCGGTCGGCGAATCCGTCGCCGACCCGCTGCGCGCGGCCGGCGAGCGGGACGAGGCGGCCGTCCGGGCCCGGGTGGAGGAACTGCTCCTGCGCGTCGGTCTGGAGGCCGGGCACTACGACCGCTACCCGCACGAGTTCAGCGGCGGCCAGCGCCAGCGCGTGGGCATCGCGCGGGCACTCGCGCCCAGGCCCCGGCTGATCGTCTGCGACGAACCGGTCTCCGCCCTCGACGTGACCACCCAGGCGCAGGTCACCGCCCTGCTGGCGGAGCTCCAGCGGGAGCTGGGCATCGCGCTCGTCTTCATCGCGCACGACCTGGCGGTGGTCCGGAAGGTCAGCGACCGGGTGGCCGTCATGCGGGCCGGGGAGATCGTCGAGGAGGGTCCGGTGGACGAGGTCTACGACCGCCCGACCCACCCGTACACCCGGCAGTTGTTGGCCGCCGTACCCGCCCTGGATCCCGCGTTGGCGGCCGGTCGCCGCAGGACGCGGCAGGAGGTCTTCGCGTAACGGGACACCGGCGCCCGGGCCGCCCGGAGGCTGTACTTCTAGCGTGCTCGAACGCGAACCGTACGGGAAAGTTACGACTCTTCACCCCTTCCGGTGGCGCGACGGACAACCGTCCGTCGCGCCTTCGGCATATCCGCTTGAGTTCTCCCGCGGCGGGTCGCCTGACCGAACGGCGACCGCCTGAACGGGAGATCGGGGGTGCCACTCGTGCGGATCGGACTGCTCACGGAAGGTGGTTATCCGTATGCGACGGGAGAGGCGAGGCTGTGGTGCGACCGGCTCGTGCGCGGTCTCCCGCAGCACGAGTTCGAGATCTACGCACTGAGCCGCAGCGCCGAGCAGGAACGCGCCCGGGTGCCCCTGCCCGAGCACGTCACCCGCGTCCGGACGGCCCCCCTGTGGGCCCCCGCCGACGACGGGCGGACCTACTCCCGCCGGGAGCGCCGACGGTTCGTGGACTGCTTCAAGGAACTCGTCCAGGGGATCTGCACCGGTGAGGCACAGCCCTTCGCGGCCGGGCTGTACGGGCTCGCCGGACTCGCCCGCGAACAGGGCGGGATGTACGCGGCCCTGCGCTCCGAGTCCGCGGTGCGCGCCCTGGAGTCCGCCTGCCGGGCGCCGGGCGCGGCCCGCACCGTACAGAGCGCGCAGGTGGCCGACCTGCTGGAGTTCGTGGACGAACTGGAGGTCATGCTCCGGCCGTTGTCCCTCGACTGGTACGAGGAGAACACCCAGGCCGGGGGCGGTCTCGGCGAGGCCGACATCTGCCACGCGACCGCCGGCGGCGTGGCGGCGCTCCCCGGACTCCTGGCCAAACGCTTCTTCGGGGTGCCGCTGCTGGTGACCGAGTACGGGGTCCAGCTCCGGGCCCACTACCTGGCCCAGCTCGACACCCGCGGCGAGCCGGGGACCCGCCCCGCCGTCCGTGCCCTGCTCGCCGCCTTCCACCTGCGGCTGGCCACCGAGATCTACGCCCGCGCCGACTTCCTGACCCCCGGGAACGCGCACGCCCGGCGCTGGCAGGAGCGGTGCGGAGCCACCCGGGAACGGCTGCGGACCGTCCACCCCGGGATGGAGGCGGACCGATTCGCCACCGTCGGCGAGGCCGCGGACTGCGGGGACCCCGACACCCTGGTGTGGGTCGGCCGGGCAGAGCCCGCCAAGGACCTCATCGCCCTGCTGCACGCCTTCGCCGAGGTCCGCCGGGCCGCGCCCGCCACCCGACTGCGGATCTTCGCCACGGCCGTGGTCCCCGACTACCTCGCCGGCTGCCGTGCCCTGGCCGCCCAGCTCTTCCCCGACGAGGCCGCCGACTCGGTCACCGTCGGGGAGAACCCGGTCACCTTCGAGGAGATCGGCGGACCCGAAGCCCCCACCACGGCCGAGGCGTACGGCGCCGGGCGCGTCGTCGTCCTGTCCTCCGTGATCGAGGGCTTCCCGGTCACCCTCGCCGAGGCGATGCTCTGCGGGCGCGCCACCGTCTCCACCGACGTGGGCGCGGTCTGCGAGGTCATCGGGGGCACCGGACTCGTCGTCCCGCCGCGCAACCCCCGGGCGCTCGCCGAGGCCTGCCTGTCCCTGCTGAGGGACCCCGAGCGGGCGCAGCGGCTCGGCGCCGCCGCCCGGGCGCGGGCCCTGGAGCTCTTCACCGTCGAGCAGAACGTGGCCGCCTTCCAGGAGATCTACCTGCGGTTGCTGGCCAAGGGCTCCGTACGGCCGGACGGCGAGATCCCCTTCGCCAGCCCCCCGGAGGCCCGGGTGCCCGGCCACTGGACCAGCCCGACCTGGGCCCCCGCCCCGGAGCCGTCCCCGGAGGCCGCCGTATGACCCCCGTCGACCCCCGAGTCACATCCCTGCCGACCCCTCCAGCGGCACCTTCAGCCGTGCCGGCGCCGCTATCAGCCTCGCCGGCGTTTGAGGCGCGGGGTCCGGGGCGGAGCCCTGGCAGCGGCGCCGCAGATGTGATGCCGACCCCCGGTGAACGGTCCGGCGCGGCGCCGTTGCCAGGGGCGCCGCCCCCGGACCCCCGCGCCTCAAACGCCGGCGAGGCTGGAATGGTCCCCGAACCGGCCGTGCGGCCGGTTCGGCGGCGCGGCGGTGGGGATCCCGTCAAGGCCCTGCTGCATCGGCACCGGGAGCTGTGCGAGCGCGCCGTGGACCCGCTGGAGATCGCCGCCGGGCTGGAGGCCCACGGCATCACCGACCGCACCGCCGCCCGCTTCCGGCACCGGGACGTCTTCTCGCTCGCCGAGGAGCTGTACGCGCGCAGCCCCCACGAGGCGGTCGCCGCCGCCGCGCCCACGCTGGTCCCGGCCGGCCCCGCCGCGTTCCGCGGCTTCGGCTACGCGCTGCTGCCCGGCGCCCTCGCCTGCGCCGCGGCCGCCGCCGGGCAGGCGTGGGCCGGGGCCGCGGCCGTGGCCGCCGTCGCCGCCGCCCTGGTGTGGCCCGGGCGGGCCGCCGGGGGCCGGTTCCCCTACGTGGCGCACCTGTTGGCCGCGGCCGTCGCCGGCTGGGCCGTCCACCGGCACGGCACCGCCCTCGCGGTCGGCCTCGCGCTGGCCGTCGTCCCCGGGCACCTGGCCGCCGTCGCCTTCGCCGCCGGGGCGCGGGCCCGGCTCGACGGGAGCCGCGCCCTGGAGGACTTCGCGGACCGGGCCCGTCCGCTGCTGCTGGCGGCCGTCGCCCTGTTCACCGGGGCCGCCACCGCGGCCGCCGTGCTCGCGGGCACGCCGCTCCCCGTGGCGGTTCCCCTCGCGTTGCTGCTGTTCCTGACCCGGCTCCTGCTGCGGCACGGAGCCCACCGCGCACCCGTCTGCGCGGGGCTGGTCCTCGCCCTGGTCCCCGTCCCCGCGGCGGCCCTCGCCGCCGCGGCCGGACTCCTCGTACACGCCGTACTCGCCCTGGCCCGCGCCTCCGCGCATGCGCGGCCCTGACGTCCTCGGACGTCCCCAGACCTTCGGAGCCGACGCCGAGGCGCTTTACCCGTACCCCGCCCCAACCGTTCGACCATCCGTCCACAAGGAGAAACAGACATGACCGGCCAGCCAACCAACCAAGGGGTCACGCGATGAGGGTGCTGCTGATCGGAGCCAACGGATACCTCGGCCGCTACGTCGCCGACCGGCTGCTCGCCGACCCCGCCGTCCAGCTCACCGCGCTCGGCCGCGGCGACGACGCCGACGTCCGATTCGACCTCGCCACCGGCAGCCCCGGCGCGCTCACCCGCTTCCTCGACGCCGTCCATCCGGGAGTCGTCATCAACTGCGCGGGCGCCACCCGGGGCGGGGCCCGGGAGCTCACCCGGCACAACACCGTCGCCGTCGCGACGATCTGCGAGTCGCTGCGCCGCAGCGGCTGCGGCGCCCGGCTGGTGCAGCTCGGCTGCGCCGCCGAGTACGGGCCCAGTCAGCCCGGATCGTCCACGGCCGAGGACGCCGTGCCGAGACCGGGTGGGCCGTACGGCGTGAGCAAACTGGCCGCCACCGAGCTGGTCCTGGGCTCCGGGCTGGACGCCGTCGTCCTGCGGATCTTCTCGCCCGTCGGCCCCGGCACCCCCGCCGGATCCCCGCTCGGCCGGCTCGCCGAGGCCATGCGCCGCGCGATGCAGGCCGGCGACGGCGAGCTGAAGCTCAGCGGGCTCGGCGTGCAACGCGACTTCGTCGACGTACGGGACGTGGCGCGGGCCGTGCACGCCGCCTCGCTGTCCGCCGCCCAGGGCGTGGTCAACATCGGCACGGGCCGCGCGGTCCGGCTGCGCGACGCGGCCGCGGTCCTCGCCCGGGTCGCCGGGTACGGAGGAGCCCTGCACGAGCTGGACGTCCCGCACGGCGGGCCCCAGCAGGCGCACGGGCACCCCGGCCGTCCGGCCGGACTCGCCACCATCGGCTCCCCGCGCTCGGAGGCCACCGCCGAACAGATGGCCGCCGCGGCGCCCCAGCCGTACCCCTACCCGGACGGCTGCGGAGCCTGGCAGCAGGCGGATGTCCGTACCGCCCGGGACCGGCTCGGCTGGCGGCCCCGGATCAATCTGGAGGAGTCCCTCGCGGACATCTGGATGGAGGCGGCGTGCCGCATCTGACGACGCCGCCGGGGTCCATGACCGCCGCCGCGACCGAGGCCGGCCGCCTCGGTCTCGGCATCCCCGGTTACGCGCACCCCCTGCTCGCCCCCGTCGAGTGGGCCGAGTTGACCCGCCCCGGCACCCCGCTGCACTGGGCCGTGCTCAACGTGGCCGACGGCCCGGGCGGGCGGCCCGACCCGCACTGCACGGAGGCGGCCGCCAAGCTGCGCCGCGCGGGCGGCATGATCCTCGGCCATCTCGCGATGCGAGACGGATCGCGGTCCTTCGGGGAGCTGATCTCCGACGCCCACCGCTTCCGCGACTGGTACGGGGTCGGCGGCTTCTACCTCGCCGGGACCCCGGCCGACAAGGCGGACCTCGCCTCGGTGTGCCGGGTCGTGGACTCCCTGCGGGGCCTCGGCGAGGACCTGAGGATCGTGCTCGGGCACGGCACGCACCCGTACGAGGGCTACGCGGAGGCCGCGGACCAGCTGGTCACCTTCTCCGGGGCCTGGTCCGACTACCGCTGGTCGCAGGTGGCCGAGTGGACCGCGGACCATCCGGCGGAGCGGTTCTGCCATCTCGTGCACGGGGTGCCGCGCGCGCATCTGGAGGAGGCGATGCGCATCGCCCGCTGGCAGGGGGCGGGCACCATCTGGTTCACCGACCGGCTCGGGGCGCGCGGCAGCGACCCGTGGGCCTCCATGCCCGCGTACTGGGACGAAATCGTCTCACGCATCGGGACAGGTGTCTTGGAATGAAGACGGCCGTGGCAGTGTTACGGAGAGAACAACCATTCAGTTCGCTCCCTGCACCTGCGGGGATGCTCCCACCTCCGGAGTGCCCGTGTCGCTGCCACCGCTGGTCGAGCCAGCAGCTGAGCTCACCGTTGACGAGGTCCGCCGGTATTCGCGGCACCTGATCATCCCGGATGTCGGGATGGACGGCCAGAAGCGCCTGAAGAACGCCAAGGTGCTGGCCGTGGGTGCCGGCGGTCTCGGTTCGCCCGCCCTCATGTACCTCGCCGCGGCCGGTGTCGGCACGCTGGGCATCGTGGAGTTCGACGAGGTCGACGAGTCGAACCTGCAGCGCCAGATCATCCACAGCCAGGCGGACATCGGCCGTTCCAAGGCCGAGTCGGCCCGCGACAGCGTGCTGGGCATCAACCCGTACGTGAACGTGGTCCTTCACGAAGAGCGGCTCGAAGCCGAGAACGTGATGGAGATCTTCAGCCAGTACGACCTCATCGTCGACGGCACGGACAACTTCGCCACGCGCTACCTGGTGAACGACGCCTGCGTGCTGCTGAACAAGCCGTACGTGTGGGGCTCGATCTACCGCTTCGACGGCCAGGCCTCGGTCTTCTGGTCCGAGCACGGCCCGTGCTACCGCTGCCTCTACCCGGAGCCCCCGCCGCCGGGCATGGTCCCGAGCTGCGCCGAGGGCGGCGTGCTGGGCGTGCTCTGCGCGTCCATCGGGTCCATCCAGGTCACCGAGGCCATCAAGGTCCTCACGGGTGTCGGTGAGCCGCTGGTCGGCCGCCTGATGATCTACGACGCCCTGGAGATGCAGTACCGCCAGGTCAAGGTCCGCAAGGACCCGGACTGCGCGGTCTGCGGTCCGAACGCGACCGTCACCGAGCTCATCGACTACGAGGCCTTCTGCGGCGTCGTGTCGGAGGAGGCCCAGGAGGCGGCCGCCGGTTCGACGATCACTCCCAAGCAGCTCAAGGAGTGGATCGACACCGACGAGCCCATCGAGATCATCGACGTCCGTGAGATCAACGAGTACGAGATCGTCTCGATCCCCGGCGCGAAGCTGATCCCCAAGGGCGAGTTCCTGATGGGCACCGCCCTCCAGGACCTGCCGCAGGACAAGCGCATCGTCCTGCACTGCAAGACGGGTGTCCGCAGTGCGGAAGTCCTCGCGGTGCTGAAGTCCGCGGGCTTCGCGGACGCGGTGCACGTCGGCGGCGGCGTGATCGGCTGGGTCCACCAGATCGAGCCCGAGAAGCCGGTCTACTAGAACGACGCCCCGGGCCCACCGGTGGTGACCGAAGGGGCCGTACCTCGTGATCGAGGTACGGCCCCTTCGGCGTTCCCGGCCCCAGCCCCAGCCCCAGCCCCGGACGCGCACACGGCCCGGATCAGGCGGGCGTCGGCTGCTCCGGTGTCCGGGGCGGCGCCGTCGGGTTCGCGGCCGCGGTGCAGACGGTGCCGTCGGCCGGCGGCTCGCCGTCCAGCAGATAGGTGTTGACCGCCTTCTGCACGCACGGGTCGCCGCTGTTGTACGCGCCGTGCCCCTCACCCTTGTAGGTGAGCTCCACGCCCACGCCGGGCCCCAGCCGCTCCACCATCTTGTGGGCGCCCTCGTACGGGGTGGCCGGGTCGCCGGTGTTGCCGATCACCAGGATCGGCTCGGAGCCCGGAGCCGAGACGTCGGGGGTCTCCCAGGTGCCGGCGACCGGCCAGCCGGTGCACGACATCATGGCCCAGCCGAGGAGGTCCCCGAAGACCGGCGAGGCGGCGCGGAACTCCGCCAGCTTGGCCTTCGTCTGCTCCAGGGTGTAACGCTCCTTGTCGTCCACGCAGTTGATGGCCGTGTTGGCCGCGCCGATGTTGCTGTAACGCCCCTGCTGGTCACGGCCGTTGAGCGCGTCCGACAGAGCCATCAGCAACTGCCCCTGACCGCCCTCCGCCTCGTCGAGGCCCTGTTCCAGCAGCGGCCACAACTCCTGGGAGTACAGGGCCTGCGCGATGCCGTTGGTCGCCTGGGTCTCGGTGAGCATCCGGTCCCCGATGCCGGGGATCGGCTTGGCGGCCAACGCCTTCTGCAGCTTGATGATGTTGGCCTCGATCTCCTTGGGCGTGCTGCCCTGGAGCCGGCACTCGTCACCGCGGTCCACGCAGTCCTGGGCGAAGTTGCCGAGCGCGAGCTGGAAGCCCTTGGCCTGGCCCAGGGCGCTCTCCTCGGCGGTCTTGGTCGGGTCCACGACGGCGTCGAAGACGGCCCGGCCGACGTTCTTGGGGAAGAGGTGGGCGTAGACCCCGCCCAACTCGGTGCCGTAGGAGATGCCGAAGTAGTTCAGCTTCTCGTCACCGAGGGCCTGCCGGATGCGGTCCAGATCACGGGCGGCGTTCTCCGTGCCGACGTGGGGGAGCAGCTTGGCGGAGTTCTTCTCGCAGGCCTCCTGGTACGCGCGGATGTTCTCGACGAAGGCCTTCTCCTCCTCCGGCGTCTCGGGGGAGGAGTCCTCGCTGAAGTACTGGTCCAGCTGCTTGTCGTTCTCGCACAGGACCGGATCGCTGCCGCCCACCCCGCGCGGGTCGAAGCTGACCAGGTCGTACCGGGCGCGCAGGGCCTCGTACTCCTTCGCGGCGCCCGGCAGCGTACTGATCCCGGAGCCGCCGGGGCCGCCGAAGTTGAAGACCAACGAGCCCAGTCGATTCTTCTGGTCCCGTGCCTTGGCCCGGATCAGGGCGATCGGGATCGTCTCGCCCTCGGGCTTCGCGTAGTCGAGCGGGACGTCGAGGGTGGCGCACTGCCAGTCCTTGGGCGGGGCCTGACCACCGCCCTGCGCGGCGGTCGGGGCCTCGCAGTCACCCCATTTCAGGGGCTTGACCTCCGGGGTGCCGTCGGCGCTCGTCTTCTTCCCGTCGCCGTCGCCGGAGCAGGCGGCCGTGGCGAGCATCCCGGCGGCTAGCGTGGCGGCGGCGGTGACCCGCCAGGCGTGTGTCGGCATGTCCCCATCCTGTGCGCCCCGTGGCGAGCCCGCCCGCGCGCTGACCCGAACGGGGGGCGGGGCTCCTCCCCGGCCCACGACGCCCCGCGCCCGGCCCCGGGCCGCCTCGACGGCGCAGGGAGCCCGGGTGAGCGCGGCGGGGAAACCCGGGTGCGGGTGCCGTGCGGCCACCCGTAGGCTGCGCTCGCCCTGAGGGCCGGCGCGCCGAGTCGGCCGCGGAACGGAGATGCACGGTATGACCGGTCAACTGTTCGCGATCTGCTTCCACACGACCCGGCCCGCGGACCTCGCGCGGTTCTGGGCCGGGCTCTTGGGTCGGGAGACGGCCGACGGCGCGGACGGCGACGTCGTGATCCTGCCTCCGGACGCCGCCGGGTTCCGCATCCGCTTCGTTCCGGGCCAGGAGCCGAAGACCGGCCAGAATCGGGCCCACTTCGACCTGACCAGCACATCCCCGGACGATCAGCGCCGGACGGTGGCCCGGGCACTGGAACTCGGCGGCCGGCACATCGACGTGGGGCAGCTTCCGGAGGAGGGGCACGTGGTGCTCGCCGATCCCGACGGCAACGAGTTCTGCGTCATCGAGCCGGGCAACAAGTTCCTCGCCGACACCGGTGTCATCGGCGCGCTGGCCTGCGACGGAACACAGGAGGTCGGCTACTTCTGGAGTCAGGCCCTGCGGTGGCCGCTGGTCTGGGACCAGGACCAGGAGACTGCGGTCCAGTCGCCGGACGGCGGGACGAAGATCACGTGGGGTGGTCCTCCGGTGCCGCCGAAGACGGGCCGCAACCGGCTGTACCTGGAGCTGGCGCTCCCCCCCGGCGCCGACGCGCGGGCGGAGATCGACCGCCTGCTCGCGCTCGGTGCGCGGCGCGCCGACACCGCTGCCGTCACCGGCGAGGGCGAGAGCCGGGACGTTCCGATGCTCGACCCCGACGGCAACGAGTTCTCCGTACGGATGCCCCGGTAGCGGCGGCGCGCTCGAACCGGCACCGCCCCCGCCGGCCGGAACTTCCGGCCCCGCCGGCGCCCCCGGCGCGGGCGCGAAGCGCCGTAGCGGGTACGGGGGCGACCCGGTGCCGCATCCGCCGGCCGGAGCCGAATCCGCCGACCCGGCCGGAGGTCAGATGGCTTCCTTGCGGGTCAGGAAGTTGAAGGAGATCCACCCCGGCAGGACCGGCAGCCAGAACGTCATCAGGCGGAACAGCAGGACCGCCGAGAAGGCGACCTCCTTCTCCAGCCCCGCCGCGATCAGACCGAGGGTCAGGGTGGTCTCCACCGCGCCCATACCGCCCGGCGTCGGAGCCGCCGAGCCCAGCGCGTTGCCCGCCAGGAACACCACGGCGATGCTCGCGTAGCTGATGGCCTCGCCGCCCCCGAAGGCGCGGATCGACGCGTCCAGGCACATCACGAAGCAGCCGGTCAGCAGCAGCATCCCGCCGATGCCGGTCAGCAGCTTCTTCGGCCGCTGGAGCACGTCCAGCATGCGCGGCACCACGCCCGCGAACAGCGCCCGTACCCGGGTCACCACGAATTTCCGCAGGAACGGGACGGCCGTGACCACCAGGACCAGTACGGCCACCGTCAGCAGACCCGCGATGACGGCTCGGGACGGGGTCATCTCCGGCGTCTTCTCGGTCCCGGTCAGATAGCCGAAGGACAGCAGCAGCACGATGTGGCTGGCCAGCCCGAACAGCTGGGAGGCGCCCACGCTCGCGACCGCCAGCCCCGGCCGGACCCCCGCCCGCTGGAGGAACCGGGTGTTCAGCGCGACACCGCCGACGGCCGCCGGGGCCACCAGCTTCACGAACGACCCGGCCACCTGCGCGATCACGGTCCGCAGGAACGGCACCCGCTCCGGAACGAAGCCCAGCAGGCTCATCGCCGCCGCGAAGTAGGTCAGTGCCGAGAAGGCGAGCGCCGCCCCGACCCAGCCCCACTCCGCCTCGGAGATGATCGTCGCGAAGTCCACGTGGGCGAGCTGCGTGAGCAGGAAGTACAAACCGAAGGCGCCCGCGATGAACGAGACGAGCGTCCGCGGCCGGATCCGCTCCAGCCGGGCCGGCTCCACCGGGGCCTGCGGGCGGATCAGCAGTACCTGGTGGCGGATCTGGGTCAGCAGATCCTCCTCGCGGGCCCCGTCCAGCGCGTCCTCCAGGGCCTTCTTCTCGGCCTTGCGGTCGGCGGCGGCCGAGGCGGAGACCGGTGTCGCGGAGGCCGCGGACTCCGCCTCGCGCGCCGCCTTCGCCGCCCGCGAGGACTCCAGTACGGCCTCCCGCTGCCGCTCCGCCCGCTCCCGGGCCAGCTTGCGCAGCGTCGCCCGGGTGGAACGGCTCAGCGCGATCGGCTGCAGCAGCGGCAGACAGTCCGCGACCGCGTCCGGGCCGAGCACCGACACGGCCGAGGCCACCGCGCGCTCCGCGCCGACCCGCAGGCCGATCGTGGTCAGCAGCTGGGCGATGTCCATGCGCAGGACCAGGTCGCCCGCGGCGATCTCGCCGCCGCGCAGGTCGGTGAGGATGACATTGCCGGAACGATCCACCACAAGGGCGTCCCCGGTCAGCCGCCGGTGCGCGATCCGCCGCGACTGCAGGGCCTGTACCTGCTCCCACGTGTGGTGGATCAGCTCGTCGGTGATCTCCTCGTCGGCGAGCGCGTCGAGGGCCCGGACGTCCAGGTGCTCGTACACGAGCATCACCGCGTCCGGACCGAGCTCGGAGGTGGCGATCAGCTTCGGCGCGTTCGCCCCGGCCGCGATGGCCGCGTAGGCGAGGAGCGCCTCCTGCTCCAGCGCCTGGCGCAGCGACTGCAGGCTGCGCCCGGTGGTGATGCCGCGCAGGGTGAGCCGGCGCCAGACCCGGTAGAAGAAGCCGTGGGCCTGCTGCTCGCGGTCGACGATCGTGACGTCCAGCGGCGGCCCGTCCTCCAGGGTCACGTGGTAGCGGCGCCCCCGGTCGTTGGCCTCGGAGGGTTCGGGGCCCTCGGGCATCTCGGCGCGCATCGCGCTGACCGGCTGGAAGCCGACCCGGCGCAGTCCGGCGAGGAGGTGCTGACCGGTGGGGCGGACGTTGGGCGAGCCGACGGCGTACAGGGTGCCGTAGGCGACGCTCCAGCCGATCAGCACCGTGAGGATGATCGAGAAGGGGGTGGTGTAGCCGTTGACCAGCATGGCGAAGGCGTTGAGCAGCAGGACCATCCACAGGGCGACGCGCCAGTGGGGTCTGCGGGTCATCCCGACCGCGGTCATGTACGCGATGACGGGCGCGAGGTAGCCGTGCACCGGGTCGGTGAGGGTGCCACCGGCCGCGGGGCGGGTCAGGGCGTCCTGGATGGTGTCGGGGGCGGCCTGCGAGACCCACAGGTCGGTGGCGAGGGTGACGCCGTGCGCGAGGACGGCGGCGAGCACGCCGTCGGCGATGCGCAGCCCGTCGCGTTTGATCAGCCGCTCGATGGCGAAGGCGACGGGCAGCAGCAGCACCGCGATGCTGGAGACCAGGGCGGCGACCTTGATCAACAGGGCGGGTGCCTGGCCGGTGCCCTTGCTGATGTCCTCCTCCAGACCCACGGTGGTGCCGTGGGCGAAGGCGGCGATCGCGAGGAGGACGGCGATCCCGAGGATGCCGACGAGCAGACGTACGAGGTCGGACGGTCGGTGCACGCGGGCGGCGAGCAGTGGTTCGTCGACCTCGACCCGGTCGGCGTCCGTGGTGGCGTGACCGTGCGCGCCCTCCGCGGCCGCGGAGGCCTTGGCTCCGGTGGCTTTGGCTCCGGTGGCTTTGGCCCTGGTGGGCCGCGCGTCACCGGCCTCGGCCTCGGCGGGCGTCGTCCCGGCGGGCGTCGCTCCGGCGGGTGTCGTCCCGGCGGGCGTCGTCCCGGTGGCCGCGGCCTCGCCGGTGCGGCCGGCACCGCCGTCGGGGCGCGGGGGCTCCGGACGGGGCTCGGGGACGGGTTCGGGGCGGGGGGCGCGGCCGTCGTCAGGGCGTGCGCCGTCGTCGGTCGCCGCGCCGTCCGGAGGGCTCACACCCTGCTCCTTCGTCGTCACATCCGTCTCTTCTTGATCACGTATCACCAGTCACCGCCCGGAAGATGGTGGCACGGACCGACGGGTCGGCGGGGCATCAGGGTGCGCGCCGGTGCGGAAGCGAGACCTCCGCCCGAGCGCGGCCGACGTACTGCACCATGTGCCGAATGAGTGAGGAGCTGCCCGCGTACGCGGAGCGCGTACTGGAGGTGGCCGAGCGTATTCCGCCCGGCCGGGTGATGACATACGGGGACGTCGCCGAATGGCTCGGCGAAGGAGGACCGCGCCAAGTCGGGCGTGTCATGGCCTTGTACGGGGGAGCCGTGCCCTGGTGGCGCGTGGTGCGGGCGGACGGCCTGCCGCTGCCCGGACACGAGGTGCGCGCCCTGGAGCACTACCGGACCGAGGCCACCCCGCTGCGCCTGACGGCGGGCGGCGAGCCACGGCTGGACATGCGCCGGGCGCGCTGGGACGGGTCCCCCGGACAGGACGGCGGACAGGGCGACGGACGCGACGAGGCTCACATCTGACAGCTTCGGCCATGCGAGGCCCGGACGGGCGATCGGGCGACGGCCCGAACGCCCGTCCGGGGTACCCGGGGGGACTGCGCGGCGTCGGCCCGTTGCCGTAGCGTTGCCTCTTCGGCTTCCGCGGCGGCTTCCGCCCGAGCCGTCACGGCAGCACCGCCACCGCCACGCCCCGCAGACCCACCAGGACCGGCACCTCACGTGATCACCTCTTCCTCGGACCGCACCGAACGGCGGCGTACGCGGACCCCCGACGCGTACCGCCTCGTGCGCACCGGGCCGGAACGGGTGGATCCCCCTGTGCTGGACGCAGCGCAGCGGGCGGTGGTTGACCACGCCGGCGGACCACTGCTGGTCCTCGCCGGACCGGGCACCGGGAAGACGACCACGCTGGTCGAAGCCGTCGCCGCCCGGGTGGAAGCGGGTACCGACCCCGCCCGGATTCTCATCCTCACCTTCAGCCGCAAGGCGGCGGTGGAACTGCGCGACCGGGCCGCCCTGCGCCTCGGCGGCGCGCGCGCCCCGCAGGCCACCACCTTCCACTCCTTCTGCTACGGACTCGTCCGCGCCCACCAGGACACCGACCTCTTCGCCGACCCGCTGCGGCTGCTGTCCGGCCCCGAGCAGGACGTCATGGTCCGCACCCTCCTGGAGGGCCAGCGCCGGATCCGCTCCATCCGCTGGCCGGACGACCTGCGGGCCGCGCTGACCACCCGCGGATTCGCCGACGAGGTTCGGGCGGTCCTCGCCCGAGCCCGCGAGCTGGGCCTCGGGCCGCAGGCCCTCTCCTCGTTCGCCGACCGCATCGGCCGCCCGGACTGGAAGGCGGCGGCGGCCTTCCTCTCCGAGTACCTCGACGTCCTCGACATGCAGGGCACGCTGGACTACGCGGAGCTCCTGCACCGGGCGGTGCTCCTCGCGGAACGCACGCCGGCCCTCGCCTCCGCCTACGACGCGATCTTCGTGGACGAGTACCAGGACACGGACGCCTCGCAGCTGCGACTGCTGCGCGCCCTGACCGGCCCGGGCGGCACGCTGGTCGCCTTCGGCGACCCGGACCAGTCGATCTACGCCTTCCGCGGCGCAGACATCAACAACATCCTGGACTTCGAGTCGGCGTTCCCCGGCGCGCGGGTCGCGGCCCTGACCGTCGGCCGCCGCTCCGGAGCGGCCCTGCTGGCCGCCACCCGGCTGCTCACCACCCGGATGCCGGTCCCGCGCCTGCCGGCCGAGGCGGTCCGCGCCCACCGGAATCTCACGCCGGCGCGGGACGGCGGCCGGGTGGAGGTCTTCACGTACCCGACGGCGGGCGCCGAGCTGGACAACATCGCCGACATCCTGCGGCGGGCCCACCTGGAGGACGGGGTGCCCTGGCAGGACATGGCCGTCCTGGTCCGCGCGGGCGGCCGCACCCTACCGGCGATGCGCCGCGCCCTGATCTCGGCGGGGGTCCCGGTCGAGACGGACGGCGCGGACACCCCGCTGCGCCACGAACCGGCGGTCTCCCCCCTCCTGACGGCCCTCCGCGTCGCGGCCACCGAGGCCGAACCGGCTACGGACCCCGTGCCCCCCACCGGCTCCGCCGCCGCAGCGACGCCGGACGCGGGCCCCTCGGGAGCCGACCCCGACGCCGTCGAGCCCGGCTCTGCCGACGCCGAGCCGGGTGCCGGCGACCCCGCCGAAGGCGACCAGGCCGGCGAGCTCGCTCGCGCTGTCGGGGTGGGTGGGCGGGAAACATCCCCCGCCGGAGACGAGCCCGACGCCGTCGTGGAGGGCCCGGGACCTGACCCCGCGAGCCCGGCCGACCCCGCCGGAGGCGAGCCGGTCGGAGGCGAGCCGGTCGGAGGCGAGCCGGTCGAGGCCGCCCTCACCCTGCTCGCCTCCCCCCTCGGCGGGATGGACGCCGCCGACCTGCGGCGGCTCGGCCGCGCCCTGCGGGACGAGGAGCGCGCCGCCGGCGTCAAGGTGCCCGCGCCCTCCGACGTCCTGCTCGCCCGCGCCCTCGCCGAGCCGGAACGGCTCACCGCGCACGATCCCGCCTACGCCCGCGGCGCCCAGCGCCTCGGCCTGCTCCTGCGCAAGGCCCGCGAACTGCTCCAGGGCGGCGGCACCGCCGAGGAGGCCCTGTGGGTCCTCTGGGACGGCACCCCCTGGCCGCAGCGGCTGGAGCGCAGCGCCCGCCGCGGCGGCGCGGCCGGCCGTAACGCCGACCGTGACCTCGACGCGGTCTGCGCCCTCTTCGACACCGCCGCCCGCGCCGAGGAACGCACCGGTGGCCGCGGCGCGCTCAACTTCCTCGAACAGCTGGAGGCGGAGGACATCGCCGCCGACACGTTGACGGCCCGCGTCACCCGCTCCGACGCCGTCCGGCTGATGACGGCCCACCGCTCCAAGGGACTGGAGTGGTCCCTCGTCGTCGTCGCCGGCGTCCAGGAAGGCCTGTGGCCCGACCTCCGCCGCCGCGGCTCCCTGCTGGAGGCCGACCGCATCGGCCGTGACGGCCTCGCCGAGCCCCTCACCCCCGGCGCCCTGCTCGCCGAGGAGCGCCGACTGTTCTACGTCGCCGCCACCCGCGCCCGCGAACGCCTCGTGGTCACCGCCGTCAAGGCCCCCGCCGACGACGGCGACCAGCCCTCCCGCTTCCTCACCGAGCTCGGCGTCCCCCCGCGCGACGTCACCGGCCGCCCCCGCCGCCCGCTCGCCGTCGCCGCGCTCGTGGCCGAGCTGCGCGCCACCACCGTCGACCCCGACGCCTCGCCCGCCCTGCGCGACGCGGCCGCCCGCCGCCTCGCCCGCCTCGCCGCGCTCACCGACGACGAGGACCGCCCCCTGGTCCCCGCCGCGCACCCGCAGCGCTGGTGGGGCCTGTACGAGCCCACGCGTAGCAGCGTCCCCCTCCGCGACCGGGACCGGCCCGTCGCCCTGTCCGGCAGCGCCCTGGAGCAGCTCGCCAACACCTGCTCCCTCCAGTGGTTCCTCGGCCGCGAGGTCAAGGCCGACACCCCCTCCACCGCCGCCCAGGGCTTCGGCAACGTGGTGCACGTCCTCGCCGACGAGGTCGCCTCCGGCCGTACCCCAGCCGACCTGGCCGTCCTCATGGAACGCCTCGACTCCGTGTGGGACGCCCTCGCCTTCGACGCCCCCTGGAAGTCCCGCCAGGAGAAGGACAACGCCCGCGCCGCCCTGGAGCGCTTCCTGCGCTGGCACACCACCGACCGCGGGGGCCGCGAGGCCGTGGCCACGGAGCACGAGTTCGACGTCACGCTCGAAGCCGGCGAGGTCGCCGTCCGCATCCGGGGTTCCATGGACCGGGTCGAGTCGGACCCGCAGGGGCGTGCGTACGTCGTCGACTTCAAGACCGGCAAATCCGCGCCCACCAAGGACGAGGTCGACCGGCACCCCCAGCTCGCCGTGTACCAGCTCGCCGTGCGCGAGGGCGCCGTCGACGAGGTCTTCGACGGCCTGCGCCCCGCGTCCGGCGGCGCCGAACTCGTCCAGCTCCGCCAGGCCGCGCCCAAGAAGGAGGGCGGCGACACGGTCCCGAAGATCCAGGCCCAGCAGCCGCTCGACGGCGAGTGGGTCGGCGATCTGCTGGCCACCGCCGCCGGCCGGGTCCTGGACGAACGCTTCGCGCCCGCGACCGGCCGCCACTGCGACCACTGTTCCTTCCGCAGCTCGTGCAGCGCCCGCCCGGAGGGCCGCCAGACCGTCGAGTGAGGTCGGCGGCCGCAGCGGTCGGCAGGGTCGCCCGGCCGGGTTCGTCCGGTCGGGGCTGTCGGTGGGGGCGGCTAGCCTTTTCAGGTGCCCGCGCGTCCGCCCGCCCTCACCGACCCCGAGCAGCTCAAGGAGCTCCTCGGGATCCCTTTCACGCCCGAGCAGATGGCCTGTGTCACCGCCCCGCCCGCCCCCCAGGTCGTCGTCGCGGGCGCCGGCTCCGGCAAGACCACCGTCATGGCCGCCCGTGTCTTCTGGCTCGTCGGCACCGGCGCGGTCGCGCCCGAGCAGGTGCTCGGCCTGACCTTCACCAACAAGGCCGCCGGTGAGCTGTCCGAGCGCGTACGCAAGGCCCTGGCGCGCGCCGGCATCACCGACCCGGACCCCTCCCCGGCCGACGCGGACGCGGTCGGCGGCGAGCCCCGCATCTCCACCTACCACGCCTTCGCCGGGCAGCTCCTGAAGGACCACGGCCTGCGCATCGGCCTGGAGCCCAGCTCCCGGCTGCTCGCCGACGCCACCCGCTTCCAGCTCGCGGCGAAGGTGCTGCGCGAGGCCCCCGGCCCGTACCCCTCGCTCACCAAATCGGTCCCCGACCTGGTCGGCGACCTCCTCGCGCTCGACGGGGAGCTCTCCGAGCACCTGGTCGAGCCGGAGCACCTGCGCCTGCACGACACCGAGCTGCTGGGCGTGCTCGCCGACACCAAGCTCACCAACGAGGACCTCCGCAAGGTCCCGGAGGCCGTGCGCGGCCGCCTCGAACTGCTGGAACTGGTCGTCCGCTACCGCGCCGCCAAACGCTCCCGCGACCTCTTCGACTTCAGCGACCAGATAGCCCTCTCCGCGCAGCTCGCCACCACCCGGCCCGAGGTGGGGGCGCTGCTGCGGGAGGAGTTCCGGGTGGTCCTCCTCGACGAGTACCAGGACACCTCCGTCGCCCAGCGACTGCTGCTCTCCGGCCTCTTCGGCGCGGGCTCCGGCCACGCCGTGACCGCCGTCGGCGACCCCTGCCAGGCGATCTACGGCTGGCGCGGGGCCTCCGTCGCCAACCTCGACGACTTCCCGGAGCACTTCCCGCACGCCGACGGAACGCCCGCCACCCGGCTCTCCCTCAGCGAGAACCGGCGCAGCGGCGGCCGCCTGCTCGACCTGGCGAACGACCTCGCCGCCCCGCTGCGCGCCATGCACGAAGGCGTGGAGGCGCTGCGCCCGGCGCCGGGCGCGGAGGCCGCCGGGCAGGTCCGCTGCGCCCTGCTGGAGACCCACGCGCAGGAGCTCGACTGGCTCGGCGACTCCGTCGCCCACCTGGTCCGCACCGGGACGGAGCCGCGCGAGATCGCCGTACTGTGCCGCTCCGCCGGGGACTTCGCGCAGATCCAGGCCGTACTGGTGGACCGGGACGTGCCCGTGGAGGTCGTCGGCCTCTCCGGGCTGCTGCACCTGCCCGAGGTCGCCGACCTCGTCGCCGTCTGCGAGGTCCTCCAGGACCCGGGCGCCAACGCCTCCCTCGTCCGCCTCCTGATCGGCCCGCGCTGGCGGATCGGCGCGCGCGACCTGGCCCTGCTGGGCCGCCGGGCGCGGCTCCTGGTGGGCCGCGCGCCCGCCGAGGCCGACCCGGACGAACGGCTCGCGGCGGCCGTGGAGGGCGTGGACCCGGCGGAGATCGTGTCGCTGGCCGACGCCCTGGAGACCTTCCTCGACGGCGCCGGACAGGCCCCGGACGACCTCCCCTTCTCGGCGGAGGCCCGGGTCCGCTTCGCGCACCTCGCCCAGGAACTGCGCGACCTGCGGCGCTCGCTCGCCGACCCGCTGATGGACGTCCTGCACCGGGTGCTGACCGCCACCGGCCTGGAGGTGGAGCTGTCGGCCTCCCCGCACGCGCTCGCGGCCCGCCGCCGCGAG
The DNA here is from genome assembly GCF_041432505.1 of Streptomyces virginiae. Classification (GTDB taxonomy): domain Bacteria; phylum Actinomycetota; class Actinomycetes; order Streptomycetales; family Streptomycetaceae; genus Streptomyces; species Streptomyces virginiae_A. Next base: position 5,667,661 of record NZ_CP107871.1, read on the forward strand.
ACGCTGTCGAACTTCATGGACGTCGCGGCCGGTTTCGCCGCCCTGGACGGCGAGGCCACGCTGCTGGCCTTCCTGGCGTTCCTGCGCACGGCCGCCCAGTACGAGAAGGGCCTGGACCACGCACTGCCGGGCGGCGAGAACACGGTCAAGGTGCTCACCGCCCACAAGTCCAAGGGCCTGGAGTGGGACGTGGTGGTGGTCCCCGACCTGTGCGCGGGCGCCTTCCCGAAGGAGAAGCCGCCGGAGGCCTGGACCTCGTACGCGAAGGTCCTCCCGTACGCGCTGCGCGGCGACGCCCCCACCCTGCCCGGGGACCCGGCCTGGACCTCGGCGGGCCTGAAGGCCTTCAAGGCCGCGCTCAAGGACCACAAGGCGGTGGAGGAGCTCCGCCTCGGCTACGTGACCTTCACCCGGCCGCGCTCCCTGCTGCTGGCCTCGGGCCACTGGTGGGGGCCGAGCCAGAAGAAGCGCCGCGGCCCGTCGGCGTTCCTGGAAGCCCTGTACGAGCACTGCGCGGCCGGTTTCGGCGAGATCGAGGCCTGGGCGGACGAGCCCGACCCCACCGCCGAGAACCCGGCCCTGTCCGGCGAGTCCGCCCCGGACCACTCCTGGCCCCTCCCGCTCGACCCGTACTCCCTGACCCTGCGCCGCGCGGCCGCCGCCCTGGTGGAGTCCTACCTCGCGGCCCCGCCCCCGGAGGAGGAGCCCTACCTCTGGCCCCCGGACTGCGAGGAGCCGTGGCCGGCCGAAGACCCCTGGGAGCCACCCCCGACCGAGGACACCTGGCCCCCCGAGTCCGACGCCCGGGTGCCGGAGCCCACCGCCCCGGCCCCCGGCACCCGACCCACGGGCCGAGTGGACGACCCCGGCGCGCCTCCGGCCGGCACCCGGCCCTCGGGTCCTTCCGCCGACGGCACCCGGCCCGCCGGTCCGGCCTTCGACGACCCCTGGGCGGGCGACGCCTGGGCACGCCCGGGGCACGGCATCCCGTCCGCACCGCGCCCCGCCGACGCGGCCGACGTGGCCGGACCCGACTTCGACGACCCCTGGGCCGGCGAGGCCTGGGGCGAAGCCCTGCCCGGGGACGGCGCGACCGCGCGGGCTCCCCACGGGGCCACCTCGGGTGGGACCACCGCCGGGAGGCGACCCGGCGCCGTCGTGCCCGGCCCGCAGGACGACGACCTCTGGCCGGAGGCCGACCTCTGGGCCTCCGCCGCGCCCGACGAGGATCTCTGGGCGGCCGAGGCGGCCCCGCCCGCGGCCGCCACACGTTCCGTTGCCGGAAGGCGGCCCGGCACGGCAGTGCCCGCCGACCCCGCACACCCCGCCGGGAGGCACGGCGGCGACCTGGTTCCCGAAGAGGCCCGCGCCGTCGCCTCCTGGGACCGGGATCTCGACGCCCTGGAGGGCGAGCTGCGCCGTGCCCGCGCGGCCGTCCGGGACGTCGAGCTGCCCTCCGCCCTGTCCGCCAGCCAGCTGCTCCGGCTCGCCGCCGACGAGCAGGGCTTCGTACGCGACCTCGCCCGCCCCATGCCGCGCCCCCCGCAGCCCGCCGCCCGCCAGGGCACCCGGTTCCACGCCTGGGTGGAGTCCCGGTTCGACGAGCTGCCCCTGCCGTTCCTCGACGTCCTCGACCCCGTCGCCGACCTCCCCGGCGCAGGCTCCGACCAGGAGATCGCCGACGAGGCCGACCTCGACTCCCTCAAGGCCGCCTTCGAGCGCAGCCCGTACGCGGACCGGCCGCCCCACCGCATGGAGGCCCCGGTCCAGCTCACCCTCGCCGGCCGGGTCGTGCGCGGCCGGATCGACGCCGTCTACAAGAACCCGGACGGCTCGTACGAGATCGTCGACTGGAAGACCGGCCGCACCACCGAGGCCGACCCGCTCCAGCTCGCGGTCTACCGCGTGGCCTGGGCCGAGGCCACGAACACCCCCCTCGACCGGGTCACCGCCGCCTTCCTGCACGTCCGCAGCGGGCGCGTGATCCGCCCCCGCAACCTCCCGGACCGAGCCCGCCTTGAGCGGATCCTCCAAGGCGAATCGGACCCGGACGGTGACCATCAGGCGGACAGCTAGGCTCGTGGGCATGAGCGACACCCCGCCGGACAGCGTCGTCCGCACGTACATCGACACCCACCGCGCCGCCTTCCTCGACGACCTCGCCGAGTGGCTCCGCATTCCCTCCGTCTCGGCCCAGCCCGAGCACGCGGGCGACGTACGCCGCAGCGCCGAATGGCTCGCGGCCAAGCTCAAGGAGACCGGCTTCCCGGTCGCCGAGGTGTGGGAGACCCCCGGCGCTCCCGCCGTCTTCGCGCACTGGCCGAGCGAGGACCCGCACGCCCCGACCGTCCTCGTGTACGGGCACCACGACGTGCAGCCCGCCGCCCTCGCCGACGGCTGGCACACGGATCCGTTCGAGCCGGTGGTCCGGGACGGCCGCATGTACGCGCGCGGCGCCGCCGACGACAAGGGGCAGGTGTTCTTCCACACCCTCGGGGTGCGGGCGCACCTGGCCGCCACCGGCGCCGCCGCTCCCGCCGTGCACCTCAAGCTCCTCATCGAGGGCGAGGAGGAGTCCGGCTCCCCGAACTTCCGCGCCCTGGTCGAGGCCCGCGCCGCCGAGCTCGCCGCCGACGTCGTGATCGTCTCCGACACCGGCATGTGGTCCGAGACCACGCCCACCGTCTGCACCGGCATGCGCGGCGTCGCCGACTGCGAGATCGACTTCCACGGCCCGGACCAGGACATCCACTCCGGCGCCTTCGGCGGGGCCGTGCCCAACCCGGCCACCGCCGCCGCCCGCCTGGTCGCGGCCCTGCACGACGCCGACGGGCGGGTCACGATCCCCGGCTTCTACGACAACATCGCCGAGCTGACGGACGCGGAACGCGCGCTCATCGCCGAGCTGCCCTTCGACGAGTCCGAGTGGCTGCGTACGGCCAAGTCCCACGCGGCCGCGGGCGAGGCCGGGTACTCCACCCTGGAACGCGTCTGGGCCCGCCCCACGGCCGAGGTCAACGGCATCGGCGGCGGCTACCAAGGCCCCGGCGGCAAGACCATCGTGCCCGCCTCCGCCCACGTCAAGCTGTCGTTCCGCCTGGTGTCCGGCCAGGACCCGTACGAGGTCGAGGCGGCCGTCCGGGACTGGGTCGCGGCCGGGATCCCCGACGGGATCCGGCACTCCATCACCTTCGGCGCGCCCACCCGCCCGTGCCTGACCCCGCTGGACCACCCGGCCCTGCAGTCGGTCGTCCGAGCCATGGGCCGCGCCTTCGGCGAGAAGATCCGCTTCACGCGGGAGGGCGGCTCCGGCCCCGCCGCGGACCTCCAGGACGTCCTGGACGCGCCCGTCCTCTTCCTCGGCATCTCGGTGCCGTCCGACGGCTGGCACTCGCCGAACGAGAAGGTCGAGCTGGACCTCCTGCTCAAGGGCGTCGAGACGACCGCGTACCTGTGGGGAGACCTGGCCGCCCATCACCACCACCGCACCACCGCCTGACACCCGCACACACCTGCCGTACCGAGCCTGCCTGCCTGTCCCACCACCGGGGGAGTTGGAAGTACCTGTGAGCACCCATACCGAGCGCCCTCTCACCGAGCGCCCTCTTTCGCTCGCCGCGCCCAGCGGGATCGACCGCGCCGCGCACCACCGCCTCGACGAGGCGTGGCTCGCCGCGGCCTGGAGCCACCCGACGACCCGTGTCTTCGTCGTCTCCGGGGGCCAGGTCCTGATCGACGACACCGCCGACGGCGGTACCGGCATCGTGATGACCCCGGCCTTCGAGGCCCCGGTCACCGAGACCCACCGCTACTTCCTGGGCACCGACGAGGACGGCGTACGGTACTTCGCGCTGCAGAAGGACGCGCTGCCCGGCCGCATGGACCAGTCGGCCCGCCCGGCCGGCCTGCGGGAGGCCGGACTGCTGCTGTCCCCGCGCGACGCCGGGCTGATGGTGCACGCGGTGGCGCTGGAGAACTGGCAGCGGATGCACCGCTTCTGCTCGCGCTGCGGGGAGCGCACGGTGGTCGCGGCCGCCGGGCACATCCGCCGCTGCCCGGGCTGCGGCGCCGAGCACTACCCGCGCACCGACCCGGCCGTGATCATGCTGGTCACCGACGAGCACGACCGTGCGCTGCTGGGCCGCCAGGTGCACTGGCCGGAGGGCCGCTTCTCCACGCTGGCGGGGTTCGTGGAGCCGGGCGAGTCGATAGAGCAGTCCGTCATCCGCGAGGTGTGGGAGGAGGCGGGCGTCAAGGTCGGCGAGGTCGAGTACGTGGCCAGCCAGCCGTGGCCGTTCCCGTACAGCCTGATGCTGGGCTTCACGGCCCGCGCCACCAGCTCGGAGATCACGGTGGACGGCGAGGAGATCGAGGAGGCCCGCTGGTTCTCCCGTGAGGAGCTGCGCGCGGCGTTCGCGTCGGGCGAGGTGCTGCCCCCGTCGGGCATCTCCATCGCCGCCCGGCTCGTCGAGCTCTGGTACGGCGAGCCGCTGCCGAAGGCGGCCGCGTAACCTTCGTCACTTCCCCCGCTTTGTGACACGACGGAGGGCCCCCGCCTCGGCGGGGGCCCTCCGTCGTGCTCCGGTCTCGCCCGGTCCGCGCGGCCGATCAGACGGCGAGGGCCTGCTTGACCTGGGCCAGGCTCGGGTTGGTCATGACGGACTCGCTGCCTGCGGCGGACTTCACGAGCACGGTGGGAACCGTCTGGTTGCCGCCGTTGGCCTTCTCCACGAACGCGGCGGACTCCGGGTCGAGCTCGATGTTGATCTCGTTGTACGCGATGCCTTCCCGGTCCAGCTGGGTCTTCAGCCGACGGCAGTAGCCGCACCAGGTCGTGCTGTACATCGTGACGGTGCCCGTGTCCTGCATGCTGCGCTCTCCTTCGTGAGGGCTCGGTGGTCCGAGTACTCGAACGTACGGGACCCTGCGGCCATTCCCGTACGCTCGCCCGCACGCACCCGGTGTGACTGATACGACTGATTCGTGCTGCCTGTGGACAATTTTCCCGCCCGACTCAGGAGACCTGGCAGCATGGCGGGGTGACAGCAGCAACGCACTCCTCATCCTTCCCCGCCGCCGCCGACTCGGCGGACGCGGTGCTCCTGGGGCTAGACCCGGAGCAGCGCGAGGTCGCGACGACCCTGCGCGGGCCGGTGTGCGTGCTGGCGGGAGCCGGTACCGGCAAGACGCGCGCGATCACCCACCGCATCGCCTACGGGGTCCGGTCCGGGCAGCTCATGCCCGCGAGCGTGCTGGCCGTCACCTTCACCAACCGCGCCGCCGGCGAGATGCGCGGACGCCTGCGCACCCTGGGCGCGGGCGGGGTCCAGGCCCGCACCTTCCACTCCGCCGCCCTGCGCCAGCTCCAGTACTTCTGGCCGAAGGCGGTCGGCGGCGAGGTGCCCCGACTCCTGGAACGCAAGATCCAGTTCGTGGCCGAGGCCGGCGCGCGCTGCCGGATCCGCCTCGACCGCAACGAGCTCCGTGACGTCACGGGCGAGATCGAATGGGCGAAGGTCACCCAGACCGTGCCCGCCGACTACCCGGTGGCCGCCCTGAAGTCCGGTCGCGAGGCCCCTCGGGACCTGGCCGAGATCGCCCAGATCTACGGGACGTACGAACAGCTCAAGCGCGACCGCGGCATGATCGACTTCGAGGACGTGCTGCTCCTGACCGTCGGCATCCTCCAGGACCGTCACGACATCGCCGAGCAGATCCGCACCCAGTACCAGCACTTCGTCGTCGACGAGTACCAGGACGTCAGCCCGCTCCAGCAGCGGCTGCTGGACCTGTGGCTCGGCGAGCGCGACAGCCTCTGCGTCGTCGGTGACGCGAGCCAGACCATCTACTCCTTCACCGGCGCCACCCCCGACCACCTGCTGAACTTCCGCACCCGCTACCCGCAGGCCACGGTGGTCAAGCTGGTTCGCGACTACCGCTCCACCCCGCAGGTGGTCCACCTGGCCAACGGGCTCCTGAACCAGGCCAAGGGGCGGGCCGCCGAGCACCGGCTGGAGCTGATCTCGCAGCGCGAGGCCGGTCCCGACCCCGTCCACACCGAGTACGCGGACGAGCCCGCCGAGGCCGAGGGCGTCGCCCACCGGATCCGGGACCTGATCGCCGCGGGCGTCCCGGCGGGCGAGATCGCCGTGCTCTACCGGATCAACGCCCAGTCCGAGGTGTACGAGCAGGCCCTCGCCGACGCCGGGGTTCCGTACCAGCTGCGCGGGGCCGAGCGGTTCTTCGAGCGCCAGGAGGTCCAGAAGGCACTCCTCGCCCTGCGCGGAGCCGCCCGCTCCGGAGGGAACGACCCGCTGCTCGACGATGTCGTGGAGCTGGGCTCCCAGGTCCGGGCGGTGCTCAGCTCCACCGGCTGGAGCAGCGAGCCGCCGGCCGGCTCCGGCGCCGTGCGCGACCAGTGGGAATCGCTGGCCGCGCTGGTCCGGCTCGCCGAGGACTTCGCCCGGAGCCGGCCCGGGGCCACCCTGGCGGACCTCACGATCGAGCTGGAGGAGCGCAAGGCCGCCCAGCACGCCCCGACCGTGCAGGGCGTCACCCTGGCCTCGCTGCACGCCGCGAAGGGCCTGGAGTGGGACGCGGTGTTCCTGGTCGGCCTCACCGACGG